>CAYPTW010000007.1:0-2968 GCA_964413755.1 uncultured Thioalkalivibrio sp. | reverse complement strand
CATCTCATTAACCGAGAGGGGCCGTCACGGGGTCTCGCGTGCGGCCGGGCAAGGCTGGGCAGGCGACGACGGGCGGCGGGGATTTGGAAATTGGCTATTGCTCCCGCGCGCGGGTCGATGTATATGTCGCGCCCTAGGAACCCCCTGCGGGGCATTTTGGACCGTCCCTGGCCGGAAGTTATGAAAACGGACACCGACGACACCAACGACGACATCGAAGACTCCTTCGATGCGGAAGAGGATGAAATGGAAGAAGAGGAGTTTCCCGGCCTCCTTGAGGACCTGCCCGCTGGCGCATCCTCGAGGCACGCCGGCGAGAACGCGCGCCGGCGCGTGGAGGAGTACATGGAGATGAAGCGCGCGGCCAAGGAGCTGGCCGACCTCGACAGTTTCGACTTCGAGTAACGGCGCGCGGCCTCCGGCCGCAGACCCTGCTCAGCAGACCGGGCCGCGAGGCCCGGTTTGCGTTTCCGCCCTCCGGACCGTAACGCCTTTGGGGACCGGGCTGCGACCTCGTCATGTTCCCTCTTGGCTCAGATGCCTGCGAGTGAACATGACGAGTCCGCAGCCCTGCTGATCAGGGCTCCGCCGGAGCGCCGGCGCTGATCCGGAGGTCGATGCTCAGGCCCTTGAAGTCGCCGGTTTCGGTTTCTGTGCCGATGTGGATAGAAGCCTCGTCGCGCAAAATGAGGCGGGGCTGCGCCAGAACTTCGCCATCCCGCTCGAGCATCGCTACGAGATCGAAGGTTCCGTCATCGAGCTGCACGGCGGTCCAGCGCGTGTACCAGGACCGCCCCTCGTGTTCGAAACGCTCCTCGTGCGGCACCCGGGGGACCACCACGGCACGGATGTCGCGAACGGGCTCCTCGTCAACGTTGACGGCAAGTTCAAGCAGGAGCTTGCCGGGCGGCACGTCAGCCGGATGACCGGGCTGCGATGCCCAGGCGGCCGCGGCCACGGAGGCGACCAGCACTGCGACCGTAAACAGGCCGCCCAGTCGGCGCGGCAAGGACGGCGAGGGATGGGACAACATGGTAAGGCGCTCCTTGATCAGATGGAACCCGGACCAGTGACAGCCAACCGGCAGCGGCTGGTATCCAAGTTGGGTCTTGAGCATGGCCTTGGCGTAGGTGTGGCGATGCTTCGGGAAACGGCGCAACACCCCGGTGTCGCAGGCCAGCTCCTGGTCGTGCCGGAAACAGCGCGCGGCGACCTGAATCAGGGGGTTGAACCAGAACAGGCAGCACAACAGGGCGGCCACCAGGCAGGCTGGGAGGTCGCCGCGGCGCAGGTGTTCACGCTCATGCGCCAGCACCAGCTCACATTCCGCCGCGCTGTAGCGCTGTTCGAAATCACCTGGCAGCACGATGCGCGGCCGCCAGCCCACCACCGCGGGCAGACCACGCGTCGCCAGGCTCTGGTAGAGGCCATCCGGGCGCAGCCGCAGCGGGCCCAGGCCAGCCATGAAACGGTGCTGTTGCCAACCCAGGATAGCGAGCATTGTCATGACGCCGCTGCCCCAAGCCCAGGGCAACCAAGCGAAGGCATCGTTGCCCGTGCCCTGTGAGGACGCCGACGGCGTGATGGCATCCAGCATCGGGGCGGCCACTCTCTGTATCGACAGCGTCGGCTCGATTGCCGCTGGGAGAAGCACCGCGAGCAGCATCACGGGCACCATCGCCCACAGACCGTAGGCCGCGCCCGCGCCGAAGGCATGGCGCACAGGGCGTCGCATCACCAGTACCAGCAAGACGGCAACCGATGTCGCCAACGTGGTTTCCGCTAACAGAAACCAGCTCTCAATTGCCGTCATCGAGCTTCTCCAGGATTTGGCGCAGCTCCGCCACATCTGTCTCCGTCAACCGGCCGCGCTCGCTGAAGTGCGCAACCATCGGACCGACCCGTCCGCCAAACAACCGGTCAAGCAGGCTCTCGCTTTGCTGGTCCAGCCATGTCTCCCGGTCCAGCACGGGGCTGTAAAGGAACCGCCGGCCTTCGCGGCTGGCGGTGATCGCGCCCTTCTTGAGCAAGCGATTGAGCAGGGTCTTTACTGTCGGCGCCTGCCAGTCCTGACCTGCCGCCACGGCAGCGAAGACGTCTTCTGCCGACAAGGGGCTCGACTGCCAAAGGGCCTGCATCACCACAGATTCCGCTTCACTGATTTGCATGTTTGATTACACCCGTAAACTTACTTACAGATTACGCATGTAATCGCGATTGTCAAGCCACGGGTTATTAACAGCACAACCACCGCCCGCTCACTGAACCTGGCCTGCCGGCGCAGCCACGACACCGGCCATGCACCCCGGGCGGCTTCATCACCCCGATGCAGTGGCGGCGGACGTGCACGCCTCACGCGCAGGCATCTGAGCCAAGCGGGAGGCGTGCGCGGTCGCTGCCACGGTCAGGGATCGCGGGGGATCGCCGGGGCGATCAGTCAACGTCGAGCAGCTCGCGCAACACCGCCGTGGCGAACGCCCCGGCGGGCAGGCTGAAGGAGAGCTCGAGCACGTCGTCCGCCAGGTGCCACGTGAAATCAGTCACGCGCAGGCGCAAGGAGCGCCGTTCCTGCTCCAGGCCCTGCGCGGCGAGTCCCTCGGCGAATAGCGGGAAGCGGGCGGCGACCGCGTGCTCGAGCTCGGCGCCGGGACCATGGCCGGGCGGCTCGCCCTGCCCCCACAGCGGCCCGGTCGGATGCACGTCCAGCGCCGCCAGCCGGCCGGGCAAGGCCTCGTCGCCGGCCTCGGCGATGAACCAGCTGTTGCTGCCGTCGAGCTGGACGGGATCGCCCGGCGCGGCCGTCTCCCAGCCGCCCGCAGCGATCCGCTCGGCCAGCACGGCGTTGAAGATGAGCGATCGCGCGGCCGAGAGTGCGAAACCGCTTTCGTCGCGCCGCGGCCGCAGCTCGCCGGCGAACCAGCGCTCCGCCAGGCGCAGGTTGCCCTGCTCGCGGCCGAAGCGCTGCGGG
>CAYPTW010000006.1:0-43773 GCA_964413755.1 uncultured Thioalkalivibrio sp. | reverse complement strand
CGCGGCCGACATAGCCGACCTCGGTGAACTTGGTCGCCTCGACCTTGATGAAGGGCGCACGCGCCAGTTTCGCCAGGCGCCGCGCGATCTCGGTCTTGCCGACGCCGGTGGGGCCGATCATGAGGATGTTCTTCGGCGTGATCTCGGAGCGCAGCGGCTCGTCGATCTGCATGCGGCGCCAGCGGTCGCGCAGGGCGATGGCCACGGCGCGCTTGGCGGCCTCCTGGCCGACGATGTGCTTGTCGAGCTCCTGCACGATCTCGCGCGGGGTCATGGGCGTGGTGGTCATCACAGGGTCTCGATGGTCAGGTGGCGGTTGGTGTAGACGCAGATGTCCGCGGCGATGCCCAGCGCCTTCTCCACCACGGCCGGGGCGTCCAGCTCCGTGTTCTCCAGCAGGGCGCGCGCCGCAGCCTGGGCGAAGGGGCCGCCGGAGCCGATCGCCATGAGGTCGTTCTCCGGCTCGATGACATCGCCGTTGCCGGAAATGATGAAGCTCTTCTCCGCGTCGGCGACGCACAGCAGCGCCTCGAGCCGGCGCAACATGCGGTCGGTGCGCCAGTCCTTGGCCAGCTCGATGGCGGCGCGGGTGAGGTTGCCGTGCTGCTGCAGCTTGGCCTCGAAGCGCTCGAACAGGGTGAAGGCGTCGGCGGTGCCGCCGGCGAAGCCCGCCAGCACCTTGCCGTCATAGAGCCGGCGCACCTTGCGCGCGTTGCCCTTCATGACGGTATTGCCCATGGAGACCTGCCCGTCGCCGCCCACGGCGACGACGCCGTTGCGGCGCACGGACAGGATGGTGGTGCCGCGAAACTGTTCCATCTTGGCTCCGGAGTTCGGGTGGGTGGGCGCCTCAGCGGCGCTTGCGCGCCCGCGGGTGCGCCTGGTCATAGATGCGGGCGAGATGCTGGAAATCAAGATGGGTGTAGATCTGGGTGGTGCTGATGTCGGCGTGGCCGAGCAGTTCCTGCACCGCGCGCAGGTCGCCGCTGGACTCCAGCAGGTGGGTGGCGAAGGAATGGCGGAAGGTGTGCGGGCTGACCCCTTCCGGCAGGCCGAGGCGACGCGCCCAGAGCTCCACGCGCGACTGGATGTTGCGCATGGACAGGGGCCGGCCGATGCGGCTGATGAAGAGTGCGCTGCTGGGTGACTTGAGCAGCTGCGGACGCACCTTGATCCAGTCGCGCAAGGCCTCGCGCGCCTTCGCGCCCACCGGCACGATGCGGGTCTTGGCGCCCTTGCCCGTGACCCGCACGGTCCCTTCGCCGAAGTCGATGTCGGTCGCCTCCAGGCCGGCGAGCTCCGCCAGCCGCAATCCGGAGGAGTAGAGCAGCTCCATGATGGCGCGGTCGCGCGTGGCGATCGGGTGGTCGCCGCGCACGTCCAGCAGGCGGCTCATGGCATCGGCGTCCAGCGTCCCCGGCAGGCGCCGCGGCGCCTTGGGCGCGGTGATATCCGCTCCCGGGTTGGCGTCGACCACGCCCTCGCGCAGCAGGTAGGCGAACAGGTTGCGCACCGCCGCCAGGCGGCGCTGGATACTGCGCGGGGCCTGGCCGCGGCGGTGCAGGCGCGCGGCGAAGGAACGCACATGGCCGCTATCCACCTGCGCCCAGGCCGGCACCTCGGCATTGCAGAGAAAGGTGTACAGGGCCTCGATGTCGCGATGGTAGTTTTTTACCGTCAGCGCCGACAGCCGGCGCTCGTAGCGGAGGTGGTCGAGCCACTTCTCCAGCCAGGCGCGGTCGGGGCCGGCTGCGTTCATGCCCGGCGCGGAGCGCTCGCCCTGCGTTCGCGCGCCGCCGCCAGCGCGGCTGCCGTCAGCTCGCCGATGCGCGCCAGGAAGTCGGTGCTCATGGTCGGGTTGAAACGGTGCGGGTCGTTGCTGCCGATGGCCAGCATGCCGAGTTCGCAGCCTGCGCCCAGCGGCACCATGGCGACCGAGGCGATCACGGCGCTCTCGCCCGGGAACAGGAACTCGCGCTGCACGTCGCGGATCCGCCCGCAACGCGGCTTGCCCTGCTGGAAGAAAGTGGCGAAGGCGCGCAACTCGGCGTCGCCGCGCCGCGCATGCCGCAGGAAGCGCGAGCCCTCCGGCGGCAGTGTTTCGTCGCTGCCGTGCAACAGCACCACCACGGCCTGGTTGGCACCGAAGTCTTCGCGCAGCCCGGCCTCCAGTGCTGCCAGCACGGCGTGCTGGTCGGCGGCGCGCAACAGGCGGATGGCGAGGGCATGAATCTTGTCCGACAGGCCGGAGTTGTCGCGCGCGACCTCGACCAGCTCGCGCAGGCGTCGCTCCAGCGTGCGGTTCTTGTCCTGCAACACGCTGACCTGGCGTTCCACCAGCGATACCGTGGCGGTGCCGCTGCGATGCGGCAGCCGCAGCTTCTCGAGCAGCCCGGCATGACGCTCGAAAAAGTCCGGGTGGTCCGCAAGGTAATCCACCACGCCCTGGTCGTCGTCCCCTGTGGCGGCCTGGCCGCCTTGTTCTCTGCTGCTCACAGCTCGATGCTTCCTTCGAATGCCTTCCGGGAGGGCCCGCTGAGCCAGGCCGGTGTGCCGCGCCCCTGCCATTCCACCACGAGTCGGCCGCCCGGCAGGTCCACGCTCACCCGAGAGTCTACCCTGCCGGCGTCGCGCAGTACCGCCACCGCCGCGCAGGCGCCGGTGCCGCAGGCCTGTGTCTCGCCGCAACCGCGCTCCCACACGCGCAGCGCGACATGGGCGCGGTCGCGCACCTCGGCGAAGCCGACGTTCACGCGGCGCGGGAAATCAGGGTGCGTCTCGATGGCGGGGCCGAGCGTGTCCACCGGGGCTGTGGCGACAGTGCCGAGGCCGAGTTCATCCAGCACCAGCACCGCATGCGGGTTGCCCATGGACACGGCGCCCAGCGCGACGCGCTGCCCGGCCGCTTCGAGGGTGTAACGCGCCGCCTCGGCCGCGGCGTGCAACGGAATGCGCGCCGGGGCGAAGTCCGGCACGCCCATGGCGACGGCGGCTTCGTTCCCTTGCAACCGCGCCGCCACGACTCCGCCGGCGCTGTGCATGCGAAACTCGGTGCTGCCGGGTGACAGCTCGGTGCCCCACAGCAGCGCCAGGCAGCGGGCGCCGTTGCCGCACTGTTCGACCTCGCCGCCGTCGGCGTTCCAGATGCGGTAGCTGAATGCCGTGTCGGCATCCGGCGGCGGCCCGATGACGAGCAGCTGGTCGCAGCCGATGCCTTCGCGTCGGTCGGCGAGGCGCCGCACCAGGTCGGCGTCGGGTGTGAATGGATCGACGCGCGCGTCTACGACCACGAAGTCGTTGCCTGCGCCGACCATCTTGTGAAAGGCGAGGCGGGCGGGGACGGCGCTGGCGGATGTTTGGCTCATGACTGGGGCGCAATTATAGTGGGCGCGCCGCAACCGGGGTGGCTTGAATGAAATACACCGATCTCAGGGACTTCATGCGCCTGCTCGAGCAGCAGGGCGAGCTGAAGCGTATCGCGACACCGGTCAGCCCGGTGCTGGAAATGACGGAGATCTGCGACCGCACCCTGAAGCGCGGCGGTCCGGCGCTGTTGTTCGAGCAGCCGAAGGGCTTCGACATGCCGGTGCTGGGCAACCTGTTCGGCACCCCGCGGCGCGTGGCGCTCGGCATGGGCCAGGACTCGGTCGAGGCCCTGCGCGAGGTCGGCAAGCTGCTGGCCTTCCTCAAGGAGCCGGACCCGCCCAAGGGCATGCGCGACGCCTGGGAGAAGCTGCCGATCTTCCGCCAGGTGCTGAACATGGCGCCGAAGACCGTGCGCTCGGCGGCCTGCCAGCAGAACTTCGTGGCAGGTCCGGACGTGGACCTGGAGAAGCTGCCGATCCAGACCTGTTGGCCCGGTGACGCCGGGCCGCTGCTCACCTGGGGCCTGGTGGTCACACGCGGGCCGGAGCGCCCGCGCCAGAACCTCGGCATCTACCGCCAGCAGCTGATCGGCAAAAACCGCCTCATCATGCGCTGGCTGTCGCATCGTGGCGGGGCGCTGGATTTCCGCGACTGGCAGCAGAAGCATCCCGGGCAGCCCTTCCCGCTGGCCGTGGCGCTGGGGGCGGATCCCGCCACCATTCTCGGCGCCGTCACACCGGTGCCGGACACGCTGTCGGAGTACGCCTTCGCCGGGCTGCTGCGCGGCGGCCGCACGGAGGTGGTGAAGTGCTCGCATGCGGACCTCGAGGTGCCCGCCAGCGCGGAGATCGTGCTGGAAGGCCACCTGCATCCGGGCGACAACGCGCCCGAAGGGCCCTTCGGCGACCATACCGGCTACTACAACGAGGTGGACGAGTTCCCGGTCTTCACCGTGGACCGCATCAGCTGGCGCGACAATCCGATCTACCACAGCACCTACACCGGCCGGCCGCCGGACGAGCCGGCCGTGCTCGGCGTGGCGCTGAACGAGGTGTTCGTGCCGATCCTGCAGAAGCAGTTCCCGGAGATCGTGGACTTCTACCTGCCGCCCGAGGGCTGCTCCTACCGCATGGCGGTGGTGAGCATGAAGAAGCAGTACCCGGGCCACGCCAAGCGCGTCATGCTCGGCATCTGGTCCTTCCTCAGGCAGTTCATGTACACCAAGTTCGTCGTGGTCACCGACGACGACGTCGACGTGCGCAACTGGCAGGACGTGATCTGGGCCATGACCACGCGCATGGACCCGGCGCGCGACACGGTGATCATCGAGAACACGCCCATCGACTACCTGGACTTCGCCTCGCCGGTGTCCGGGCTGGGCTCAAAGATCGGTTTCGACGCCACCAACAAGTGGCCGGGCGAGACGCAGCGGGAGTGGGGCCGGCCGATCAGCATGGACCCCGAGGTCAAGGCGCGGATCGATGCATTGTGGCCGGAGCTGGGCATCGACTAAATTGAACATAACGCGCTAGGACGGTGGTAGTCTTGCGGGCGCGCATAACTGGAAGGGGAGACGTTGATGCGGCATATCCTGGTGATGAATCCCAAGGGCGGTTGCGGCAAGAGCACCGTGGCGACCAACCTCGCAAGCTGGTATGCGACGCGCGGTGACCAGGTCGCGCTGGCGGACTTCGACCCGCAGCGCTCGAGCATGGACTGGGCGGAGCTGCGTCCCGCCGATGCGCCGCCGGTAGCGGCCGTGCCGGCCTTCGAGGAAGGCCTGCGCAGCGTGCCGCGCAACGCCGACGTGGTGGTCATCGACGCCCCGGCCCGCGCCCACGGGCGCGAGTTGACCGAGCTGGTGCGCCGCGCCGAGACGGTGCTCATCCCGGTGCTGCCCTCGGCGATCGACATGCGGGCCGCCTCGAACTTCATCACCGAGCTGCTCGAGGTCGGGCGCGTGGCCAGGCAGCAGGCGAAGATCGCCGTGATCGCCAACCGCATCAAGGAACACACCGTCAGCTTCGACGAGCTGGACGCTTACCTGCGCAAGCTGGGCGTGCCCTACGTGGCGACGCTGCGTGACGCGCAGAATTACGTGCGCGCGTACGGCCGCGGCCTCGGCGTGTTCGAGTTGCCGCAGTACCTCGCCTGGCAGGACTGGGAGCAGTGGGCGCCGCTGACCGACTGGCTGGCCAGTCCGGCCAGCCGTCCCTGACCTGATCCGGGGACCTGATCCGGGTTCAGCGCGGGCCCGTCGGCGGGCCCTGGATCCAGGTGGTCACCGGGCGGATCTCGTTCACCCAGTGGCGCAGGACTGCCTCGGCTGCCGCTTCGAGCTGGCCGGCGGCCAGCTGGCGCGCGATCTCCGCGTGCGCCTCCCGCACCGTCTCTACCTCGCGCGTGCTGCGCTCCCAGCTGCCCGCGTAGGGGCGCAGGCGGCTGCGCACGCGCTCCAGCATCTGGCCGAGCTCGCGGTTCGGGTTGCGGCTGACCAGCGTCTCGTGCCAGCGCCGGTCCAGGTCGGCCCGCTGCATCGGGGTGAGGTGGGCCGATCCCAGGCGCTCGTTGAGACTGTCGAGCTGGGCGGCCAGGTGCGCTGCCTGCGGGCCGCTCAGGCGTAGCGCGAGCCCTTCCAGCGCGCCGACCACCGGGTGCAGGTTGCGCACCCGCTCCGCCGACAGCTTCGGCACCCTGAAGCCGCGCCGTGGCACGGCTTCCACCAGGCCGTCGCTCGCCAGGCTGGTCAGCGCTTCGCGCAGGGGCGTGCGGCTGACCCCCATGGCCCGGCTGATGCGCTCTTCCTCCAGGCGTTGCCCCGGCGGGAGGCGGCCGTCAGAGAGCCAGTTGAGCAACTCTTCGCGCACCTGGTCGCGCAGGTTGGAGTGCTGGATCGCCATGGGCTGGTACCTTGCGCCTGAGAAATACTGTGGATTGTATACGGTATTTCAGTCCCTGTCGCTGAGGCTGGCGTCGATACCATCGGCCAGTGAAGCGTAGTGCGGGGCAAAGCCCAGGGCGGAGCGCATGCGCGTGGTGTCCACGCGGCGACTTTCGACCAGGAAGCTGCGCATGGCCGGCGAGACGTGGGCGAGCAGGGTCTCCAGCGGCAGTTCGGGGGGCGGCGGCAGGCCGGCGGCCTCCGCCACGGCAAGGAAATACTCGGTCATGCTGGCGTGGTCGCCGTCGCCGAGGTTGAAAACGCGGTGCGGCCCCGAGTAGTCGACGGCGGCGAGGCAGGCGGCGGCGAGGTCGTCGACGTGGATCCGGTTGCCCGGGCCGGCCTCGGCAGCTCGCACCACCGGGGCCCCCTCCCGGATCCGGTCGAGCGGTAAACGGCCGGGGCCATAGATCCCCGGCACGCGCAGGATGCGCACCGGCACGCCGGTTTCGTCACCCCAGCGCTGCACGGCAGTCTCCGCATCCAGCCGGCGGCGGCCCCGTTCCGAGGCGGGCGCCGGGGGCGTGTACTCGGTCACCACCGCGCCGCCGGTGTCGCCATAGACCCCGGTGGTGCTGAGGTAGACTAGGCCGGCGGGCAAGGCCGGCAGCGTGTCGAGGAGGCGCCGCAGGCGCACGTCGGTGTCTCCCTCCGGTGCAGGCGGGGTCATGTAGACGAGGACGCGCCCTGCGCAGCAGTCATGCGGCAGCTGGGCGGCAGGCGCGTCGAGGTCGAGCTGCAGCGCCTGGCCGCCGCGCGCGCGAATTTGCGCCAGGCTGTCCTCGGTGCGCGCGGTGCCGATGAGGTCGCGGCCGAGTTCGCGACAGAGTTTCAGCAGGCGGCGGCCGGTGTAGCCGCAGCCCACCACGGTCAGGCCGGCGAGACCGGCCGCGGGATGTTCAGGATGAGTCATCACGTCAGATTACATCCAGGCGGCGAGACCTTCGAGGTCCTCGACGACGAGCCGGTGCTGACTGCGGGCCTGCGTGCGGGCCTGCACCTGCCCCACAGTTGCCGCGGCGGCAGCTGCGGCGCCTGCGAGGCACGCGTGCTGCGCGGCACGGTGACTTATCCGAACGGGCCGCCGCCGGGACTTACGCCGGACGAGGCAGCCGCAGGGCGCGCCCTGCTGTGCCAGGCGCGTGCCGCCAGCGATCTCGAGCTGGAGGCGCGTGCGCTTGCCGTCCCCGAGGAAGTGCGCATCCGGCGCCTGCCGTGCCGCGTGGAGACGCACGAGCTGTTGAGCCACGACGTGGTGCGCCTGGTGGTGAAGCTGCCCGCCCTGGAGCCGTTCGTGTTCCTCGCCGGCCAGTATGTCGACTTCCTGCTCGCCGGCGGGCGGCGGCGCAGTTACTCCATCGCCAGTCCGCCACACCAGCCGGACCACCTCGAGCTGCACGTGCGCAAGGTGGAGGGCGGCGTCTTTACCACGCAGGTTTTCGAGCAGCTCGGCGAGCGCGCGCTGCTGCGCATCGAGGGCCCGCTGGGTGGTTTCTGGCTGCGCGAGGAAGACACGCGGCCGGCGGTCATGGTGGCCGGCGGTACCGGTTTCGCGCCGATCAAGTCCATGCTGCAACACATGATGCACACGGGGGCGAGCCGCCCGGTGCATTTCTACTGGGGCGTGCGGCGTCCGCGCGACCTCTACGAAGGTGAGCTCGTGGCGCGCTGGGCAGCGGCACACGACTGGCTGACCTTCACGCCGGTCATGTCTGAGCCGCTCGCGGAAGACGCATGGGACGGGCGGTGCGGCTGGGTGCACGAAGCCGTGCTGGCCGATTTCCCCTCGCTGGCGGAGGTCGACGTGTACGCGGCCGGGCCGCCGCCGATGATCGGCGTCATCCAGGAGTTGTTCCCCGCGCACGGCCTCGCGCAGGGCCGCCTTTACTTCGATTCCTTCGAGTTTTCCGCGCCGCCGGCTTAGCGGCGCGGGCCGTCAGGTCCGCTCCGGCTTCGCGGGCGGCGCCAGGGCCGGCGTCGGGTCGGCGGCGGCCGCAAGGCCTTCGCGGAACGCTTCTGACGCGGCCCCGGATTCGCCCAGCTTCACCAGCAACTCACCGTAGATGCGCCACGTTTCCGGCAGCGGGCGGATGGCGAGACTGGTCTCGAGGTAGCTGCGGGCCTTGCCCCACAGCTCGTTGCGCAGGCACAGGCGCCCGCAAGCCAGCAGCAGCTCGGCATCCTCCGGCCGCTCGTTGAGCCATTTTTCCAGCGTGGCGAGCTGGCCCGACGGGTCCGGCGTCTCGAGGCGGCCGTACAGCGTGACCAGCGATTGGGACCAGGATGACTTGAGCGCCTTGCGAATTACGGACTCGACCTGCTCCGGCGCGCCGAGCCGCATACCGTTGCGCGCGTAGCTCGCCACCATCTCCGGGTGCTGGCGCAGCTTGCGGTGCAGTGCTTTCCACGCCTGCTCCAGTGCCACCGCGTCGGCGGCGCTGTCGAGCTTGGCCTGCGCGACGCGCACTTCGAGCTGCGCCAGGGCCTCCGCGTCCAGCACCTTGGCGCTGCGCAGGCGGGGCAACAGCGCGTCCAGCGCGGCCCAGTCCCCGAGTCGTTCCAGCACGCGGGCCTGCAGCACCAGGCCCCTGGGATGCGTGGCATTGCGCTGCTCCAGCTGGCGCAGGGTGGCCAGGGCCTCCTCGAGCTGGCCGTAATCCAGCTGCAGCTCAGCCTGCGTCAACAGCACGGCCGGGGTAGCGCCCGGGTCGGCCTCGTAGGCGAGACGCAGCCACTCGTCGCGCCGGTCCACTGCCTGCTGCTCCTGCGCGGCGCGCGCGGCGGACAGGTAGCCGGCCAGCGAAGCCGGACCCCGCGCGGCGCGCCCGAGCAACTTTTCGCCACGACCCCACTGACCCTCCGCGATGGCAGCGAAAGCGTGGTCGAGGTGGCGCTGCGAGCGGCGGGCGCGGTACTCGCCGACGGCTTGCCCCATGCGCCGCGGTGCGCGCCACAGCCAGCTCAGCAGCCGCACCAGGACATAGAGCAACACCAGGGCGATGACCAGCCCGGGCACCGACGTCTCGAGCGTCCAGCCGCGCACATCGACGAGCACGTAACCCTGGTCGCCCAGCAGCCAATGCGCGCCCACGGCGCCGAGCGCCAGGGCGAGCAGCAGGAGGATTCCCCAGCGCATCGTTACTCGCCGGTCCCGAGTTCGCGCAGCAACCCGACCGAGCGGGAGATGGCCGGCCAGCGGGGCGTGATGTCGCGTTGCTGCAGTTCCTCGACGGCGTCGATCACGGCCGCCACGGCCGGATCGTCGTGCTGGAAATACTGTTGCAGCGCGGCGCGTGCGGCGCCCAGCCCGGCAGCGTAGTTGGCCGCATCGCCGGACAGCACCGCGAGGCGCGCGCTCTTCAGGTCGAGCTCCACGTTGCGGTACAGGAAGAAAGACTCGTCGGGGGCCAGCAGCGGCGCGGCCGGTGCATCGCTGCGGCGCACCCGGAACAGGCCGGAGGCCGCGCTGCGCACGCGCGATACGAAGCGGTCCCAGCCGCTCGCCGCCTCGCTGCCGTCGCCGGCCGCTGTCGCCGGCTCGGGCGCCAGCGCGCCGCGCAGGGGGAGCCCTTCGATGCGCCCGGCCAGGCTGTCCAGGCGCAGCGCGATGCCCTCGACGTCCGTGCTCGCGACGGCCTCCACGGCGGCGATCTCGTCATTCACGGCCGCGCGCACGGCGGCCAGGGCGGGATCCTCGAGACGCGCGATCCTGTCGTCCGCCTCGCGCAGCGCGGCCAGCGCTACACGGGGATTGCCCGCCAGGCGCAGCTCGCGATCCGCCAGCAGCAGCAGGAACTCGATCTCGGCCAGCGAGGGTGCGCGCTCCGCAGAGGCTTCTTCCCGGGCGGCCGCTTCGAGCCGGTTGCGGACCTGTCGCAGCTCGTCCTCGAAGGCCGCCAGGGCCTGGCGGCGTTCGGCCTGGGTGGCCTCGACATCCCGTATGCGCCCCTGGGTCGTCTCCAGCTGCGTGCGCAATTGTTCCAGCGCACGGCTCGCAGCTTCTTCCCGGGCGGCCGCGGTTTCCTGCGCCGCACGGCCCTGTTGCTGCAACCAGTAGAGGTATCCGGTGCCGCCGGCGGCTGCCAGCGCGAGCAGCAGGGCGAGCAGGGCCAGGGCGCCGCCGCGGCGCGGCGCGGGGCCGTCAGCCTGCGGACTGTCCCCGGCCGGGTCGGAACTCGCTTCCGCAGCCGGTTCCAATTCCGGTGTTTTCACATCGGGCTCGGTCGAGGCGTGCGTGGCGTCGGTGGGGGCTGCGCCGTCGGTGGGGGCCGCGCCGTCAGTGGCGTCGTCCCTGGTCTGGTCAGTCCGGGAATCGTTCATTCCGTCGCTCCCGTCCGGGGTTACGCCCGGGCTGCGTGCCAGCGGGCGATGGCCTCTGCGAGGCTCTGGTCGTCGGGTCCGTCCGCCAGTATACGCTCCGCGGCATGGCCCTGGTCTGCAGCAATTTGTAACACACGCTCGCTGACGGTCACCAGCGGCGTGCGGCGGATGAGTGCTTCGCCTTCAGCGCCCAGCATGGTGCAGAGGTTCTTGAAAATGTCGCCGCTGGTGGCCGTGAAGATGTGGATTTCGCCGGCGGACCAACGCTCCAGGATGAACTGCCGGCGGTCGGGATCGAGGGGTGCCTGCACCCGGCGGTACACGTCCAGGTAGCGGACCCGCGCGCCGCGCTCCTTGAGGCCTGCAGCGAGCGCGGTGCGTCCGCCTTCGCCCCGGATGATGAAGATGCGTACCCCGGACAGGTTCTCGAACTCCGGCTGCGCGAGCATGGCTTCCGTAGTGAAACCCGCCGGGCGCACGTCGGGCGTCAGGCCGAGTTCGGCCAGTGCCTTGGCGGTGGACGGGCCGATGGCGGCCACGCGGGGACGCGGCTGCGGCAGGTAGCGGGCGCCCCATGCCACGGCGTTGCGGCTGGCGAATATGACCAGGCCGCCGGCCGGCACGGTCGCCAGGTCGGCCAGTTCCGAGGTGTCGGGCTGCACCGGCTGGATGCTGATGCTGGGCATCAGGATCGCCTCGCCGCCGCGGGATTCGATGGCCTGCACGAGGTCTTCGCCCAGCCCCTGGGGCCGGGTGACGAGCACGGTGACGCCACGCAGGCTCGTCTCGACCATCCGCTCAGCCTTCCTGCAGCAGCGCAGCAGCCCCGCGGTCGAACAGGTCTTGCGCCAGCGCCGCGCCGATGGCGCCGGCTTCCGCTACCGGCCCGCGGCGTTCGCCGTGCAGCACGGAAGCGCCGTTGCGGGTCGCGACCAGGCCGCGCAGGTGAAGTTCATCGCCGTCGATCACGGCAAAGCCGGCCACGGGCGATTCACAGCTTGCCCCGAGTCCACCGGCGAAGGCGCGTTCGGCATCGACGCAGCGGCGCGTGTGCGCATGCTCCAGCGCCGCCACGAGCTCCGCTACCTCGGCGTTGCCGCGCAGCGCCTCGATGCCCACCGCGCCCTGGCCCACGGCCGGCAGCGAGACCTCGTAAGGCAGGAACCCGGCGATGCGGTCGGCCAGGCCGAGGCGCTTGAGCCCCGCGGCGGCCAGCAGGATGGCGCTGAAGTGGCCGTGATCGAGCTTGCGCAGCCGGGTCTCCACGTTGCCGCGCACGGGCTCGACCTCGAGGTCGGGGCGGGCGTGCTGGAGCTGGGCCTGGCGGCGCAGGCTGGAAGTGCCCACGACGCTGCCGGCGGGGATGTCCTCGATGCGCATGTAATCGGCCGAGACCAGCGCATCGCGCGGGTCCTCGCGCTCCAGCACGGCCACGATCTCGAAGCCGTCCGGCATCTCGGCGGGGACGTCTTTCATGGAGTGCACGGCGATGTCGGCCCGGCCTTCCAGCATCGCCGCTTCCAGCTCCTTGATGAACAGGCCCTTGCCGCCGATCTTGGCCAGCGTGGTGTCGAGGATCTGGTCGCCCTTGGTGGTCATCGGCACCAGCTCCACGGTGAGGTCCGGGTGGTGCCGGCACAGTTCCGCCGCGACATGCTCCGCCTGCCACATGGCCAGGCGGCTCTCCCGGGTGGCGATTTTTATGGTTCTTTTCATCCTGCCTGGATCCTCCTGCGCAGCGCCGGCGCGTGCCGGCGGCTGACCGCCAATGGTTCTGCGACGCCGTCCATGCGCACCAGGAGCTGTCCCTGGGCGTCGCGCTCGACGGCTGCGATGTGCTTGAGCGCCACCAGCGCCTTGCGGTGGATGCGCACGAACTCGCCCCCGAACTCGCTTTCCAGTTCCTTCAGGGGTTCGTCGATCAGGTCCGTGCCGGCCTCATGGTAGACCGTTACGTACTTCTGATCGGCCTGGAAATACCGAATTGTATCAACCGGAATGAGTTGCAGGGCGTCACCGATGCGCGCGGCGATGCGTTGCCGGCGCTGGCCGCCGGTCCCGCCCAGCGCTGCGAGCTGCGGGCGCGTCGGTCGCGCTGCCCGCGCCAGCGCTTCGGCCAGGCGCGCGCCGCGCACCGGCTTGAGCAGGTAGCCCACGGCCTGGGCGTCGAATGCCTCGACCGCAAAGGCGTCATACGCGGTGACGAAAATCACCGCCGGCGGCTGCTCGCTCGCGGCCAGGTGGCGCGCGACCTCGATGCCGTCCATGCCCGGCATGCGGATATCCAGCAGCACCACGTCAGGCTGCAGCGCGGCGACGCGACGCAGGCAAGCCTCGCCGCTGTCCGCCTCGCCGACGACCTCGTGCCCTTCCATCCTGGCCAGCAGCGCACGCAGCCGGTCGCGCGCCAGGACCTCGTCGTCCACCAGCAGGATCCTCACGCCTCGGTCTCCGCCGGAAAACGCAGTACGACGCGGTACCGCCCGCCCTCGGGGCCGGCGACGACCGCCGCCCGCGCGCCCCAGGCCATTTCGAAGCGCTGGCGCAGGTTGTCCAGCGCAATCCGGTTGCCTTCGCGCGGCGTCCCGTCGCCGGCCGCGTCGGCGAGGGGGTTCTCGATGGCCAGTTCGACGGTCCCGCCCTCGCTGTGTCCGGAGATCACCACGGTGCCGCCGCCGGGCAGGCGCTCGATGCCGTGGTAGATGGCGTTCTCCAGCAGGGGTTGCACGGACAGCGCAGGGATGCGGGCGCGCATCGGCAGGGTGTCGAGGCGCCATTGCACCTGCAGGCGCTCCCCGAGCCGGTGCTGCTCGATGCGCTGGTAGGTGCGTGTCAGCTCCAGCTCTTCGCGCAGCGTCACGGTGCCGGCCGCGTCGGACAGCGAGGCGCGAAACAGGTCGGCGAGATCCTCTACTGCCTCTTCAGCCCGGCCCGGGTCGCTGCGCGTCAGGGCGGCGATGGTGTTCATGCTGTTGAACAGGAAATGTGGCCGGATGCGCGCCTGCAGCGCGCGGATGCGCGAGCGCGCTTCTTCCCGCACCTCGCGCCGCCATTGCGCGGTGACCCAGAAATAGCGCAGCAGCAGCCCGGTGACGATGGTCGCGATGGCGAGGTTGGTGAGCACGAACTCCGGTAACGAGCCAGGCCGGCCGACGAGCAGGCCGGGCATGCCCTGCCAGTTGCCCGCCAGCCACCAGGCGCCGACAGAGACCAGCGACACGGCGCACAGGACGATGGTGAGCGCAGCGGCGCTGATGGCGGCCGGCCCGTGCCCGGCGAGAAGGCGTCGCGTCCAGCACAGGAAAGCGGCCGAGAGCAGGGTGCACCACAACAGGAACAGCGAGATGCGCCCGAGGTTTTCCCAGAAGCGCACGCTCGATTCGTAGCGCGCCAGCGCCAGCAGGATCGCCACGAGTTGCGCCAGCAGCACGACCGCCAGCGCCACTCGCGCGGAGCAGAAATCAGGCAGGAACGGCCCGTCGCTGCGGCGGGCCTGGCGTGGTTCGTGGGGTTCCATGGCTGGCGCGCTGGCGCGACTCAGTCGCCGCTGTTTCCGAACATATCCGATTTGAGGCGGAAAAGCGCGGAGATGTCTTCCTCGGCACTGTGCTCGGGCAGGCGGTCGTAGTGCAGCAGGGTCATCTCCACCACCGGCAGCTTGACGCCCAGGTCGGCGGCCATGCGGCGGCAGATCTCCAGGTCCTTGGCGTGCAGCCCTACCTTGAAGCCGAGCGGGAACTCGCCGCGGATCATGGTCGGGCCGCGCTTGGAAAGAAACCAGTTCCCCGCCGCGCCCTTTTCCAGCGCCGCGATCAGCTGCTCCATCGGCAGGCCCTGCGCGCGGCCGAAGGCCAGTGCTTCGGTGACCGCCTGGTTGATGCCCGCGACCATGATCTGGTTGGTCGCCTTGGCCGCCTGGCCGGCGCCCACCGGGCCCATGTGCACGATGGTGCCGCCCATGGCCTCGAGCGCCGGGCGTGCGTACTGCAGGTGCGCCGCATCACCGCCCGCCATGATCGACAGCGTGCCGGCCGCCGCACCCTCGGTCCCGCCGCTCACCGGGCAGTCGAGGAATCCGGCGCCGACTTCCGCCAGGCGTGCCGCGGCGGTGCGCGCTGTCTCGGCCGCCACGGTGGAGCAGTCGACGACGACGGCGCCGGCGCGCAGCGCGGGCGCCATGGCCGCGATCACTTCCAGCAGGTCCTGGTCGGCGGAGACGCAGGTCACGACGACGTCACACTGCGCCGCCAGTTGCGCCGCCGTCGCCGCCGCCGGCACGCCGGTCTCCGCAGCGAGAGCCGCCGCCTTGGCCGCGGTGCGGTTCCAGGCCGCAGCCAGCAGCCCGGCACGATGCAGGTTGCGCGCCATGGGCAGGCCCATGGCCCCGAGCCCGGCGAATCCGACGCGCAGCATCTCAGTCCTCCAGGTAGGTGTAGCCCGACAGGCCGTCGCTCAACGCCCGCAGGAAATAGCTCTGGTCTTCTTCGTCTAGCCCGGCGGCGGCGATCTTCCGGGCGTAGGAAGCGCGCAGCTCGTCGGCGGCGAAGTGCACGTAGCCGAGCAGCTGCTCGGCGGTGTCGCCGCTGCGCGGCATCCCCAGCACCGGGTCGCCGGCAGGCGAGAGGTAGACGTCCACGCTGTCGGTGTCGCCGAACAGGTTGTGCAGGTCGCCGAGGATTTCCTGGTAGGCGCCGACCATGAGGATGGCGAGCAGGTACTCCTCGTCGGCGCTCACTGCGTGCACCGGCAGGCTGTGCTCGATGCCTTCGCCGTCGACGTAGAGGTCGACGCGGCCGTCCGAGTCGCAGGTCAGGTCGCGCAGCACGCCCCTGCGCGTCGGCGCTTCGTCGAGCCGCTGCGCGGGGATGATGGGGAAGACCTGGTCGATGGCCCAGATATCCGGCAGTGACTGGAACACCGACATGTTGATGAACAGCTTGTCGGCAGTGATCTGCTTGAGCTCGTCGAGGATGGCGCGCGGCGGATTGCTCTGCCCCAGCAGCCCGTCCCGCACCGCGTGCATCAATGCGCGCGCCAGCGCCTCGCCGCGCGCACGCTCATGCAGGTCGATCTCCCCGGCGATGTAGCGCTGGTGCAGCTCGGCCATGAGGTGCTGGGTCTCGCGGTAGACCTCTTCCGGCGAGCTGTCGGCGAGCCGCTCGAACTGGCGCCACAGCGACTGGACCTCGGCCCCGCTGTCTTCCGGCGGCGCGACGGGCTGGGTGTTGGTCGGCACGTCGGTGTCGATGACGTTGGTGACCAGCACGGCGTGCTGCGCCGCCATGGCGCGCCCGGACTCGGAGACGATTTCCGGCCGCTCCATCCCCGCCGTGTCGCAGACTTCGGCGATGGTGTCGACCACCGTGCTGGCGTAATCCTCGATGCTGTAGTTGACCGAGTTCGCGCTGCGTGAGCGTGTGCCCTCGTAGTCGACGCCGAGCCCGCCGCCGACGTCCATCAGGCCGAGGTCGAGTCCCGCGCGCCGCAGGTCGACGTAAACGCGCGCAGCCTCCGTGAGGCCCCGCCGGATGTCGCGCAGGTTGGGTACCTGCGAGCCGACGTGGACATGCAGCATGCGGATGCAGTGCCCCATGCCGGCGCGTTTCGCGCGCTCCGCGGCGTCGAGCAGCTGGCCTGCGGTGAGGCCGAACTTGGACTTTTCCCCGCCGGTGTCCTGCCAGTTGCCGGCACCCACGCTGGACAAGCGCAGGCGCACGCCGAGCCGGGGCTCGAGCTCGAACTCCTGTGCCAGCTGGATGATGCGGTCGAGCTCGGACAGCTTCTCCACCACGATGTAGACCTCGTGGCCCAGGCGTTGCGCGATCATCGCCAGCTCGAGGTACTCGTGGTCCTTGTAGCCGTTGCAGACGATCATGCCGCCGGGCGGCGATACGCCCAGCACGGCCATGAGCTCCGGCTTGCTGCCGGTCTCGAGCCCGACGCGCGCCCCGCCGTGGCCGACCAGCGTATCGACGACGCTGCGCTGCTGGTTGACCTTGATCGGATAGACGACGCGGTAGCGCGCCTCGTAGTCGCGTGCCGTCATGGCGCTGCGGAAGGCGTTGTGCAGGCGGTCGAGGCGGTCCCGCAGGATGTCGGTGAAGCGGAACAGGATGGGTGGTGCCAGCCCGGCCAGCCGTGCGCGA
Source organism: uncultured Thioalkalivibrio sp. (assembly GCA_964413755.1). GTDB lineage: Bacteria > Pseudomonadota > Gammaproteobacteria > Steroidobacterales > XN24 > XN24. The sequence continues at coordinate 27,000 of CAYPTW010000006.1, read as the reverse complement.
CGCACCAGCTCGACCAGGTCGATCTGCGCGCCGTTACGGAACGGGCGCACCACCAGGCGACCCTGGGCTCCGATGTCGAAGTAGCCGTCGCTCCAGCGGGAAATCCCGTACAGGCGGCGATTGGCTTCGATCTGTTCCTGGCTCATCCTGGGAGGCCTCCGGCGGTGGGGTGGGAGGGCTGGAAAAAAGGGCGCGCAGTATAGCGCATCGCCGTGGCGGGAAAGGGCAATGACGCCCGTGCGGCAGGCGCCGCGGCGTGGGACTGACTGAGGATGCCGGGACTGTGGCCGGCTAGTTGTTCCCGTCGGGCTCGCAGAACTCGGCCACGGCCTGGCGCGCCTTCATGCGGGCCTCGATCACTTCCTCGTCGCTGAGATAGCGGCGCCCGCCGTCGGGCAGCTGCTCGTACAGCTTGGGCGAGGTCTCGTAGGTTTCCAGCGCCTTGCGCGCGTCGGTGCAGGCCTTCGCCCTGAGCTGCGCCTGCTCGGCACGCGCTGCGGCCATGTCGCCGCTGTTCTGGGCCGGGCGGGTGCCACTGGCCTGGGGAGCGCTGCCGGCGCTGCGCGCGGTGGAGGCGCCCGGCTGGGACTTGACCTGGACCAGGACGGAATCCTGCGAGATCGGGCGGTCGCTGTAGACCACCGTGCCGTCCGACTTCACGGTACGGTAGACCTCTTCGGCTTCTGCATAGGCCGCAGAGGCAGCAAAAGCCAGCATGAGCAGCAGCAGGGCGGAAAACAGCGCTTTCATCGTCCGGGCCTCCTCAGAGTGCCTTGTCGTCAGTTTCGCCGGTACGGATGCGGATGGCCTGCTGCAGGTCGTAGACGAAAATCTTGCCGTCTCCGATCTTGCCCGTGCGGGCGGTATTGACGATCGCCTCGAGCACGCGCTCGAGCGCATCGTCCGCCACTGCCAGCTCAAGTTTCACCTTGGGCAGGAAATCCACCACGTACTCGGCGCCGCGGTAGAGCTCAGTGTGTCCCTTCTGGCGCCCGAAACCCTTGACCTCGGTCACAGTAATGCCCTGCACGCCGAGATCGGCGAGGGCCTCGCGGACGTCGTCCAGCTTGAAGGGCTTGATGATGGCGCAGACCATTTTCATCGTCGTTCTCCGAATTCATGCTGCCGAGCGTTGAAAGTCTAGCACCGCGTCCGCGCCGGTGTAGAGCGGCAAAAAGAAAGGCCGGGGGCGAAAACGCCCCCGGCCGGAGAATGGCGCATCCTGCGCCTACCATGCGAACGATAGTCAGTCCCCGGACTTGGTGAACTCCGGGTAGGCCTCGAGGCCGCACTCGTGCAGGTCGACACCCTCGTACTCCTCCTGCTCGGAGACGCGGATGCCCACGACCGCCTTGAGGATGAACCAGACGATGAGACTGACGAAGAACACCCAGGCGAAGATCACCGCCAGGCCGATGAGCTGGCCGGAGAAGGTGGCGTCGCCGTTGGCGAGCAGCACGGCGAGCACGCCCCAGATGCCGGCCGTGCCGTGCACCGAGATGGCGCCGACCGGGTCGTCGATGCGGAACTTGCGGTCCAGCAGGACGATCGAGCCCACCACCAGCAGGCCGCCTACGGCGCCGATGAACATCGCCAGCAGCGGCGACGGGGAGAGCGGATCGGCGGTGATGGACACCAGGCCCGCCAGCGCACCGTTCAGCGCCATGGTCAGGTCTGCCTTGCCGAACCACACCTTGGCCAGCAGCAGCGCCGCCACCAGGCCGGCCGCAGCCGCCAGGTTGGTGTTGGTGAACACCAGCGCCACGTTATTCGCCGACCCGACGTCCGAGACCTTGAGCTCGGAGCCGCCGTTGAAGCCGAACCAGCCCATCCACAGGATGAACATGCCGAGCGTGGCGAGCGGCAGGTTGGAGCCCGGGATGGCGTTGACCTGGCCCTTGGGGCCGTACTTCCCCTTGCGTGCCCCGAGCACGATGACCCCTGCGAGCGCTGCCGCAGCGCCGGACAGGTGCACGATGCCGGAACCCGCATAGTCGGAGTAGCCGAAGGTCTCGCCGAGGAAGCCGCCGCCCCAGGTCCAGTAGCCCTGCACCGGGTAGATCACCGCGGTCATGACCACGGCGAAGGCGAAGAACGACCACAGCTTCATGCGTTCCGCCACGGCGCCCGAGACGATGGACATGGCGGTGGCGACGAACACCACCTGGAAGAAGAAGTCCGACAGGTTCGAGTAGTAAGGCGCCTCGTCCCCGCCGGCCACCACGTCCGCCACGGCGTTGTCGGCCGTGCCCAGCATGCTGATGCCCGGGATGATGCCGTTGCCGTCGCCGTACATGATCCCGTAGCCGCAGATCATGTACATCAGGCAGGCGATGGAATACAGGCCGACATTCTTGGTCAGGATCTCGGCCGTGTTCTTCGCCCGCACCAGGCCCGATTCCAGCATCGTGAAGCCCGCGGCCATCCACATGACCAGGGCGCCGGACATCAGGAAGTAGAAGGTGTCGAGCGCGTAGCTCAGTTCGAGTATCTGTTCCACTTTCTTCCCCCTTTAGACCGCTTCCGGACCGGTCTCGCCGGTACGGATGCGGATGACCTGTTCCAGCGGGGCAATGAAGATCTTGCCGTCGCCGATCTTGCCGGTGCGCGCGGTGTTGCTGATGACCTCGATGACCTGCTCCAGCAGCTCGTCGTCGATGGCCACCTCGACCTTCATCTTGGGCAGGAAGTCGACCACGTACTCAGCGCCACGATAGAGCTCGGTATGGCCGCGCTGGCGGCCGAAGCCCTTCACCTCCGTCACCGTGACGCCCTTTACCCCGACATCCGCCAGCGCCTGGCGCACATCGTCGAGCTTGAAGGGCTTGATGATTGCTGTGACCAGTTTCATGTCGCTTACCTCAGGTCGAACGTCTTGCCGATGGAGAACACCAGCGAGGTCTCGCTATCCCCGGTCGACGAGAGGTCACTGTCGCTCATGATCGCCGCCACGCCGACGTCGAAGCCGGACACCTCGGCGCCGTAGCCCAGTTCGACGTAGTCGCCTTCGAAGTCCTGCGTGAAGGTGCCGTAGGTGCCGTAGAAGCCTCCATACTCGACCGTGCCGGCAACGAAGCCGTAGTCGAGGTCGGGCCCGTCGAAGTTGTCATAGGTGCCGAAGGAGTACTCGAGGCTGAAGAAGCCGTAGCCGGCCGTCAGGTTGATCTCCTGGTAGGTGTCGTCGAAGTCGTCGGTGTAGAAGTAGCCGGTGTAGCCGATGCCGTAGCTGAAGTCGCCGAGCGAACCGCCGAAGCCGGCGTACAGGTCGTACTCCATGCCCTGGCCGACGTCGGCGCCCCAGGTGCCGGCGTAGAAGCCGCTCTGGTGCTCGTAGTCGAGCCCGGCGTAAGCCGAGGCGTCGCTCTGCTTGATGCCACGGAAAATGTAGTCGGACATCATGCCGACGTTCGCGCTAAAATCTCCGGCGACTGCCGCCTGGCTGGCTGCCAGTCCGAGGACTGCGAGCAGGTACTTTGATCGGGCCATGTGTGTTTCCTCCCAGTGCATTGCTTGGTCCGGGTCGTTGCGCCCCGGTTGCATGCTGCAAAGCACGATGCGTGCCAGCTTTGACAACTCAATGACTTAGGCGCGATCAGCCGAAGGGAAGGCAGCAGGGCGCACCGTCATGGTGCAGGGCAGCATCCCCCCATGCCCCATTGCGGGGCGAGAGGACCGAGCATGGAACCCAAGAGGCCGAATATCGACGAACTCGCCAGGCGCCTGGCCGACAGCCTGCCCGGCGGACTCAAGGCCCTGCGCGAGGACGCCGAGCAGAACTTTCGTGCCGTCCTGCAAGCGGGCTTGTCCCGGCTGGACCTGGTGACGCGCGAAGAATTCGACGTGCAGGCCGCCGTGCTCAAGCGCACGCGCGAGAAGCTCGCGGCGCTCGAGGCGCGTCTGGCGAAGCTGGAGCAGCCCGCGGACTAACCTCGCCGGGGCCGTCTTGCGGCGGCAGTTTGCCCCTGCGGTCGCGAGTGCATGGCAGTGTCACGGATTTCCGTTCATAGTTAGCGGACGGATGCGGGGACTCTGCAGCAGGCCAGGAGGGCGGCATGGCACCGGAAGGATCAAGGTTCCGCGGGAATGGAGAGCGAGCGGGCGCATCGCGGGCGATGCGCGCGCAGGCGCCGCCGGTGGTGCGCGCGTGGATCATGCCGATGGTGATCGTGATCGCGGTCGCCGTATCCTTCTGCACCGCTTTCTATGTCATCGATTCGCTGCTGTTCGGCGCCGGCCTGCATAGCGCGCGCAGCATATTCCAGCACTATCTGTCGTTCGATCCCGTGCTCATCACCGACGCGTTGCCCACGCTCGGCGTCACCATCGTGGCGGTGCTCGGAATCGTGCTCACGGTGGTGGCGATCATCGTGCAGCTGTCTTCGGAGCGATACACCAGCGTCGCGATCATGTTCCTGCGCGAGCCGGTGCACATCGCCGTCATCAGCTTCTACATCGTCGCCAGCCTGTGTGCAGTATGGCTGAGCGTCACGCTGCGGCCGGACTTCGTGCCGCGCAGCCTGTTGCTGCTGGTGATGATCCTGACCAGCCTGGGCCTGGCCGGCATGCTGCCTTACTTCGCCTATACGTTCTGGTTCCTGGAGCCGGGCAACATCATCGACCGGCTGCGCCGCAACACCGCCCGCCTGACGACGCGCGGTTTGGAGGCCGAGGGAACCGACGAGGTGGACGACCTGCAGCGCCGGGTAATCGAGAAGATGGAAGAGATCACGGATATCGCCAACAATTCCATCGAGGGCCGCGACAAGATCATCGCCGGGGCAGCTGTCGACGCCTTGTGCGACTACGTCGTCGCCTACGTCGCCACCAAGCCGGAGAGTCATCGGGCCTGGTACCGCCTCGGTATCGAGCTGCGCTTCAACCCTGACTTCGTCGCCATGGATACGGAGTTGCTGGCGGAGCTCGAGATGCGCCAGCTCTGGGTGGAGTGGAAGACGCTGCACGAGTACCTGCGCGTGTACCACGAGGCACTGGAGTCGATGAGCGATATCGGCTCCCAGATTGCCATCGATACCCGCTACATCGGCGAGGTGGCCGCAGCCACGCGACAGACCGACCTCATCCGCATGGTGTTCCGCTTTTTCAATTCCTACCTGCGCGCGGCGATCGACCGTCGCATAGAGCGCACTGCCGACGACGTGCTGCTGCAGTACCGCATGCTGATTGAGCAGCTCCTGCGCGAGGACCTTTGCGAGGAGGCCTGCGAGGGTGTGCGTTTCATGAAGCATTACGGCTACCTCGCCTTCGAGGACGAGCTCATCTGGATTACCGAGACCGTGGCCTACGACATTGCCAGCCTGTGCCGCTACGCCCACCAGGAACGGCTCGGTTGCGACGAGGCCATGCTGCGCGAGTTGCTGGCGCTGGACTCGGAATACCCCAGCGATACCCGTCGTCATTACCGCGGCCTGCGTGGCGTGCGCAAGGCGCAGACGCGCCTCGGCGTCTACTACCTCGCGGAAGGCGAGGAGGCGAAGGCCGCCATGATCGCCGAAGACATGGCCGACATGTCGGAGTCGTTCAAGGCCGAGATGCGGAATGACCTGTGGCTGCAGGCCCCGCCGCATTTCTGGGAGATCGTCGACCGGGGCCGGAACCTGCATTACCTCGCGGCAAAAGAGCGCGCCTATCTCGACCGGTTCCTCCAGCAGGTAGGCCGCCGCACGAGTTAGGTACGGCGTTTGGCGCCGATCCGCCCGGATTCTTCCCCTGCCTTCCGTCGCGTAGCGCGGTCATCCTGTGGGCCGGTTCCGGGGAGCGCCTGCGATGGCCCTTGCCAAAGTGCTCAGTCGCGCACAATGCGGCCTCGAAGCCCTGCCGGTCACCGTCGAAGTCCATGCCGGCGGCGGCCTCCCGGGCTTCAACATCGTCGGGCTTCCGGCAACGGCCGTGCGCGAAAGCCGCGACCGCGTGCGTGCGGCATTGTCGAACTGCGGTTTTCGCTTTCCCGCCGGCAAGGTGATCGTGAACCTGGCGCCGGCCGACCTGCCCAAGGAAGGCGGGCGTTTCGACCTGCCTGTCGCGCTGGGTGTGCTGGTCGCCTCGGGCCAGCTGCCCGGGCGTTGCCTGAAGGTCACGGAGTTTCTCGGCGAGCTGTCGCTCAACGGGGACCTGCGCCCGGTGCAGGCGCCATTGTGCGCCGCCATCGCCGCGGCGCGCGCCGGGCGGGCGCTGGTGGTGCCGACGGAGTCTGCTGCGGAGGCGGCGGTGGCGGAGGCGGGCGAGGTGCGCGCCGCGCGACACTTGCTGGCAGTGGCGGCACACCTGCAGGGCCGCAAGCCGTTGCCCGTCGTGACGGCGCCGCCGCGGTTGATGGCCGGAATACACCGGGGCCCGGACCTGTCCGAAGTGCGCGGGCAGCAGCGCGGCCGGCGCCTGCTGGAGCTCGCGGCGGCGGGTGGCCACAACCTCCTGTTCATCGGTCCGCCGGGCACCGGCAAGACCATGCTGGCACGCCGCCTTGCGGGCCTCTTGCCGCCGCTCGATGTCGCCACCGCCCTGCAGGTCGCTGCGATCGCCTCGGCCGCGGGCAAGCCCTTCCAGGCCGACGACTGGGGACGCCGCCCGTTCCGCGCGCCGCATCACTCCGCCTCATCCGTCGCCTTGACCGGCGGCGGCGCCAACCCGCGGCCTGGAGAGGTGACGCTGGCCCATCACGGCGTGCTGTTTCTCGACGAGCTGCCGGAGTTCAACCGCGGTGCGCTCGAGGCCTTGCGCCAGCCGCTGGAGGAGGGCGAGCTGACTATCAGTCGTGCCGCCTTGCAGCGCACGTTCCCGGCCAGGTTCATGCTGGTCGCGGCCATGAACCCCTGTCCCTGCGGCTTCCTCGGCGACCCGCGCGGCAATTGCGGCTGCAGCGCCGATGCGGTGCGCCGCTATCGCTGGCGGATTTCCGGGCCGCTGCTGGATCGCATCGACCTGGTCGCCGAGATGCCGCGGCCGACGCCGGCGCAGATGCTCGGGCCGCCGGGGGAAACGTCAGCGCAGGTACGGGCGCGGGTGGCCGCGGTGCGTGACACCAGCCTGCAGCGGCAGGGGTGCCTGAACGCCCGGCTGGAGGGCAAGGCGCTGGACACGCATGCCGCGCTTGACCCGGAGGGGCGCGCGTTGCTGGTGCGTTCAGCGGAGAAGCTGGGCCTGTCGGCGCGGGCACAGACCCGGGTGCGGCGCGTGGCACGCACCATTGCTGACGCGGCCGGTGCGCAAGCCATCGAAGTGCGGCACCTGGCCGAGGCGCTGTCCTGTCGCGGCCTGGATCGCCGGGGCTAGGAAGCCTGCGGTGAGGAGTAGCGGATGCCGCGCACGAAAAAGGCCCGGGGCAGGTGCCCCGGGCCTCGTCTTGTGCGCTGAAGGTTCAGCTCATCAAGGGTTGTGGCTCAAGTCGGGCATGCGGCGGAAGATATAGGACCAGCCGGCGTCCATGGACTTCATGAAGTCGGCACGGAGCTTGTCCGCTTCGGCTTCGCCGTGCACCTTGGTGACGACCTCCCAGACACCGTCGCGGTCCTGATCGAGGCCGGCGAAGTTCTCGAACGGCGTGCTGACGAAATAGTCAGCAGCCTTTTCATCACCGCCCATGACGTTCCACCAGTAGCCGCGAGTGTCGCCTTCGACTTCCTTGATGGCCGCGGTGATCTTCCTGACAACCTGCATCATCAGGCGGCTGTCATTGGCCCTGAAGTTCGAAACCCAGAGGACGTCCCCGCCCGGGCCGCTGCGGCTGATGTCCGGCATCGAGCGCGCATAGGAATTCGTGCTCTTCTCAGCATGCGTGTAGGGGGTGATCTTTTCCATCGCCACCGAGCGGCAGGCGCGCCCGGCCTCGTCCGGCGTGTCGAGATCGGCCCAGTTCTTCATGCTGAAGGACGCAACGTAGACGTTGCCTTCGCCCTGCTGGCGGCGCCAGAGGTTCCAGCTGCCCGCGCCCTTTTGCTCGATGTAGCACTCTTTCCAGGCGGCGATGCCGGCAGTGAAATCTTCGTTGTGCCCGGCCTTCACGTGAATCTCAAGCAGCGAAAGCATTCGGGTGGCGCTCTCTTCCTGCGCGTTCGCAGCGAAGGGCACGGCAAGGGCCGCTGCGCTGATCGCGATCAGCGCAAGTCTTTTCCGGTAGTTCATGTAACTCTCCCCAAGTGGTCTGTGATTTGTTCTTTTATGCGTCGAACAGTCCTCTTGGGGCACGCTCAACGGTCACAGCACCCTAGGGACAACCATGCCGAGAGTCAAATTTGTTTCCGGAAAGTCGATTCATATTTGCGCTGCGCAGCATTCCCGCTGCGTCGCATCAACGCGGCCGGGGCCGCTGCATGCGCTGTGCTGGATTCCGTCACCTGTTGCAGCCGGGTCGCGCATTCCGGCCCAGCCCGGATTCGGCTTCCGGTATAGTGCCGCCCTCCCGCGACTCGACACCTGGCCCCGATGTCACTCAACCCCGCCCAGCTCGAGGCCGTGAACTACACGGCCGGTCCCCTGCTCGTGCTGGCCGGCGCGGGCAGCGGCAAGACCCGCGTCATCACCCACAAGATCGGCGCCCTGGTAGCAGGCGGCGTCCCGGCGTATGCCATCGCCGCGGTGACCTTTACCAACAAGGCGGCGCGGGAGATGCGCCAGCGGGCGGCCGGCCTGCTGGACAAGGAGACGGCGAAGGCGCTGAAGATTTCGACCTTCCACACGCTCGGCCTGAACATCCTGCGGCGCGAGTACGGCAACCTGGGTTACAAGCGCGGCTTCACCATCTTCGATGCGCACGACAGCCGCGCGCTGGTGAAAGAGCTGCTGCGCAGCGACAACGCCGACACCGAGGCCGCGGTGGACATGGCTTGCGCTGCCATCTCCAACTGGAAAAGCGAGCTGGTCGATCCGCCGACCGCGCTGGCGACGGCGAGCGACGAGCTCGAGGCCGCACGTGCACGCCAGTACGCCGGCTACCAGCGCGCGCTGCAGGCCTACAACGCGCTCGACTTCGACGACCTGATCGCGCGCCCCGTGTTCCTGTTCCGCGAACTGCCGCAGGTCCTCGCGGCATGGCAGGACCGCATTCGCTACATGCTCGGCGACGAGTACCAGGACACCAACCAGGCCCAGTACCAGCTCATGAGCCAGCTGGTGGGCACGCGCGGCGCTTTCACCGTGGTGGGCGACGACGACCAGTCGATCTATGCCTGGCGTGGTGCGCGGCCGGATAACCTGAAGCGCCTGGCGGAGGACTTCCCGGCGCTCAGGGTGATCAAGCTGGAGCAGAACTACCGTTCTTCCAGCCGCATCCTCGAGGCTGCCAACGGGCTCATCGCCAACAACCCGCACCTGTTCGAGAAGCGCCTGTGGAGCGCGCACGGGCCCGGCGACCGCATTCGCGTCATGGCGGCGCATGACGGCGCGGACGAGGCCGACCGCGTGGCCATGGAGATCATGCGCCAGCGCATGGAACGCGGCGGCAGCTGGAGGGATTTCGCGGTGCTGTATCGCGGCAACCACCAGGCGCGGCCCTTCGAGCAGTCGCTGCGCACGCTGCAGATCCCCTACTCCGTGACCGGTGGGACGTCGTTTTTCGACCGCAGCGAGGTCAAGGACGTGCTGGCCTATCTGCGCCTCATCGCCAACCCGGACGACGACGCGGCTTTTCTTCGCATCGTCAACGTGCCGCGCCGCGAAATCGGCACCGCGACGCTGGAGAAGCTGGGCGGCTGGGCCTCCGAGCGTGGCCTGGGCCTGCTCGCCGCCTGCATGGAGACCGGCCTGCACGGGGTGCTGCCGGCACGCGCCGTGGAGCGCCTGTACGGTTTCGGCCGGCGCATCATCGAGCTCGGCGACGAGGCCGAGGGCGGCGCCCCGGTGGATGAGCTGGCGCGTGAGCTGCTCGAGGACATCGATTACCGCGACTGGCTGTTCGAGAACGCGCGTGATCCGCGCCAGGCGGAAACCGCCAACGAGAACCTTGGCGAGTTGCTCGACTGGCTGGCGCGCGCGGCGCGCGACGACGAGGCGCCGACGCTGGCGGATGCGCTGCGCCGGCTGTCGCTGATGGACATGCTGGACCGCGAGGCGGGCGAGGGGCAGGACGATCGCGTGCGCCTCATGACCCTGCACGCGGCGAAGGGTTTGGAGTTCCCGGTGGTGTTCCTCGCCGGCTGCGAGGAGGAGCTGCTGCCGCACCGCGCCAACCTGGAGGGCCCCGGGCTGGAGGAGGAGCGGCGCCTCGCTTACGTCGGCATCACGCGCGCCCAGCGGCGCCTGTTCCTCAGCTATGCACGCCGGCGCAAGCGCTTCGGTGAGACGCTGGAATGCACGCCCAGCCGCTTCCTCGAGGAACTGCCCGCCGACCTGTTGGAGTGGGAGGGGCGTACCGAACTCAGCGCGGACGAAAAAAAGGCCCGCGGGCAGAGTGCCATCGCGGGCCTTCGCTCGATGCTGGGCGAGGACTAGCTCACTAGGGCAGCTGGTCCACCATGTACTGCACCGCGTCGCGCACCTGCTGGTCGGTCAGCGAGGCCACGCCGCCGCGCGGCGGCATGTAGCCGGCCTGGCCCTGGAAGCCCTCGATGGCATGCGTGTACAGCGTGTCCATGCCCTGCGCGACGCGTGGCGACCAGGCGGCCGCATCGCCGGTCTTCGGCGCGCCCGCGATCCCGGCCCCGTGACAGACGGTGCACGCCACCTTGTAAATGTCCTCGCCGCTGAGATCCTGCGCCGGCTGGGCGGCGGCTGCCGGCATGGCAGCAGCGCTCGGCCGCGGTCCGCCGGGATCGCGCAGGTCGCTGTTGTCCGCGCCGGCGATGGCGACCTGGCCGACCGGGCGGATGCGCTCCACGTTGCGTTGCTGGAACGCCGGGTCTTCCTTGATGTGGACTTCCTGCGTACGCCCGGCCATGGAGTTCGCCAGGACGAAGATAGCGATGGTGATCACCACCAGGCTGCCCAGTACCAGCATGAAGGTGTCGAAAAACTTGCGATCCTGCTCTGCGCTCAACGCCGTGTCCTCTCCGCCAGGGGGGTGCGGGACCGTGGGGCCGGCCCCGGCAAACCGCGGATTATATGGCTTTGCCGCAGTGCCGCCAAACCTTATGCGCCGCGGGGCTGCGCGCGACCCTCGCATGGACGCTACCGGGCGTTGCCGGTATCATTGCCAGCCTTTCCCCGCGTGCGCCCGTAGCTCAGCTGGATAGAGTGCTGCCCTCCGAAGGCAGAGGTCACTGGTTCGAATCCAGTCGGGCGCGCCAATAAAAAAGACCCCCACCGCGGGGTCTTTTTTATTGGCCCATGCTGAATGGATTCGAACCTCTGACCAACAACACTGGTGCGACGCCCGGCCGCCAGGCCGGGCGGGCGTCCCCGCAGGGGGCGCCCCATCCTCTCGGGCGCGGCAGTCTCTCTGATAGAGGGGGCAGACGGCAGCCGGCCAGCTCTCCGGCGCTTGCCGCCGCCTGCCCCTGGAGGCAGTCAATACCGGTGCTCGAAGGTGATGACGGTGCCGTCCGCGCGCGTCAGGGTGCGGGCGTAGATCTCGCGCGGGCCGAGATCGTTGTCTACGAACCCGTGGACGACGACCGACTCGCCAACGTCGGCGGGCACCCAGTTCGGGCCGACGTAGACCCGGATGCTGCCGCTCTCGTCGGCCAGCCTGAACTCGTCCTCGTCGGTGATCCTCTCGACCGTGCCATGCACCGTCACCATCGTGCCGCGCTTGACCTCGGCGATCTGCGTGACGCGGTCGGCCTGTCCGACGGCGGGCGACACGATGACGGCGGATGAGGTGATGATGGCTGCCAACATAGCGGCGGTAGTGAAAGTCTTCATTTGTATGCTCCTATAGGTGTTCGGGTCAGTTCGTAAACGGCGGGTCTGCGTTCGGGAGATGCCGGCTCCGCCTCAATCGAGGGCGGCCAGCAGCAGCACCGCAAGCGCGATGCCCCCGACGGCCAGCCACAACTTGGGCACGCGAATCTCGATTTCGCCAGCCAGCCATTCCCCGGCCTTACGGACGTTGAGTTTCTCGACTTCGTTCATGTCTTGCTCCTCGTTCAGTGAATATCTTTCGATTCGACGAGGAGACTTTAGGGTCCGAGCCTGACGGGGACCTGACGGGGCGTCGGTTTCAGGCAGGGCGAAACGAAAGCACGAACTCCGCACCCTGGCCCTCGGGAGATTCCGCCTGGACCGCGCCGCCCTGGGCGCGTTGCAGGCGCTCCACGATGGCGAGGCCCAAACCGGCGCCGCCGGGGGCCGCTCCCTCGCCTCGCCAGAACGGCTCGAACAGCTTGCTGCGTGTCCCGGGCGGCAGGCCGGGGCCGTGGTCCCGGACTCGAAGCTGGGGTCCGGGTCCGACGGTGATCTCCACGGACCCTGGCCCTCCATGAAGGATCGCGTTCTCGACAATATTCGAGAGTGCCACCTCCACTGCATCGGCATCGGCGTTCGCCAGGGCCTGCCCGCCGGCAAGGGTCAGGGACAACTCCACGCCTTTCGCGTAACCGAATGGGGCCAGCGCCGCCGTCACGGACTCCGCGATGCGCGCGAGGTCGACGCGGGAGCTTGTAGCAAGCTCCAGCACGTCTGCCTGCGCCGACGCAAGAACCTGGCTGACGGTGCGGGAGAGCGCTGCAAGGTCGGCACGAAGCCGTTCGGTGGTCTCACCCGGCGGTAGCGCATCGACGCGCGCGACCAAGACGGCAACGGGGGTCCGCAATCCGTGGGCCACCTCGGCCGCCTGGCGTTTCTCTGCGGCCAGCGCGGAGTTCAGGCGATCCAGCGAGCGCTGTGTCGCGTCCACCAGCGCCGCAATCTCGGCGGGCATGCGCCCCTCGGGCGGGGGCGTCGCCGGCAAGCCGGGGCGAATGCTGCGGGCCCATGAGGCTGCCGACGCCACAGGAGCAAGCTCGCGACGGATCATGAACGCGTTCGCGCCGATCAGGACCAGGGCAATAGGAACGATCGGGAGCCAGATATGGCCAACAAACTCGGCCACGAGGGCACGGAGCAGGAGGCCAGCCGGGTCGCCGGACATGACGAACACCAGCCGCAGCCGGTCTTCGCTCGCCTCCAGCTTGTGCGCGGCGACCACGGCCATTCCGTCGGGGGTGGGGAGGCGGGTCACCCAGTCGTCCGCGAAAACGTCCGCCGCGGTGGCCTGTGCCGGGATGAGATGGGAGTTGGCTGCGTCGAGCACAGCTCCCGTCTGGTCGATCAGGGCAAAGGCGTAGGCCGACGGATTGGCCGTATACAAGTCGCGTACGCGGGCTTCGATCCGCGGGGGGCTATATTCGAGTGCCGCCGCGAGGCGCTCCATCTCTCGTTCGATTGCCTCGGTCTCGAGCGCCCGGCGGTCCGAGCCGTAGTACGCGGCTATGGCGATCGCGTTGACGGCCACGAAAACGACCGCGATCCACGCCAGCCGATGCGTCAGGATGCGAGCGAGGGGCTGTGTCTGGCGCATCACGGCGGCGGTTCCTTTGCCAGCATCCAGCCGACGCCGCGAACCGTGACGATCGGCAAAGGGCAACCCGCGGTTTCAAGCGCACGACGCAACCGCGACACCGCGGCCTCGAGCGCATTCGGGCTGACCTCGTCATCGAAACCGTAGACTGCCTCCTCGAGCACTCGCCGTGATACGACGCGACCTGCCGCTCGCATCAACTGTTCGAGGACGCTGACCTCGCGACGACCGAGGGAAACCGGGTCATCCTGGACTGAGACCATGCGGGCCGCGGTGTCGAGCGCCAGTGGCCCGACGCGAAGGACCGACTCGGCCCGATCCCCGGGCCGGCGCAGGACCGCGCGGCATCGTGCAATGAGTTCGGGCATGTCGACGGGCTTGACCACGTAGTCGTCGGCGCCGCCGTCCAGCCCCGCGAGCCGGTCCGGCAGCTGGTCACGGGCCGTCACCACGATGACCGGTACCCGGCCGGCCTGGCGGAGCTCCGGAAGCAGCACAAGGCCATCCCCGTCAGGGAGGCCGAGATCGAGCAGGACCAGCGAGTAGTCTGCGAGGTCGGCCATGTCCCGCGCTTCCCGCGCGCAGCAGGCGTGGTCCACAGCGAACCCGGCCCGCTGCAAGGCGTCCTTGACCGCTTCTGCGAGTGGGGGGTGGTCTTCTACCAGTAGGACGCGCATTCGTGCTCCCTGTGTCCTCGGGGCGGAGTATCGCGCAGATTCTGGGATTGTCGAAAATTCCACCGGGCTGGCACGGTTGCTGGAGTACACAGTGACTTCCCGCGTTATAGTCCCGGCGATGGCCCACCGCACCGCCAAACTTGTGCTCACCGGCCTGCTCGTCATCGGGCTGGCACTGGTGTCCTCATACCTCCTGCGCCGGCTGTACCCGCCTGATGCCTTCGCGCACGCCCCCTGCGCCATCCCGGTGCACTACGCGCTGGGCGAGGTCGACCCGGACTTCGGCCTGGACCGCTTCACCGTGGGCGTGGCGCTCACCGACGCGGCGAACCTGTGGCAGGCGGAAAGCGGCGCGCTGCTGTTTCTCGAGTCCGCACAACCGGGCGCCATGCAGGTCGACCTGCTGTTCGACGAACGCCAGCAAGGCGCGGTCGAGCGCCGCTCGCTGCGCAGCCGGCTGGAGTTCGACGAGAGTGACCTGGAGCGGGAGCAGTCCGTGCTGCAGGCCTGGGCTGAACGTATCGAGCGCAACCAGGCGGCGCGGGAGCGCCGCGCCGCGGGGCTGCAGCAGCGGCTGGCGCAGCACGAGGCGGAGGTCGCGGCATGGAACGCCAATCCGCAGGGCCGCTCGGAGTCACGCCGCCGCGCCCTCGAAGCGGAAGGCGCCGCGCTGCGGGCGGAGCTGGCCGAGCTGGAGCGTATCGACACCGAACTCAACAGCGACATCGAGGCCTACAACCGGCGCGCGGAGGACGCGCGACAACGCGTCGCCCAGATGCGCGCGCGTGTGGAACAGTACAACGCCACCGCTGCGGAGACGCCCGTCGAGTCGGGTCGCTACAGCTACGATCCCGAGCAGGGCCGGCGTATCGAGGTTTTCCGCGCCGCGAGCTACGACGAGCTGGTGTGGGTGCTGGCGCACGAACTGGGCCATGCGCTGGGCATCGGGCACGTGGACGAGCCCGGCGCGGTGATGAACGCCCTGTTGCACGAGGGCGGAGAACTCGAGCCCGGGCGCGGGCGACCGGTGGCCCTGGCGGCGGCGGACCGCGCCGCGCTGGTGGCCCTGTGCGGCGACGAGCGCCTAGGAGCGGCCGCGAGCCCCGAGTAAGGCGCGCAGCTCTGCCATTTCGGCCCGCAATGAGCGCATCTCGGCATGCAGCTCACCCTCGATGTGGTCCTGGGTCTCGTGCAGGGCCTGCACCGTCTCCTGGTGCTCCTGCTCCTGGAAGGTCTGCATGGCATTGACGATGATGGCGATGAACAGGTTCAGCATGGTGAAGGTCGCCACCAGGATGAAAATAACGAAGAACAGCCAGGCGTAGGGGTGCGCCTCCATCACCGGGCGCGAGATGCCCATGGACCAGCTCTCCAGCGTCATCACCTGGAACAGGGTGTAGAGCGAACGGCCGAGCGTGCCGAACCACTGCGGATGGCTCTCCGCGAACAGGTTGGTGCCGATCACGCCGAAGACGTAGAAGATGATCGCCAGCACCAGGGCAATCGAGGCGAGGCCGGGGATCGCAGCGAGCAGCGCGCCCACCACGCGACGCATGGACGGCACCATGGTGAGCAGGCGCAGGACGCGCAGCACGCGCAAGGCACGCAGCACCGCGAAGGGTCCCGAGGCCGGCACCAGCGCGATCGCCACCACGGCGAAGTCGAACAGGCTCCAGGGGTCGCGCCAGAAGGCGGCGCGGTGGGCGTAGATACGCAGCGCGATCTCCACCACGAACACCGCGAGGATGATCCGGTCTACCGTCTTCAGCAGCCCGCCGGCTGCCTGCATGGCAGCCGGCCAGGTCTCCAGGCCGAGGATCACGGCGTTGAGCAGGATCAGGCCGATGATGGTCGACTGGAACCTCGGCTGCTGGATCCAGTGCGTGACGCGTTCGCGCATGGGGTAGGGGCTCAGGCGGTGGTGCTGGACTCTACAGCGGCGTGCAGTTCGTGCACCAGCCCGGGCTCGAGATGCAGCGCGCGGGCCAGCGTGTCGAGATAGATCTTCTCCGCCGGGGAAGCGGGATGCGCCACCAGCACCGAGGCTGCATACACCTCGGCGGCATGCTCCGGCGAGTCCACCGCGGCCACCAGGCCCTCGATATCCAGCGGCTTCGAGTACTCGGCGAAGAGGAATGCCTTGTCCTCTTCATCCAGCTGGGCGCTGTTGACCTGCTGCAGGATCATCTGGCTTTCGCGGGTGTCGATCTGGCCGTCGGCCTTGGCCGCGGAAATCATCGCGCGCACGATCAGCTGGCTGAGTTGCTCGGCGCCGCGGGTGTCATCTGCCGCGGGGAGAAAACCCGTGCCCTGCGGCACGGCCGGTACCGGCCCGGCGCCGGCAGCCGGGGCCGGAGCAGCGGCAGCGCCCGGTGCGCCCGAGGACTGCTTGTGGTTCTGCCACGCCTTGTAGGCCAGCCCGCCGACCAGCGCCAGGCCCCCGATCTTCACCGCTGACTTGGTGAGCTTGCGGCCCTTCTTGCCCATGAACGCGCTGGCGAGTGCACCGCCAGCAAGCCCGCCGGCAAAGCCGCCCGCAGCGCCGCTGCCGATGAACTGGTCGAGCAGTCTCTTTGCATCCATCTTTGATCTCTCCCTGGCTGGCGAATCCCGTTTGACCGCGGGGGCGCGCCCGGGTTCCGGTTTCGCCGCGATCAGCCGGCCGCCCCGGGCAGGCACACGTGCCGCCCGCTGGGCGTGCGCTCCACGAGGACGGGCACGCCGTAGACCTCGCTCAGTATCGGCGCGGTGAGCGCCTCCTCCGGGCGGCCGCGCCGGTAGATCCCGCCGCCATGCATCAGCACCACTTCGGCGCCGAGCGCAAAGGCGTGGTCCGGGTTGTGCGTGGAAAGGATCACGCCCTGGCCGTCCAGGCTGGCCGCCCGGGCCAGCTTCTCGATCTCGCCCAGCACCAGCGTCTGGTTGCCGAAGTCCAGGCTGGCGGTGGGCTCGTCCATCACCACCAGCGGCGCGCGCTGCGCCAGGGCTCGGGCGATGAGCACCAGCTGGCGCTGGCCGCCGGACAGCCGGCTGTAGTCGCGCTGCGCCAGGTCGGCAATGCCGAGTCGCTCCATCTCCGTGTAGGCGGCCTCCCGGTCGGTGGCGCCCGGTTGGGCGAAGCGGCCCAGCCGCGCCGTGCGGCCCATCATCACGATCTCGATCGCCTCGTAAGGGAAGGGCGGCGCGTGGGCCTGCGGCACGTAGCTGATGCGCCGCGCCATCTCGGTGCGCGACAGGCGCCCGATCGGCTCGCCGCCCAGCGTGACCTCGCCGCCCAGTGCCGGGATCAGCCCGAGCAGGGTGCGGAACAGCGTGGTCTTGCCGCAGCCGTTCGGCCCCAGCAGGCAGAAAATGCGGCCCGGCTCCACGGCGAGATCGATGTCGCGGCCGACCTCGCGGCGGCCGTAGCCGATGGCGAGTCCGCGCGCCTCGAGCTTCATGACCAGCCCCGCCGGCCCGCCGCCAGCAGCCAGATGAAGAAGGGCGCGCCGATCACTGCGGTGAGAATGCCGAGCGGCACCTCGACGGCGGCGATGGTGCGCGCCAGGGTGTCGACCACCAGCAGGTAGCCCGCGCCGATGATCGCCGAGACCGGCAACAGCCGGGCGAAACTCGGACCGACCAGCATGCGCGCGATGTGCGGGATCACCAGCCCGACCCAGCCCACCACGCCGGCCAGGGCGGTGACGCTGGCGGTGATAAGGGTCGCGGCGGCGATGACGACGAAGCGGATGCGCCCGACCTCGACGCCGAGCGCGCGCGCCTCGTCGTCGCCCAGGGCCAGCACGTTGATGCGCCAGCGCAGCAGCAGCAGCGGCACCAGCCCGAGCAGCACCGCCGGCAGGGCGGGCCAGATGTCCTCCGGCGTGGTCGAGGCCAGCGAGCCGAGCAGCCAGAAGGTGATGGCCGGCAGCTGGTCGTAGGGATCGGCCAGCACCTTGAGCAGCGAGGTGGCGGCGCCGGCGAGCGCGCCGATCACCACCCCGGTCAGCACCAGCGCCAGCACGCGGTCGGTATTGCGCACCGCCGCGGCGACGACGGTCACCAGGAACACCGCGCCCAGCCCGCCGGCAAAGGCGAACAACTGGATCGCCATCACCGGCATGGAGAGAAAGATGCCGATCACTGCACCGAGCCCGGCGCCGGCGGACACGCCGAGGATGTCCGGGGACACCAGCGGATTGCGGAACAGGGTCTGGTAGCTCGCGCCGGCGGCCGCCAGCGCCGCGCCGACCAGCAGCGCCGCCACGATGCGCGGCAGGCGGATACCCTGCACCACCAGCTGCGCCTGCGGATCCCCGGCGCCGAAGAGCGCGGCGACCGCCTGTCGCGGCGAGAGCGGGAAAGGGCCGATGGTGAGTGCGCCCAGGGCCAGGAACAGCACCAGCACGCCCAGCACGAGACCGAGCGTCAGCTGCGGTCCCGCCGTGCGGGCCTTCATTGCGGCGGTGTCCCCTCGCTCCATTCCAGCAGCCGGTCCAGGTCTTCCTCGCTAAGGTCGACATGGTAGTACAGGCGGTAGAAGGCCCTCGCCTCTTCCCTCAGGTCGGCGTCCCACTGCTCGGGATAAAACAGCCCCGCGAGCCACTTCAGGCCCATCAGCCGGTTCAGCGAGGGCGGCCGGTCGATCCAGCCGAACGGCGCGGTGGGGGAGAGATAGACCCGGCCGTCGCGCACCGCCTCGATGTCGCGCCACAGCGGGTTGTGGAACACGTGGGCGTAGAAATTGCGGTCCCAGGTCACGATGACTTCCGGGTCGGAGAACATCACCTGCTCGATGGAGGCCTGCACCAGGCCGCGCCGCCCGTCGCCAGGGTCCGCCACGTTGCGCCCCCCGGCGCGCTCGATGATCTCGGTATTGATGGAGCCCTTCAGGCCGGTCTCGAGGCCGTCGGGACCGCGCGCCATGTACACCCGCGGCCGCGCCTCCTCCGGCGTTTCCGCCAGGATCGCGTCGAGGCGCGCGAAAGTCTGCTCCACGTCGCGCGCCAGCCGTTCGCCGCGCTCGGGCACGCCGAGGGCCTCGCCGACCAGGCGCAGCGCTGCCGGGGTCGCCTCGAAGCGACCGTCCACGAGGATGTAGGGGATCCCGGTCTGGCGCTGCACGCGGTTCGCCAGGTCGATGTAGGTGTCGCGCACCGAGCCGAAGTCGATGATCAGGTCCGGCTTGATCTCCAGCACCCGCTCGAGGTTGGCGTCGCCGCCGCGCCCGGTCAGGCGTCCCGTCCCCGGCAGGTCGCGATAGGGCGCCGCGATGTAGGGCGCTTCCTCCGGGCGCAGGGCGCGCGGCCAGCCGCTGAGCACCTCGGGCCGCAGCACGTAGACCAGGATCGAAGCCGGCGGTCCGGAGGCGAACACCGTGTTGATCTCGTCCGGGATCTCGACCGTGCGGCCGGCGCTGTCGGTGATGGTGCGCGCATGTGCCGGCGCCACCGAGCCGAGCACGCCGAGCACGCCGAGAAACAGGGTCGCGAGCAGCGCCGCGACGCCGCGGCCGGCAAAGCGGGTGCGCATCACGACGCCATCCGCGCGGGGTCCAGCGCGGCCAGCTCGCGCCCGAGAAAACGCGCCACCTCGCGCATGGCATTGTGCTGGCCGCCGGCTGCGCGCTCGGCCTGCTGGTTGTAGTTGGTGTTCATGTTGACGTCGTAGACAAGGGATTCCCCGGAGGCACTGGTGACGAACTCGGCCGCGGCGATCTCGGCGTCGTTGGCGCGGAAGAATTCCTCCAGCCTTGCCACGAGTTCCGCGTCGGGCGCGCGCTGCGACAGGCGGAACTTCTGTTTCGGCTGCTCGCCGGGCGCCGGGCAGAACGCGTCGCCCACTGCGCAGCTATCGGCCGGACACAGCTCGAAGCCTGCCGAGGTGTCGACTTCCACGGCGTAGTAATAGCGTCCGCCGATGAACTCCATGCGGGTGATGAACCCCGCCGCCGGGCGGATGTATTCCTGCAGCAGCACGATGCCGTCGAGCGAGATTTCGCCGCTGTCGCGCAGGCCTGCCAGCGCCTGCTCCAGGGTGTCGACGTCGTTGTACAGCTGCACGCCGAGACCCTTGCCGCCGCGGTTGGGCTTGAGGATGAACGGCGTCCGGCCGAGGGCCCGCGCCGCGGCAAGGACTTCCTCGCGGCCGCTGGCGGCAACGGTTGCGGGCGTGGGCACGCCGTGCGCGCGCAGGGACAGGTACTGCTCGAACTTGGAGACTTCGAGCTGCAGGGCGCGCCGGCCGTTCACCACGCGCCGGCCGTGGTGCTGCAGCCACGCTACCAGCTGCGCCGTGAGCTCGACCGAGTAGCGGTGGTCGCGGGTGTGCGAGGAGGCGCTCATGCGGTTGTAGAACACGCCCGCGGGCGGCGCCGCATCGAGGTCCACGCGGCCCTCGTGGACGAACCAGTCGACCCAGGGCACGCCCTCGGCCTCCAGCGCTGCGCGCAGCGGCACCAGCCACTCCGCGTTCTCGTGGATGACGTAGACGGCCGGTGCGTTCATTCGCTCGGCGCAGTCGACGGGTAGGCTTTCATGCTGCCGGCGCTGCCCGACAGCAGCAGTGCGCCGGTGGCGTCGATGTCGAAGCGGTTGATGCCGCCGAGAATGCGGAAGAACTTCTGCTCCTGGTCCATCAGCGCCGGCGCGCAGGCCATCATCGTTGCCGCGGCATTGCTGAAGCTGATGCCTTCGCCGCTGAGCGTGAAGCCGGCGTTGTAGCGGTTGCAGGAGCCGCGGCCGTAGACGCGGCTGCTCTCGGGATCGAACTCGAGGGTGATGCGCGAGCGGTCGATGATGCCGCCACCGTCGAGGTCTTCCACCACCCATTCCCGGCCGGTCAGCAAGTCGACGGCCTCGCCGCCGCAGCCGGTAAGCACGCGGTCGTCGAATTCCAGCGCCACCACGTAGGGGTAAGGCATGCCGCTCATGCTGTCGTTGCACTTGCGCCGCGCCACGTCCATGGCCATGCGGTGCGTGCCGTCGGCGGCGCGGAAGCGCGTCACGCGGCCTTCGCTGCTGCTGGCGAACAGCGGCAGCGACACGCGCTGCTGGCCGTAATCCAGCACCACCTCGGCACGGCCTTCCGCCAGCGTGACGTTCCAGCCGGGCTCCTGGCCGCGCGCGCGGAAGGGCTCAGCCGGGGGCTCCGACTGGTGGCAGGTCGGCAGCCTACGCCCCTCGATCTCCACCAGCGCTTCCTTGCCCTTGCCATGGAAGAAGGTCGTCTCCTGGCCGCGGGCGCGGTACAGCGAGCCCGACGCGGCCGGGGCCTGGACCATGTCGAACACCTGGCCGTTCACGACCATGCGCGCGCTTTCGCCCGCGGCGCCGAACAGCAGGTCCTCCGGGCCGCACAGGAAATGCGTGCCGAAGGCGACCTCATCCACGGGCAGCAGGCGCAGCATGCCGAGGTCGATGGTGCCGGCCGACGGATCGAGCAGCACCGGGCGGGTGATGCGGAATGCCTCGTCGGCCAGCGTCACGCTGCCGCGCAACTCGTACACGGCCGCAGCGCCGGGCGCGACGGCGGCCTCGACCTGGAACGGGATCGGTACCTGGCGCCCCTGCAGTGGAATCTTCAGCTCGGCGACGACCTGGTCACCCGTGGCATCGAAGCGCCGCAGCGCCACCGTCGCCACGCTGTCCGGCGGCAACGCGATGCGCTCGGGATAGGTGAGCGCGCCCTGTACCAGCAACGGCTCAGTGGGCACGCCGGTGCCCGCCGACTGGCAACCGGCCAGCAAGGCCAGGCCGAACGCGAGTATCGCGGTGCGGACGGTATTCATGTGATGTCTCCTCCAGGCGGATCATTCAGTCTTCATCGGGCGCCGGCGTGCGGTCCACCAGGCTGCCGAAGAACAGGGCATTGGCAAAGAGCTTCTCGGTGCCGTGCCAGTAACCCCGGAAAAGATAGTCGTCCGCCATGCGCACCACCAGCCCCGCGCCGTGGCGCGTGGCCACCAGTGCCGGGCCGCCGGCGAGGCGTTCGCGATTGCGCGGCGACAGATAGCCGGCGACGAGGGGGTCGTCCGCATAGGTGCCGGGCTGCACGTAGGGGTTGTCGACCGCGCGCAGCACCTGGGCGCCGCGACGCATCACGCTGAGCTCATCCTGCGCGTAGCCGAAGCCCAGCGGGTGCGTAATGTCGAGCTGCATGCGCAGCACGCTGCCGCCGATCTGTTCGCGGCCGCGGTCGTCCCGGGCGGCGCCGTAGGGGCGCCGCTCGGGCGCCGCCACAGCGTCGTCGGGCGGCCTCGCGGCCACGTCGTCGTCGGCCTCGGCCGCAGCGGCATCGCCGCCAACGAATTCCCAGTCGAGCTCGAGATCCTCCACCCAGCGCGCGGCGCGTCGCACCGCGAGCAACTGGCCGCCGCCGCGCACGAAATCCACCAGGGTCGCACCGACGGACTCGGGCAGTTCGTCGTAGTCGCCGTCGGGCAGGATGAGGTGGGTGTAGCCGTCGAGCCGGCGCGGCAGGCGGTGCCAGTCGACCTGCGTGAGGGGCTGGTCCAGGCGGGTATCGAACCAGTACCAGGTGTAGCCGGCGCTGTAGGGGTTCAGGCCGTCGCCGGTGAGCATGGCCACGCGCGGCGCTGCCAGCATCTCGGCGCCCGGTGCCCCGAGGTCCATGCCGGTCTTGCTCAGGCCGCTGGTCGCCGCACCGATGCGCACGCCGTAGCGGGTCGCCAGCGTCGCGAGGCGCGCGCCGACGGGTGCGAGCGTATCCGGCTGGAGCCCGCTGTGGATGACCAGGCTGCCGCGCTCCAGCGTCATTGGTCCGCCGGTAGTGTCCGCCACCAGCGGTTCGGTTACGGCCTGGACCCGGTACCCCTCGGCGAGCAGCGCGGCCAGCACGGCGGGCGCGCGGTGCTGGTCCCATGGCACCAGCCAGGCCAGGGCGCTCGGGGGCAGTTCGACGGCCGGGAGCTCCGGCACGGACTGCAGCGGTGCGCCCGTGTCCGGTGCCCGGCGCAGCGGCGTGACCGGCAGGTTGTAGGCGCGTTGCAGCGGCCATGCCGAGACGTCATAGAAGATATCGGCGCTCGGCTCGGCGGAGACGTCGAACATGGCGCGCAGCAGCAGGTAACGGTCCTGCTGTGCCGGGATGAACCAGCTTTGCCCGGACGCGCCCTGGCGCTCGTCCGCCGCTACGGGTCGCACTTCGACACCATGCCCCAGCAGCACCTCGAGCAGCGCGCGGGCGCGCAGCGGGTCGCCGGCGTCCGCCAGCAGCCAGCCGGCATGGCTGTCGCGCCGTGCCTGGTTGCGGACCGCGGCGAAGAACTCGGCCTGGTAGGCGATCAGCTCGTCCGCCATGGCGCGTCCGGCCCGCAGCGTCGAGATCGAGGTGCGCACCTGGTTGGCGATGGCGTCGGCGAAGCTGCGCCGGCCGTACGACGTGTCCATGAGGTGCCCGCGCGCCGAGCCCTGTTCGAACAGGATGCCTACGCTGCCCGTGACGTCCGGGTAGGTCGAGCCCTTGCCGACGTAATAATCGTCGAACTGCTCGCGCGAGTAATAAGGCTCGCCCGCATCGTCCAGGATCTCGCCGTGGTAGGCGCCGATGCGCCTGGTCAGTTCCTGGTTGCGCGCCGGGATGAGCGGGTTGGCGCGTTCCGGCACGCCGGGCTGGAAGAAGTAGGTGGCGTCGGAACCCATCTCGTGGGTGTCCGTGATCACGTGCGGTCGCCAGGCGTGGTAGTGCCGGAGACGCGCCTGGGACTCGGGATGTACCAGCGGCAACCAGTCGCGGTTCAGGTCGAACCAGTAGTAATTGGTGCGGCCGTTGGGCCATGTCTCGTGGTGCTCGCGGTCCAGCGGGTCGGCGGAGGGATTACGACCGCGGTGCATGTTGGCCCAGTGGGCGAAGCGGTCCAGGCCGTCCGGGTTCAGCACCGGTTCCATGACGACGATCATGTTGTCGAGCCAGTCGAGCACTTCCGGGTCGCGCGAGGCAGCCAGGTGCCAGGCCGTGACGAGCGCGGCCGAGGCGCCGGAGGCCTCGTTGCCGTGCACCGAGTAACCCAGCCAGATCACCGGCGGGCCTTCGCCCTTGCGGCTCGCGTCCTGGCGCGCGGCCCGCAGCGCCTCCAGGTCGGCCAGCCGGTCGGGCCGCGCAAAGTAGGCGAGCATGAGCGGGCGGCCGCCGTGCGTCTCGCCGGTGAACTCGATGCGCACGCGGTCGGACGCCGCGGCCAGGGCCTCGAAGTACGCGACGACCTGGTCGTGCCGCGGATGGCGTTCGCCCGGGGCGAATCCCAGCACCTCAACCGGCGCGGGGATGCCGGCCTCGACGGGGAGCCCTTCCGGCAGGCCCGGGGCGGCGCCGGCGCGCAAGGCGAGCATGAGTCCGGCGAAGAAGAACACGAGTTTTGTCGGGCGCATCGGCAGCGGAACTCCGGCAGTCGGCAAAGCGGAACATGATAGCGGCCCCGGCGCGCATGTGCGCCGGGGCCGCGCATCAGTCGCCGGGGCGGCTCAGTACTTGACGCTGCAGCCGTAGGGCTGGGTCAGCGGCCGGCTGACCGGCTGGCCTGCCGCCAGCTCGGCCAGCGCGATCTCCACGTACTGCTCGGCCTTTTCGATGTCGGCCGGGCTCGCGCTGGGGATCGAGTCGATGGCGCCGTTGTAACGCAGCACGCCCTCGGGATCGATGATGTACATGTGCGGCGTGGTCTTGGCGCCGTAGGCCTGGCCGACGCTGCCGTCGGTGTCGAACAGGTAGGCGGTCTGCTGTGCCTTCCAGTCCGCCTGGATCTGGTCGGCCTGCGCCGCGCTCACGTGCCCCTGCTTGCCGGGCGCGGAGGAGTTGACCACCAGCCACACCACCCCGTCGGCGGTGGCGTCGGCCTGCTGGCGCTGCATGTTCTCGCCGTTGTAGTGCTTCTTGACGAACGGACAGTCATGGTTGGTCCACTCCAGCACCACGGTCTTGCCGGCGAAGTCCGACAGGTTGTGCGTGACGCCGGCAGTGTCCGTCAGCGTGAAGGCGGGCGCGGGCTCGCCGATCTTCGCGTCCGCGGCCAAAGCCGGTGAAGCGGCCGGCAATGCCGCCAGGGTGAGTGCGAGGGCAATGCCCAGGGTCTTGTACATGGATCTCTCCTTGGTTGTCGTGTATCAGTTCTTGGGTGTCAGATCTCGTCGAACGCCTGCAGCACGATGTCCACGGTCAACAGCTGCGGCAGCACTACCGGTGCGCGGCCGGAGCCCGGATACAGCACGTACAGCGGCACGCCGCTCCTGCCGAAGGATTCGAGATAGGCGGTGATGTCGGAGTCACGTCGCGTCCAGTCGCCCTTCAGGTAAAGAATGTCCTTGTCCTTTAGAGCCGCGGCCACGCGCGGCGAGGACAGGGCGACCCGTTCGTTGGCCAGGCAAGTGATGCACCAGGCCGCCGTCATGTTCACCAGTACCGGCTCGTCGGCGGCGAGTGCAGCAGACAGGCGGTCGGGGCTCCAGGACTCATAAGCAGCTTCGGCGGCGGGCGCGACCGGGTCGCTGGTCGGTGCGGACTGCAACAACGGCAGGACCAGGCTCGCGAGCAGCACGCCCCAGGCCGGCATGCGCCAGGCGCCGCCGGCGCGCAGCAGCCACAAGCCGAAGGCGACGCCGACCAGCGCGGCCAGCAGCCGGCTCATGGCCAGCACGGAAGTCTGTTCGCCGTAGACCCACAGCAGCCAGGTCACGGTCAGCAGCAGCGGGAAGGCGAGCAGGCGGCGGAAGGTGTCCATCCACGGGCCCGGGCGCGGCAAGGCGTGCGCCAGGCCCGGCACCCAGCCCAGCGCCAGGATCGGCAGCGCGAGGCCGAGGCCCAGCGCAGCAAAGATCGCCAGCGCGGCGCCGGCGGGCAGGGTCAGCGCGACGCCGAGCGCCACGCCCATGAACGGCGCGGTGCAGGGACTCGCCACCAGGCAGGCCAGCACCCCGGTGAAGAACGCGGCCCGGTCGCCGTGGCCCGCGGCGAGCTCCTGGCCCAGCCCGGCGAGCCGGCCGCGGAACTCGAACAGGCCGGCAAAGTTCATCGCCAGCACGAAGAACAACAGCGCCAGCCCGGCGACGAACGCAGGCGCCTGCAACTGGAAACCCCAGCCCAGCGCCTCGCCCGAGGCCCGCAGCGCCAGCAAGGCACCGGCCACGACAAGGAAGCTCGACACCACGCCGGCGGTGTAGAGCAGGCCGTGGCGCCGCAGGAGTGCGCGGTCACCCGCCGCCTCCATCGCGCCCGCAGCCTTCAGGAACAGCACCGGGAACACGCAGGGCATGAGGTTGAGAATCAGCCCGCCGAGCAGTGCCAGGCCGAGCGCCGCCAGCACCCCCGGTGCGCCCGGTGCTGTCGTCTCCTGAACCCCGCCCATTGCGGCGTCGGTGCGCGGCGTGGCGCTGAACAACAATCCCGTGTCGCCGCGTGCGAGGAGGAACTCGAAGCGCTCCGGCGGCCCGGTGAAATAGTCGCTCTTGGGCAATACCAGCGCGGTGCCGCCCGCGGTGTCCAGCCAGCGTGGCTCGATCGAGTTGGAGGTCACCTGCGCGGTGACGGGGAAGTAGGTCCAGGCGGCATCGGGCGCCGGCGCCAGTCCTTGCGGCAGCCGCAGCTCGACCGTCTCGGCGGTGAAGCTGACGGTCGCCCCGGGCGCGGCCGCCCGGGGCTGGCGACGCAGGGCCGTGGCAAATACGTCCGCCCAGCGCGGATCGTCTTCCACTTCGTCGGCCGCGGCGACAGGAAGGCGCAGTGTGTAGCTGCCTTCTCCGGGCAGGCACTCGACGCGGCAGATCAGCCAGTCTGCGCTGGCGTGGATGAGCAGCTCTGCGGCGGCGAAATCCGCCGGCACCGACACTTCGATCGGCAGCACCATGGTGCCGCCGTAGCCGAAGTTCACCAGCGGGCCGGCCG
>CAYPTW010000005.1:30702-44086 GCA_964413755.1 uncultured Thioalkalivibrio sp. | reverse complement strand
TTCGGCGTGTTGGCGTCGCGCGCCAGTTCCAGCGCCAGCGGGTACACGGCGAAGATGACCACGAACACCACCACGCCGCCGTAGGTCAGCAGCGCGCAGGCGAGCATAACGATCCACAGCACCCGTTCCCGCCCCAGCAGATCACGGAACATCAATGCGATGGTCGTGGTTGCCCGGCCTTCGGCCATGACCTTGCCGAAGATCGCCCCGGCGATGAAGATCAGGAAGAACTGGCCGGCGAAGGTGAACGCGCCCGCGCGGCCCGTGGCGTAGTGCTGCAGCATGCTGTCGGTCAGCGGCAGCCCGTTGCTCAGCGCCACCGTGATGGCGGCAAGCAGCGAGGCCAGGATGACGTTGACGCCGCGCAGCACCAGCCAGATCAACAGGGCGAGAGACAGCAGCAGGCCGAGGTTCGCAAGCATCACGGCAAGATAATTGGACAAGCGGCGCCCGTCCAGCGCGCCGGCGGGGAAATCGCGGCCAGTTGGGTTATCCTTCGGGCTCCCGCCGGCCCAGTGCCGGCAACCGCTTTTGCAGTGGATCGATGTATTACGCCGCCGCCTGCCAGACCGACTTTCCCTGTCCCACCGACCGCTCCGAAATCGCCGACCGCACGCGGCGCATGTGCGCTATCGTCGAGCAGACGATCGTCGGCTACGAGCCCTTTTTCGACGTGCGGCTGCTGGCGTTTCCCGAGTTCGCGCATGCCGTGCCGATTCATGATTCACCCGCCAAGCTGCTGCAGCACCTCGCCATTCCCGTACCCAACGAGCACACCGACCGTTACCACGCCCTGGCGCAGAAATACGGCTGCTATATCCAGACCGGCACGTTCCTGGAGCGGGACGACGCCTATCCCGGCGCGGTCTTCAACACCACTGTGCTGGTCGGTCCCGACGGCGTGCTGGCGAAGTACCGCAAGGTAAATACCTGGATCCCCTGGGAAGTCCACGCCAGCCCGCACGACTTTCCCGACTACCGCGAAGACCCCTTCCCGGTAGTCGACACCGAGCTGGGCAAACTGGGCGTGGCCATCTGCTACGACTGGCTCTTCCCCGAGACTTTGCGTGAGCTGGCCTTCCGCGGCGCCGAGGTGCTGATCCGCGTTTCCGCCTACATGGACCCCTGGGGCACCGCGTCACCCATGGACTGGTGGACCCTGGTCAACCGCACGCGTGCCCTCGAGAACACGGCTTACGTCGTGGCGGCCAACCAGGGCGCGCAGATGAAGCACTATCCCCCGTTCAGCTGGCCCGGCGGCAGCATGGTGGTGGACTATGACGGCCGCATCCTCGCCCAGGCCGACCCCGGGCCCGGGGAGAAGGTGGTGGTAGCGCCGATCGATATCCGCACGCTGCGAGAGGAACGCGCGCGGCGCAGCGGGCATGACACGCGCGCCCACTACCGCAGCTCGATCCACAGCTATGCCGGACGCGAGCGTTTGCAGCCGGCGGGCGAGGCGGAGATCACCATCGACTCCCTCAAGGCGCGCATTGCCGCGGCCAAGCAGGGACTCGACTGAGGCACGGAGACCCGGCATGCGTACGTTCCCCCTGCTCGCGACCGTGCTCCTGGCGCTGATCCTCGGCGCCTGCAAGCCCGCGCCCGACCCCTTGTCCGAGGACGAAATCCGACGGAACAATCTCGGCGTCGGCCTCATGGGCCAGTACCGTAACGAGGATGCCAGGCAGGTGTTTGCCGACCTCGCCGAGGCGCGTCCCGACTGGCTGGACGCGCGCGTCAACCTGGCGATCGCCACCCTCAACCGGCAGCAGGAAGGCGACGAGCAGCGCGCCCTCGATATCGTCGGCGCCGTGTTGCAGGAAGACCCTGACCACCAACGCGCCCTGTATATCTCCGGCCTGTTGAATCTCTACCTCGGCGAAAGCGCGGCTGCCGTGGAGAAACTGGAGCGGATCGCCACGCAGGCGAGTGAAGACGCGCACCCCGCCTACTTCCTCGGCCAGGCGCTGGTACAGCTCGACCGGCCGGAGGAAGCGCTGCGCTGGTATCGCGAGGCGGTCCGCCGCGATCCCTACCTGCGCAGCGGCTACTACGGTGCCGCGCTCGTGCTGCGCCGCCAGGGCGACCGCGAGGAAGCGCGCGAGATGCTGGCCGCATACCAGCGCTTCGAGAACAATCCGCGCGCTCACCTGGCCGAATTCCGCTACACGCGCAAGGGGCCGCTTGCCGAGGCACTGGCAATCGACCTGCCGGGCCCGGACGAACCGGCTCAGCCGGCGGGTCCGGTGTTCGGCCCACCGGAGGACGTGGCGGCCACGCTGCCGGGCAGCGGCTATACCGACCTCACCGTCGCCGACATCGACGCTGACGGGCGGCTCGACCTGTTCCTCGCCGGCGGCGCCGCCAGCGCCAGCCTGGTGCTGCTGCAGGAAGACGACGGGCACTTCAGCGCCGACGCCGCCCATCCGCTGAGCGGCCACGCCGGCGTCTTGGCGGCAGCCTGGGGCGATATCGACAACGACGGCCGCGTGGACGCGTTCCTCTGCGGCAGCGATTCCAGCCGGCTGTTCATGCAGCAGGCGACGGGCTGGCGCGACGTCACTGCCAGCGCCGGTTTGACTGCGACCGGCGCCTGCACGTCTGTGGCCGCCTTCGATGCCGACCATGACGGCGACCTCGACCTGCTGCTGAGCCGCGGCGACGGCCCGGCAGTACTGTTCAACAACAACCTCGACGGCACCTTCCGGCCTCTCGATACCGTCCCGGCGCCGCACGGCCCGGTGAGCGCCAGCCACCGCGGCATGGCCCTGGACCTGGACCTCGATCGCGACGCCGACATCCTGCTGCTGAACCGGGCCGGCCCTCACCAGGTGCTGCGCAACGACCGGCTGTGGCGCTACGAAAGCGCCGCAGGCTTCGCTGCGTTTAACGATACGCCGCTCGCAGCCGTCATCCCCGGTGATCTCGATGCAGACGGCGCGCTCGAGCTGTACGCGATCGATGCCGCCGGCGACCTGCTGGCGTGGCGGGCCGGCGAGGACGGCGAATGGGTCGCCGCCATCGTCGCGCAAGGCGTGGTCCCGGCGGGCGCCGCGGCGGAGCTGGCCCTGTTGGACATCGACGGCTCCGGGCAGGCCGACCTGCTGGTGCAGCATGCGGGCGGCTTCAGGGTGCTGGGCTTCGACGCGACCGGGACGCCGGTAATGCTGCACGAGGCGCAACTCGCGCTCGAGGCGCTGGCGCCGGTACTGCTGGACCCGGCACAGGGCTACGCACTGGTCGGCGTCACGCCCGGCCCGGCGGGCCGCGAACTCGTCGCCTGGCCCCCGGGGCCCGGTCGCTATTCCTTCCTGGCCCTCGAGCCCACCGGGCGCTCGGACACCGGCGAAGGCATGCGCTCGAACGCTTCCGGTATCGGCACCGCAGTGATGCTCCGCACGCTGGACGGGTGGACGCTGGCGGATACCTATGACCCGCACTCGGCGCCGGGACAGAGCCTGCAGCCGCTGGCGCTCGGTCTCGGCGGCCGCAGCCGCGCCGATTTCGTGCGCCTGACCTGGACCGACGGCGTGTTGCAGACCGAGCTCGGGCTCGAGGCCGGCGCCATGCATGTGATCACGGAAACGCAGCGCCAGCTGGCGAGCTGCCCGGTGCTGTTCGCCTGGAACGGCGAGCGCTTCGAGTTCGTCAGCGACGTGCTCGGCGTCGGCGGTATCGGCTTCCTGCTGGAGCCGGGCAGCTATTCCACGCCCCGCCCATGGGAATTCTTCCGCCTGCCCGCAGGGGCCCTGGTGCCGCGCGACGGCCGCTATGCGCTCAAGATCGCGGAGCCGATGGAAGAGATCGCGTATCTCGACACCTTGCGGCTTCACGTCTACGACCTGCCCCCCGGATGGAACCTGGCGCTGGACGAACGCATGCATACCGGCGGCGGGCCGGCGCCCACCGGAGCGCCCGTGTTCTACCGCGAAGACAACGTGCTGGAACTGCGCCGGGCGAGCGACGACCGTGGTAACGACGTGACGGACGCTTTGACCGCGCGCGACGACATCGCAGCGCCCCCCGGGGAACGCGACCCGCGCTTCCTCGCCCGCCTGGCCGGCGAGCACCTGCTCGAGCTGGAGTTCGAGGCGCCGCTCGACAGCCTCGCGGGCGATCCCGTGCTGGTGGCCGACGGCTGGGTCGAATACCCCTACTCGCAAACCGTTTTCGCCGCCTGGCAGGCCGGCGCCGGCTATGCCCCGCCGACGCTCGAGGCGCGGGGCGAAAGCGGGGAATGGGTGGTGGTGTACGAAGCCTTCGGCTATCCCGCCGGGATGCCGCGGGAGATGTCCCTGCCCCTGGTGGGCTTGCCGGCAGGCACGCAACAGCTGCGGCTGCGCTCCAACTGGGAGATCTACTGGGATCGTATCCGCGTGGTGGGGGGCGAACCGCGCCCGGATGCGACCACCCGCCAGGCGCCCCCCATGCTCGCGGCCCGGGTCGCCAAGACAGGCTTTGCCCGCCGGGTCACCTACGCGCAGCAGCGGCCGTATTACGACTACGCTGACCGGAGTCCCTTCTGGGATACGCGCTACCAGTCCGGCTTCTACACGGCGCTGGGACCGGTGCTCCCGCTGGTCCGCGAGCAGAACGACGCCTTCGCGGTGATCGGGCCGGGGGATGAGCTGCACGTCGAATTCGAGGCGCCCCCCGAGATGCCCGGTCTGCAGCGTGTCCTCGTGCTTGAAGCACGCGGTTACGCCAAGGACATGGACATGTACACCCTCGACGGCGAGACCGTGGGGCCGCTGCCCAGCACGCCGGGCGCCGGGGATCCGGCCCGGCGCGACGCACTGCACGAGCAGTACCTGATCCGCTACCAGGGCGGAGAGTAATGGCGCGTCCGGCCGTGACGAAGCCCGCCGTCAGCCCCCGCTTGCGGGTCCTGCTGGCAACCGTGTTGGCGGTGTTCGGCCTGCTGGCGGTGAACAGCCTGTACCTCGGCCTCGTGACCTTCCTGGAGTGGTGGCAGCAGCGCGGCATCCAGGACCACTTCTACCAGCTCATGTTCCTGTTCCACCTCGTGGTGGGGCTCGCTCTCGTCGTGCCCGCAGCGGTGTTTATCGGCTCCCACCTGCGGCGCGTCTGGCACCGGCCCAACCGTAACGCCGTGCGCGCCGGCCTCGGGCTGCTCGCCGCCATCGTGGCGTTGCTGGTGAGCGGGCTGCTGCTGGTGCGCTTCGACTTCTTCAGCATCCGTAATCCGGCGGTGCGCCAGGGCGCCTACTGGGTGCACGTCGTGGCCCCCTTCCTGTGCGCCTGGCTGTTCGTCCTGCATCGGCTGGCCGGCCCGCGGATTCGCTGGCGCAGCGGCGTACTGATCGGCGGCCCGGGCGTGCTCGCTGCCGTGGCGCTGGTCGCATTCCAGGTGCAGGGCCTGCGCGCAGGAGCGGCCGCCGGAGAGGACGACGCCCAGTTCGCGCCGTCCCTGATGCAGACGGCTACCGGTGCTCACATCCCGGCGCGCGTGCTGATGATGGACGACTACTGCGCCGAGTGTCATGCCGATGTCCATGCGCAGTGGAGCCATAGCGCGCACCGCTTTGCATCCTTCGACAACCCCGTCTACCTGTTCGCCGTGCGTAACACGCGCGCGGCACTTGCGGCACGCGGCGGCGATACCTCCGGCGTACGCTTTTGCGCCGGCTGCCACGACGTGGTGCCCATGCTGTCCGGCGCGCTGGACGACCCGGACTTCGACGATGTGAACGACCCCACGGCCAACGCGGGCATCACCTGCACGGTCTGTCACGCGGTGACCTCGGTCGACAGCCCGCGCGGCAACGCCGACCTGACCATCACCGAGCCACGCCACTACCCGTTCGCCTTCAGCGACAATCCGCTGCTCGCCTGGGTCAATCGCCAGCTGGTGAAGGCGAAACCGGATTTCCATCGCCGCACCTTCCTCAAGCCGTTGCACCGCACGCCCGAGTTCTGCGGCGCCTGCCACAAGGTGCACCTGCCGGAGGCGCTGAACCAATATCAGTGGCTGCGCGGGCAGAACCATTACGATTCCTTCCTGCTCAGCGGTGTTTCCGGCCACAGCGTCGCCAGCTTCTACTATCCGGCCGCGGCCGAGCCCAACTGCAACGGCTGCCACATGCAGCCCAGCCCCTCGGACGATTTCTCCAGCCGGGTGCGTGCGCCGGGGGAAGCAGCAACGATCCTGGACCACCTGTTCCCGGCTGCGAACACCGCCCTGCCCCATCTCCTCGACCTGCCGGCCGAGGTCATGGCCGCGCACCGGGAAATGCTCACGGGCTCCATGCGCCTCGACATCGTCGCGCTACGCGAAGGCGGTGCCGTGGATGGCCCGCTGCTCGGGCCGTTGCGGCCGCAGGTCCCGGTGCTGCGGCCCGGCGGCGAGTACCTGCTGCAGATCGTGTTGCGCAACCTCCGGGTGGGCCATGCCTTTACGCAGGGCACCGCCGACTCGAACGAGATCTGGGTCGAGGTCGAAGTGCTGCACGACGGCGAAGTCATCGCGCGCAGCGGGGGAATCGACCCGGCGACCGGCGCAGTCGACCCCTGGTCTCACTTCGCCAACACCTACATGCTGGACCGGAACGGCGGGCGTATCGACCGGCGCAATGCCGAGGACATTTTCGTGCCGCTCTACGATCACCAGGTACCGCCCGGTGCAGCCGACCTGCTGCACTACCGGCTCGCCGTTCCGTCCGCCATGCAGGGCGAACTCGAGGTCAGGGCACGCCTGCATTATCGCAAGTTCGACACGCGCATGATGCAACTCGTGCTGGACGAGGATTTCCGCCGCAACGACCTGCCGATCACCACCCTGGCTACGGACCGGGTCGTCTTCCGCGTGGCTTCCGCGGGCGACTGGACCACGGCGCCGGCCCCGCCGACAGCTGCCTGGGAGCGCTGGAACGATTACGGCATCGGGGCGCTGCGCAAGCCGCAACGCCGCCAGTTGCGCCAGGCCGAAGAGGCCTTTCGCCGCGTCGAGGCGCTGGGGCGCGCCGACGGTGCGCTGAACCTCGCCCGCACCTACCTGCAGGAGGGACGTCTCGATGACGCGGCCGCGGCGCTGCAGCGCGCTCTCGATCACCCGGAGCCGGCCCCGCCGTGGTCCGCTGCGTGGTTCGGCGGGCAGTTGCTGTTCCAGCAGGGGCGGCTGGAGGAAGCGACCGCAACTTTCACTGCACTGGCTGAGAACCGTTTCGCCGCCGCGCGCGCCCGCAGCTTCGACTTCTCCCGCGACTACCGGCTGCTCAACCAGCTCGGCCTGGCCCGCCTGGAACAGGCCCGGCAGTCACGTGGTGACGAAGCCATGCGCCTCGAGGCATTGCGCGCGGCGCGCGACTGGTTCCTGGCAAGCCTGGTCCAGGATCCGGAAAACAGCACGGCGCATTACAACCTGGCACGCGTGTACGGTGAGCTGGGCGACGTGCCCGAGATGGAAAGGCACCGCGCGGCCCACGCCCGCTACCGGGTCGACGACAATGCGCGCGACCACGCTGTCGCTGCCGCCCGGCGCGCCAACCCGGCGGCCAACCATGCCGCCGACCCGGTGGTGGTGTACGACTTGCATCGGCCGCAGCACGCGGACTATCCGGTGTCGGTAACCGCCTTCGCGGCGACGGGAGAAACACCTTGAGCGGCCCGGGCTCATCGCGCGATGCCGCTATCGCCACGGCTTTCCGCCGCTCGCTGGCAGCGATCGCGGTGGTGGTGGTGGCGGTGCTCGCGGTCGTGCTGTTCCGCCTGGCTCGCACACCGCCCGAACCCGTCGTCCCGGAAGCCGACGTCGACCTGTCCGGCCTGCTGGAGACCGACGCGGGGCCCGTCGCGCCGCTTGCACGCTGGCGCGACATCACGCGCTCCGCCGGCATCGAGTTCACCCACCAGAACGGCGCGCGCGGCGAGCGCATGCTCCCCGAGACCATGGGCGGCGGTGTCGCCTGGCTGGACTTCGACAACGACGGCGACCAGGACCTGCTGTTCGTAAACTCCGACACCTGGCCCTTCTCCCGCGCGCCCGGAGAACCGCGGCCGCAGGCACTCTACCTTTATCGCAACGACGGCACGGGCCGCTTCAGTGATGCCACCGCGGAGGCCGGGCTGGACGGCGACGCCTTCTACGGCCAGGGCGTGGCCGTGGGCGATTTCGACGGCGACGGCTGGGAAGACCTGTTCGTGACCGCGGTCGGCGCGAATCACCTTTACCGCAACCTGGGCGGCCGCTTTGCCGAGGTCACTGCGCGCGCCGGCGTGGCGGGTGGCGCGGAGACCTGGAGCACGTCCGCGGGCTTCTTCGATTACGACGGCGACGGCTGGCTCGACCTGTTCGTCGTGAACTACGTGCAGTGGTCGCGCGAGATCGACATGGAAGTCGACTACCGTCTCGCCGGGATCGGGCGCGCCTATGGCCCACCCAGCAATTTCCGCGGCACGCAGTCCTATCTCTACCGCAACAACGGCGACGGCAGCTTCAGCGACACCAGCGCCGCGGCAGGCATCCATGTCACCCATGCGACCACCGGCCAGCCCGTCGGCAAGGGGCTCGCCCTCGCCTTCGTCGACCTGGATGAAGACGGCCACCTCGACGTGGTCGTGGCGAATGACACGGTGCGGAACTTCGTGTTTCGCAACCTTGGTGACGGGACCTTCGCGGAGATCGGGGTCGAAACAGGCGCCGGCTTCGACCGGAACGGGCTGGCGACCGGTGCCATGGGTATCGACGCAGCCCATTTCCGCAACGACGACGCCCTGGCGATCGCGATCGGGAATTTCGCCAACGAGATGAGCTCCTTCTTTGTCTCCGCGGATGGCACTGCGGAGTTCTCCGACGAGACCATCATCGCCGGCATTGGCCCTGCCTCGCGCGCCGCCCTCACCTTCGGCGTGCTGTTCTTCGACTATGATCTCGACGGTCGCCTCGACTACCTGCAGGCGAACGGGCATGTCGAGAACGAGATCAACCGGGTGCAGGCGAGCCAGCAATACCGGCAGCCGGCGCAGCTGTTCTGGAACTGCGGCGCAGACTGCCGGCAGCCCTTTGTGCAGGTGCCACCCGCCGAGACCTTCGATCTCGCCCGGCCCCTGGTCGGGCGCGGGGCTGCGTACGCCGACCTGGACGGCGACGGCCGGCTCGACCTGGTGCTGACGCAGGCGGGTGGTGCACCGCTGTTGCTCCGCAACGAGACGCCGGCGGCGGGCCACTGGATTCGCCTCCGGCTCGAAGGCCGCGCGCCCAACACGCGGGCGATCGGCGCCGAGGTCCGGCTGCAAGGACCGGCAGGGGTGCAGCGCAGGACCGTGATGCCGACGCGCAGCTACCTGTCCCAGGTCGAGCTGCCGCTGACTTTCGGCCTCGGCGCATCCGCCACGGTGGGAGCGGTGACCATCCGCTGGCCGGACGGACAGGAACAGGTCCTCCAGGGCCTTGAACCCGACCGGCTGCACGTCATCCGCCAGCCCTGAGCGACACCCGCCCGGGCCCTCCGCCATTAATCCGTATAATGCCGCGCGATGAATAACTCCCGGGTTCTCCTCTCCTTTCTGCTGCTCGGCACCGCCCTCCCGGCGAGCGCCGACGACACGCCGCGATTCGTCGACGTGGCTGCGGATGCAGGGGTGGACTTCGTGTACCGCAACGGCATGACGGGCCGCTTCTGGTTCCCGGAAATCATGGGCGGCGGCGTGGGCCTGCTCGACTACGACAACGACGGGCGCCTCGACATCTACCTGGTCCAGGGCGGGCTGATGCCGGGCACGGAGGGCGATCCCACGGCTGCCGGCGGCGACCGCCTGTATCGCAACGAATCGGCGCGCGACGATGAAGGCCGCTGGGTGGCGCGTTTTCGCGACGTGACACGGGAGGCAGGCATTGCGGCCCACGGCTATGGCATGGGCGTCGCCACCGGGGACTTCGATGCGGATGGCTTCACCGACCTGTACGTCCTCAACCTCGGTGACAACCAGCTCTGGCGCAACAACGGCGATGGGACTTTCAGCGACGTCACCGCGGCAGCCGGCGTCAGCGATCCGGCCTGGAGCGTGAGCGCGAGCTTCGGCGACCTGGACGGCGACGGGCTGCCGGAGCTGGTGGTGGCGAATTATGCTGACTACTCGGTCGCAGCCAATCGCGAGTGCCGCAGCACCCTGACCAACCAGCTCGACTACTGCTCGCCCTCCACCTACGACGGCGTACCGGACCGCCTGTTTCGCAACCTGGGTGACGGCCGGTTCGCGGACGTAAGCACCAGGGCGGGGCTTGGCGACGTGGCCCGACACGGCCTCGGCGTCATCATCGCCGACCTCGACTACGACGGGTCGCCGGACATCTACGTGGCGAACGACGGCGACCCGAATTCCCTCTGGCTGAACCAGGGCGGCCTGGCATTCCTGGACGAGGCCTTTCTCGCCGGCAGCGCCGTGAATGCCGACGGCATGACCGAAGCCGGCATGGGCGTGGATGCGGCTGACTATGACCGCTCCGGGACCGAGGATATCTTCGTCACTCACATGCGCAGCGAGAGCAACACCCTTTATCGCAACGAGGGCGAGGGCTGGTTCACCGACGTGACGTCGCGCTCGGGGCTCGGTGTGCCGAGTCTCAGCTACACGGGCTTCGGCACGGCCTGGATCGACGCCAACATGGACGGCTGGCTCGACCTGGTGGTCGGCAACGGCGCGGTGACGCTGGAGCGGGACCTGGTCGAGGCCGGCAGCGATTTCCCCTACCACCAGCGCAACCAGCTCTTCCTCAACCGTGGCGACGGGCGCTTCCGCGAGGTCTCGGACGCCGCCGGCCCGGCCTTCGCCGTGCCCAATGTCACGCGGGGCGCGGCCGTGGGCGACCTGGACAACGACGGACGGCCGGACGTGGTGTTCAGCAATATCGAAGGGCCCGTGCAGGTACTGCTCAACAGGACCGAGCGGGCGGGACGCTGGCTGGGCCTCGAACTTGTGGACGTCTCCGGCCGGCGGCATGCCACCGGCGCGGTCGTCGCCCTGCACGCGGGAAAAGAGGCAAAACCGAAGCGGCGTTCGCGCGCCGACGGTTCCTATGCCTCCGCGCAGGATGCCCGTGTCCTGTTCGCGCTGGGTGACGGCGATGCGCCCCGCGCCGTGCACGTGCGCTGGCCGGACGGCACGCAGGAAGAGTTCAGCGGCCTTGCGGTCGACCGCTATCATGTCCTGCGCCAGGGCGCGGGCGCGGCGCCGGAGTCGCCATGAGCCCGCACGCCCTGCTCCACGTAGTCTTCCTGCTGTGCGCCGCCGCGCTGATTGCGCCGGGTACGGGCCATGCGCAGTCCGCCTCCGTCCCGCCGGTGGATACCGCGGGATTCCCGGCGCCGGTACAGACTGCGCTCGCCGATGCCCGTGCAGCCCTGGAACAGGCCATGCAAGACCCGGCAGCAGTAAACGAGCTGGCCGGCGCATGGGGCCATTACGGTGACCTGTTGTTCGTGCATGAGCTCCTCGGCCAGGCGCGCACGGCCTACGCCCGGGCGCGTGCCCTGCAGCCGGACGACCAGGCCTGGCCCTACCTGCAGGCCCTGGTTGAACTCAGCGCCAACGACCCCATCGCCGCGGCCGGCTTCCTCGATGAAGTGCTGGCGCTGGCCCCGGATGATGTCCCGGCACTGCTGCGGCGCGGTCGCATTCGCCTCGAGGCAGGCGACACTGAGCGGGCCGCACGAGACTTCGCACGGGCATTCGCCCTGGCACCCTCTGCGCCGGCCGCGCTGGGCGGGCTCGGCCGCGTGGCCCTGGCGACGGAGCGTTACCAGGAAGCGGCAGAGCGGCTCGAGCAGGCACTGGCGCTGGATCCCGCGGCGTCCCAGTTGCACCATTCCCTGGGCATGGCCTACCGCGGCCTCGGCGACATCGAACGCGCGCGCTACCACCTCGAACTGCGCGGCAACCGCCCCGAGGTTATCGACGACCCGCTGCTGGACGCGGTGCGTGGCAAGTCCAGGAGCCCGCAGTTCTACGTTGAAATGGGCCTCGAACTTGCCGCTGCGGGGCGCCTCGAGGAGGCCGCGCGCGCCATGCAGCGCGCCGTCCAGCTGGATCCCGACCATCGCGCCGCCCTCTTGAACGCAGGCGAACTACTCGCCCGCCTCGGCGAAGACGCTGGAGCCCGCGCGTTATTCGAGCGACTGGCTGCACTCGACCCCGGGGATGCACGTGCGTGGTTCTATCTCGGCCAGCTCGACGAGCTGCAGGCCATGCCCGACGTCGCCGTGGAACACTATCGCCGGTCGCTCACTGCAGATCCTGCGCAGGCCGATGCGCGGCTCGCCCTCGGCGACCTGTTCTTCAGCCGCGGCGATTTCGGCGCCGCCGCAGCCGAGTACGAACAGCTCTGGAACGGCGCCGGATCCACGCAGGACCGCCCGCTGTACGGCTTGCTGCTGGGCGCCAGCTACACCGCCGGCGGCGATTGCGAACGTGCCCTGGCGGTCGCCGAGCCGGCGCTGGCCGAAGCTGCAGCGCCGCCCGCCGAGCTCGTGGCCATGGTGGTGCGCCTGCGGACGACCTGTGGCGGGGCCGACGCGGCACGCCGGCAGGCCGCCGTCGAACTCGCCGAGAGGCTCTACGAGCAGTTGCCGGGCGGTGAGTCCGCGGAGACGCTTGCCATGGCCTATGCCGCGACGGGACGTTTTGCTGACGCCGTGGAACTGCAGATGCAGGCCATTTTCGAGGCGCTGAAGACCGGCGATCTTCCGCAGCGACCCGACCTGCGCAGGAACCTGGAGCGGTATGAGCGCGAAGAGCCCGCAGCGGCCGCGTACGCGCCCGAACATCCCCTGTTCAGGGCTCGCAAGCTCGCCCCCTAGCGTCGCACGCAGCGACTGGGACGAGCCTCAGGTGATGACCGTGACCGGCACGGCCGCATGCCGGAGAACCTTTTCGCTGATACTCCCCAGCACCAGCGTCTTCATCGGCGACAGGCCGCGCCGTCCCATCACCACCATGGTTGCCGGGTCCGTCTCCGTGCGGGCGATGATTTCCTCGGCCGGCGCGCCGATGGCGATCTCTTCGCCCACCCGCTGCAACATCTCTGCGTCAAGTCCCAGGCGGACCTGGTCAAAAGCACGCTGGGCACATTCCTGTGCCGCTTGCTCGATGTCCTGGCGGGAAATTCCCGCCATGCCGATGAGCTCCACCGAGGCTGCCGGGAAGACGTAGAGAAGCTTCGCCTCCGCCTCGAGCGCCGCCGCCAGCTGGATGCCGAAGCGCGCCGCGCGCATGGAGTTCTCCGAACCGTCGACCGGCACGAGGATCGTGTTGATATATCCCTTCATGCTCCTACTCCTGGCTGCAGCCCGCTCTGCGCCGGCTCTCAGTCAAAGTGTAGTCCGCCGCCGCAGCGGCGCCATGGCGTCACCAGGACAGGGATCAG
>CAYPTW010000005.1:0-30602 GCA_964413755.1 uncultured Thioalkalivibrio sp. | reverse complement strand
ACAGGGATCAGGACAGGCCGCGCAGGAACAGGTCGAGCATGGCTTCGCCGTCGCGGCGAATGGAAAAGCTCTCGGGGGCGCGCAGCCAGGAGACGTAGATGCCATGCATGAGCGAGTACAGCGCCAGCGCTGCCACGCGCGGCTCCACGTCGGGGCGCACCTGGCCGAGCTCCCTGGCGCGTTGGAAATCGCCTTGCACCCGCTGCACGCTCTCGGCATCGATCGCCACCTGCCGCTCGAAAGCCGGGTTGACCTCGCCGCTAAACTCGCAGCGTGTCAGCAGGATGCTGTAGACGTTGCGATAGGTCTCGTTCTCGTCCAGCTGGGCAAAGGCGATACGACACAGCCTGCGCAGCAGTCCGATCGGATCATCACTGCCCACCTCGCGCCGGTACTCGTCCGCCATGTTGGCGAAAGGCAACCGTACCCGGTCGAGCATGGCGGCGAACAAGTCACTCTTGTCCTTGAAATGCCAGTAGATGGCGCCACGCGTGACACCCGCGCGGCGGGCGATGTGCTCCAGGCTGGTGCGCGATACGCCGCGCTGCAGGAACTCCTGTTCCGCGGCGTCCAGCAATGCCTCGCGGGTCGCCTCGGCCTCGGCACGGGTCCGCCTCACCATGGCTTTTCCCATCCTCCGCCGAGCGCCTTGAACAGGGTGGCGGTGGCGGCGTAGTGGTCGGCGCGGGACTGCGCCAGCAGCAACTCGGCCGCGAGCAAGCCGCGCTGGGCATCCAGCAACTCGATGATGCTGATGTAGCCCTCGCGATACCGGATGTCTGCGAGCTCCTCGGTGCGGCTTAAGGCCGCGACTTGCTCCTCGACCGCACGCTGCGCTGCGAGGCTGTTGTCATAGGCCCTGAGCGCGTCGCGCGCCTCGGCGACCGCAGCTGTCACGGCCGCACGGTACTGCAGCTCGGCCTGCTCCATGACGGCACTCGCGGTCTCTACCCTTGCGCGGCCGCGACCGAAGTCGAGCAACGGGCCGGCGAGCGTCCCGCCCACGCGCCATGACTCGGCATCGCTGCTGAACAGATCACCCGTGCTGCCCGCCACGCTGCCCACCAGGGCCGCGAGGTTGAGCTGCGGCAAACGCGCCGCCATCGCCACGCCCACCCGTGCGGTGGCCGCCTGCAGGCCCGCCTCCACGGCACGCAGGTCCGGGCGTCGCGCCAGCAGCTCCGCCGGCAGGACTTGCGGAATCCCGGTTGCGCCAGGCGGCAGCTCCCCGCCAGGCTCACCGAGGTCGAGACCCGCCACCAGGGCGGCCGGATCGAGACCGAGCAGGATGGCCAGCGCGCTCTCGCGGCGGTTCACGGCATCGGCGCGCGCCGGCAACTGGGCTTTCACGGTCGCAAGGTCCGACTCTGCCTGCCTGAGCACCAGCTCATCCACCATGCCGGCCTCGTAGCGCAGCCGCTGCACACGCACGTTCTCCTCGCGCGAGACCATTGTCCGTCGCGTGATGTCGAGCTGCGCCGTGGCGCTGCGCAAGGCGTAGTAACCGGTCACCACGTCAGCCACGAGCGCGATGCGCAGCGCCTCGTGCGCGTACATGCTGCGCTCGAGTTCCGCCAGCGCCGCGTCCCTGCTGCGTGCCAGCCGTCCCCACAGGTCGAGCTCGTAGGACAGCGTGCCGGAAACCGAGAACAGGTTGCGCGGCGGGATCTCGATCCCCTCGATCCCGATCGCTGCAGGCGGCTGGCGCTGGCGCGAGGCCTCGGCCTGCAGCGCCACCGTGGGGAACTGCTCGGCGCGCGCGAGGCCAAGGCGCGCCCGCGCTTCCTGCACGCGCGCAAACCCCAGTTGCAGGTCCAGGTTGTCTTCCAGGGCGCGCTCGATGAGTCCGTCCAGCACGGGATCGTCGAAGCGACGCCACCATGCCTTCATCTCCTCGGGTGTGGACGCCGGCTGCGCCGGCGTATCCGGCCAGGCATCCGGCAGTTCCAGCTCCGGTCGCTCGTAGCCGGGCCCCACCACGCAGGCGCCCAGGGCGAGCACCACGGACAGCAGCAGCAAGCGTGCCTTATGCATGGCCCGCCTCCTTGCCACGGCGCCGCCAGGAGGACAGGTCCTCGAGCAGCTTGTAGAACAGCGGCACGAACAACAGGGCCAGGGTGCTGGCCAGGATCATGCCGCCGACCACCACCGTGCCGATTTCGCGCCGGCTGGCCGCGCCGGCCCCGGTCGCGAACACCAGCGGCAGACTGCCGATGATGAATGTCATGGCCGTCATCATGATGGCGCGGAAACGCTGGCGCGCCGCGCGGGTGGCGGCCGCGAAAGCACTCAGCCCGTCGGCGCGATTCTGTGCTGCGAACTCGACGATGAGGATGGCGTTCTTGGCGGCCAGGCCGATGAGCACCAGCAGCCCGACCTGGAAATAGATATCGTTCGGGTAGCCGCTCAGGGTGTTCGCCAGGACCGCGCCCAGCACGCCGAAGGGTACCGCGGTGGCCACTGCCAGCGGCAGCGACCAGCGCTCGTACTGCGCCGCAAGGATGAGGAAGACCATCACCAGGCCCATGGCGAATGCGGCGCCGCCCGCTCCCTCTGCCGCCTCGAGCTGGTACGCCTCGCCAATCCAGCCCAGCCGCGCCTCGTTGCCGAAGTTCTGCGCTACCGCGGACTCTAGCGCTGCCTTGACCTGTCCGGTGGTGTAACCCGGCGCCGGCTCCGCAAGAAAGCGGATGGCGGGGAAGAGGTTGTAGCGATCCACCGTGTCCGTGGCACCGTAGCGCTCCAGCCGCACCAGCGAGCTGAGCGGCACCATGCTGCCGTCGCCGGCGCGCACGAACACGCGCCGCAGGTCCTCAGGTTCGCTGCGGAAGTCCCCCTCGGCCTGGACGTTCACCTGCCAGTTGCGGCCCTGCAGCGTGAAATCGTTGATATACAGGCTGCCGAAGGTGCTCTGCATGGCCTCGAAGACCGCGTTGACCGGCACGCCCAGGCTGCGCACCCGGTCGCGATCGATCTCTGCGCGGTAGTGCGGCACGCTGGGGTCGATAAACATGCGCAGGCTGCCGATTTCCGGGCTGTCGGCCGTCGCGCCGTACATGCGGTTCGACAACAT
This sequence comes from uncultured Thioalkalivibrio sp., assembly GCA_964413755.1. Taxonomy (GTDB): domain Bacteria; phylum Pseudomonadota; class Gammaproteobacteria; order Steroidobacterales; family XN24; genus XN24. Next base: position 27,529 of record CAYPTW010000005.1, on the reverse strand, counting down.
GCCCAGCTCGTCCGCGTCCAGCTGGCCACGGCCCTGGAGATAGCCTTCCACGCCGCCGGTCAGGGACAGCCCCTGGATGGGTGGCGGCGTGAAGGCGAACACGCTCGCCTCCTGGATGCCGAAGCCCATGCCCATGATCCGGCCCGTCACGGCGGCCGCGTCCTGGCCGGGACCGGTGCGTTCGTCCCAGTCCGCGAGGCGGGCGAAGCCGACGATGGCATTGCTTTTCTCGGCCCGGCCGATGATGTCGAAGCCGGCGAAGCTGGTGAACTCGCTGACCTCCGGGAAATTGCCCAGCAGCGCGCCGGTGATCGCGTCCCGCACCTTCTCGGTACGTTGCAGCGCCGCCGCCGGGGGGAGCTGGCCCACGACGATCGCCACGCCCTGGTCTTCCTGCGGCACCAGACCCCCGGGCATGCGCAGCAGCAGCAGGGTGGTGACGGCGATGATGGCGGCGAAACCCAGCACCCCGGCAACGCTATGCCGCAGCAGGAAGCTGACGCCGGCCACGAAGGCGCGCGTCAAGGCCTCGAAGCCGCGGTTGAACGCCCTGAAGGGCGCGGCCGGGGTCTTCGCCTCCTTGTCGAGTAGCAAGGCGCACATGGCCGGCGTGAGGGTGAGCGCCACCACGCCGGACACCACCACCGAGATGGCGATGGTGACGGCGAACTGGCGGTAGAGCTCGCCCGAAAGCCCGCCGAAAAAAGTCACCGGGGCGAACACCGCCACCAGCACCAGCGTCGAGGACACCACGGCGCCCGCCACCTGCTGCATGGTCTCGATGGAGGCCTCGCGCGCCTTCATGTTCTGTTCCTGCATGAGACGCTCGACGTTCTCCATCACGATGATGGCGTTGTCCACCACGATACCGATGGACAGCACCAGGCCGAACAGCGTCAGCAGGTTGACCGAGAAGCCGAAAGCCTGCATGCCGAGGAACGTGCCGATCAGCGACACGGGAATGGCGGCGATGGGGATCAGCGTGGCGCGCAGGTGCTGCAGGAACAGGAAAGTGACGATCACCACCAGCGCCACCGCGACCAGCAGCGTGGTGTAGACCTCGCGGATCGAGATACGCACGAACTCGCTGGTGTCGTAAGGAATACGGTATTCCAGGCCCGCGGGGAAACGCTGTGACATTTCCTCGAAGGCGGCGTACACCGCGTCGGCTGTCTCCAGCGCATTGGCTCCGGGCTGCAGGAAGACACCCATCGGCACCGCCGGCTTGCCGTTGTAGGTGGCGGAGAAGCCATAGTTCTGCGCGCCCAGCTCGGCGCGCGCCACGTCGCCGAGGCGCAGGATGGCGCCGTCCGGGCCGCTGCGCAGGATGATGTTCTCGAACTCCTCCGCGGTAGTGAGCTGGCCGCGCGTGGACACCGCGAAAGTAAAAGCCTGGTCCTCGGGCGCCGGTGCAGCACCGATGCGCCCGGCGGCGAACTGCGAATTCTGCTCACGCACCGCGGCGGCCACGTCGCTCGGAGTAAGCCCGTACTGCGCCAGCAGGTCGGGACGCAGCCAGATGCGCATGGAATAGTCCTGCGCGCCGAACAGCGAGGCGTTGCCCACGCCCGGCAGGCGCACCAGCTCGTCGAGCACGTTCAGCAAGGCATAGTTGCTGATGTAAAGCGTGTCGTAGCGCCCGTCCGGCGACAGCATGACCGGCACCATGAGGATGCTGGTGGAGCGCGACTCCACCCGCACGCCCAGGTTGCGTACCGTCTGCGGCATGCGCGGCAGCGCCGCCTGCACGCGGTTGTTGACGTTGATCTGGGCCTGGTCCGGGTCGGTGCCGATCTCGAAAGACACGGTCAGCTGCACCACGCCGGAGTCGTTGGCCGAGGACTCCATGTAGATCATGTCGTCGACGCCGTTGACCTCCTGCTCGAGCGGTGCGGCGACCGAATCCGCCAGCACCTGTGCGCTGGCGCCCGGGAACACGGCCGTGACCACCACCTGCGGCGGCACCACGTTGGGATACTGCTCCACGGGAAGGGCGCGCAGCGCCGCTGCGCCCCCGAGGATGATGAGGATCGAAATGACCGAGGCGAAGATCGGCCGGTCGATGAAGAAGCGCAGCATCAGCGCTGCCCGTCGCCCGCGCCCTGGCCGTCGCCGGCGCCCTGCCCCGCGCCCTGCGGGTTCACGGCCGCGCCGTCCTGCAGGCCGACCTGGCCGTTGACCACCAGGCGGTCGCCGGCGGCGAGCCCCTGCGTGACCACCTGCCGGCCGTCGACCAGCGGGCCCAGTCGCACCAGCCGGGCTTGCGCCCTGCCCTCGTCGGACACCAGGAACACCTTCGCGCCGCCGTCGCCCTGCGACACCGCCTCCGGCGGTACCAGGTAGACGTCCTCCAAGCGCTCCACCAACAGCCGGACGCGCACGGTTTCTCCCGGCCGCAGTGCGCGGTCCGGGTTGGGAAATACAGCCTGTGCCGCGACATTGCCCGTCTCCGGGTCCACCGTTCCGGCCAGGTAGTCCAGCGTTCCAGGCCGCGCATAGACGCTGCCGTCCGGCCAGTACAACTCGATGCCCAGCTCTGCCGCGCTGGCGGTATCCTGCAACACGCGGCGTGCGGCGGCGTCGGCGGCCGGCAGGGAGAAACGCAACTGCACCGGGTCGAGTTGCGTCACCGTGGTCAACAGGGCGCCGACACTCAGCAGGTTGCCTGCAGTCAGCTGTTCCAAACCGGTCGTGCCGGACACCGGGGCCCGCACCGTGGTGTAACCGAGCTCAAGCTCCGCCTGCGCCACGCCGGCCTCCGTCTGCGCCAGCCGGGCCGCGGCGAGTTCCTTGTTCGACAAGGCCAGGTCACGCTCGCGCTCGCTCACCGCCGCCTGCTCGAACAACCCCGACACACGCCGCCATTCGCGCTCGGCCTGGTTCAGGGCAGCCCGCGCATTCGCCAGCTCGGCCTGCGCGCGCTGCAACGCGATGCGATACGGTGCGGGATCAATGCGGAACAACGGCGTCCCGGCATCGACCTGCGCGCCCTCCTCGTAGAGCCGCTCCTCGAGAATCCCGCCGACGCGGGCCCGCACCTCAGCCTGTCGCAAGCCGCGCACGCGGGCGGTGAAGTCTGCCCTGATCTCGATCGTCTCGGGCTGCACAGAGGCCACCGTCACCGGCGCCGGAGGCATGGAGCCCGGACCACCCGGTCCCTGGCTCGCGCCACCCGCGCCCTCGCGTCCACAGGCGGCAAGCGCGAGCACGACAACGAGCCAGGGCCCCAGCACGAGGCCGCGACGGAAAGCTTGGAGAAGGTGCATGCTGAAACTCCGGGCTTGGACGAGCGCGCGCCGGCGCTTTATTCAGTTGCGACGCGGCGGGCGCAATGGGACGCGAACAGGCCGTGAATTATACATTCGTGAATGTATGTAAACAACCGGCAGAAGGAGTGACGCAACCAATGCCTGCCTCCGCCAAGCTCAGTCCGCTGGCGTGTCGCCGTCAGTCCATTCCGCCAGCCAGCTCTCCACCACGCGGTGCCACTGTACCGAGTTGGCCGGCTTGAGGATCCAGTGGTTCTCGTCCGGGAAATACAGGAAGCGACTCGGAATGCCGCGCCGCTGCAAGGCGTTGAACGTGGCCAGCCCCTGCTCCAGCGGCACGCGGAAGTCCTTCGCGCCATGGATCACCAGCATGGGCGCGCGCCACGCCTGGACCAGGTTGACGGGGTTATGCCGCTCAAAGCCCTCCGGCGCCGCGAAATGCGGCCCGCCCATCTCCCATTCCGGAAACCACAGCTCTTCGGTCGAGTAGTACATGCTGCGGTTGTCGAAGATGCCGGAATGATTGACCAGGCAGGCGAAGCCATCGGGCCAGGCCCCGGCGATCCAGTTGATCATGTAGCCACCGTAGCTGGCGCCCAGGGCGCAGGCCCGGTCCCCGTCCAGGAATGGGTAACGCGCCTGTGCGGCGGCCCAGCCCAGTTGCAGGTCTTCGAGCGGCTTGCCGCCCCAGTCTCCAGTGATGCTGTCTGTGAAGTCCTGCCCGTAACCTGTTGATCCGTGGAAGTCTATGAACACGACCGCGTAACCCTTGCCGGCGTAGGTCTGCGGGTTCCAGCGATAATGGAAAGAGTTCCCCATGCTGCCCTGCGGGCCGCCGTGGACGATGAACGCCACCGGGTAGCGCTGCCCCGCCTGGAAGCCGACCGGCTTCACGACCCAGCCGTACACCGTCTCGCCGCCGGCGCCGGGGAAGCTGAACTGTTCGTAGGCGCCGAATTCAATCTCATCCAGCAGCGCGGCATTGTGGCGGGTCAGCTGGCGCTCCCCACGACCGCGCAGGTCCGTGGCAAACAGCTGGGCCGGTGACGCCAGGTGCTGGCGTGCAAAGACCACGAGACCCGGCCCGACACTGAAACCGGCCACGCTGCCGTCTCCGCTCAGGGGAGTCGCATCGCCGGAGCGCAGTGCCACCCGGAACAGGCGACGGTGGCCCTGGTCATCCGACCAAGTGAAAATGCTGCGCCCGTCGGGGGCGAACGCCAGCCCGTGTGCCGAGCGATCCCAATCCGGCGCCACCTCGCGCGCAGCGCCCGAGCGCAGGTCGCGCAGCATGACCCGGTAACGGTCCGCCTCGAAGCCGGGACGGCTCATCGCCAGCCAGGCGATGGAGCGGCCATCCGGAGACCAGGCCGGGCTGGTGTCGCTGGCAAGGTTGGCTGCGGTGAGGTTCTCCGGCTCCGGCTCGCCCTGCGTGGCCACCCGGTAGATATCGGTGTTGGTGCTCCACGGCTCCCCTTCCGGCGCGACGCGGGCGACGAACAACAGCTCACTGCCATCCGGGCTGAAAGCCCATTCTGCGGAGCTGCCGAAGGGCCGCGTAGGGATATCGGCATCCAGGTCCCGGCTCACCCGGCGCGGCACTCCGGCGCGCCCGTCGGCCCCCAGCTCTGCCAGGAACAGCTGCGCACGCCGGCCGTCTTTCCAGGTATCCCAATGTCGCACGAATACACGGTCGTGCAGGACGCCGGTCGCAGGGTCAGCCGCACGTTCGTCCAGCCGCGCACGGGTGCACGCGAGATCACTGCAGTCCAGGAACACATCCAGGCTGAATGCCAGCTGGTCGCCGCGTGGCGAGACCGCGAAGGCGTTTACCGCCACGGGGTAGTCCGTCACCTGGCGCGCCTCGCCGGCCTCGGCCAGCGGCAGGCGCCATACCTGGACCTCGCCGCCGCGGTCGGCGAGGAAATAAAGCGCCTTGCCGTCCGGCGCCCAACGCGGCTGCCAGGCGCTCGCCGTCGGCGCGGTGAGGCGAATCGGCTCCGCAGCGGCATCGCCCGCAACCAGCCAGATGCCCATGACCCCACGATTGCCCTCGCGGTCGGTCTCGCGCAGCACGTAGGCCACGGCGCGCCCGTCCGGCGCGACCTGCGGGTCGGAGACACGCGCGAGGCTCACCAGGTCCTCGACATCGAACGGCCGTGCCGCCTCGAGTCCGAGCCGCGGCGCGACAAGCCCGAGCAACACCAGGATCAACGACATAACTCTCATGAGCTTTCCACCCTAAATATCTGTTTTATTTATATCTGCCTCATCACCCCACAACTCCTCGAGGCGCTGGTCGCGGCCGCAATTGAAGCGGTAGAAACGATAGCGCAACGGGTTCTTCAAGTAATAGTCCTGGTGATAGGCCTCGGCCGGGTAGAAGCTGTCCTGCAGCGGCGCGACGACCGTGGCCACCGGTTCGCTGAAGCGGGCGCGAATTTCCTCGAGCGACTTTTCCGCCGCCAGGCGCTGCGCCTCGTCGTGGTAGAAGATCGCGCTGCGATACTGCCGCCCGGCGTCGCAGAACTGGCGATCCACGGCCAGCGGGTCGATGTTGCGCCAGAACACCTGCAGCAGTTCCGCGTAGCTGATGCGCGCCGGGTCATACACGACCTGCACCACCTCGGCGTGACCCGTGAGGCCGCGCGCCACCTGTTCGTAGGTCGGGTTCTCCTCCGGGCCGCCGGCATAGCCCGAGGTGGTCGAGATCACGCCCTCCAGCTTGTCGAAGGGCGGCTCCATGCACCAGAAGCAGCCGCCAGCGAAAGTCGCACGGGCCTCGGTGACACCGGCCGCCGCGACGTCCGTGTCAGTTGCCAGGGCGGACGCCGGCGCGGCCAGGACCGATACCGACAGAAGCGCAAGTAGCCCGAGGCCCAGGCCGCGCATGCGGCCGCTCATCGGCCCGGATCCCGCAACGGCGGGAGCGGCTCACCGCGGGGCACGAATTCCAGTGCCAGCCCGTTGTTGCACCAGCGCTCTCCCGTGGGCGGGGGCCCGTCCTTGAACACATGACCCTGGTGTCCGCCGCAGCGGCTGCAGTGATATTCGGTGCGCGGCCAGATGAGCTTGAAGTCGCGCTTGGTCCCCATCGCGCCCGGCAGCGGCCGAATGAAGCTGGGCCAGCCCGTGCCGCTGTCGAACTTGTCGGCGCTGTCGAACAGCGGCTGGTAGCAGGCGGCGCAGATGTAGGTACCGTCGCCGTATTCCTTGTCCAGCGGGCTGCTGCGCGCCGGCTCGGTCGCCTCCTCGAACAACACGCGGTAGCGGTCCTCCGGCAGGATTTCCTTCCAGTCCGCCGGCGTCGCCTGCAGCGACTCACCAGCACCGGACCCGTCCGGCCCGCCCTGCTCCGCACGTGCCAAAGAAGGCCACAGCGGCGGCACCAGCAGCGCCGCGGCCATGTGGCCCAACAAGATTCTCCGGTGCATATCCAACTCCCCTTGCGTGATCGGTAGATTGTAGTTCGACCACGCAAGGGATTTGGAGTTGCGTGTCAGTACACGTCATGCACCGTGTTGTAGATATTGAACTTGCCCGTCGGCGTGACGATGCGCGCGTCGTCGATGACCTTCTTCAGCTTGCGCGTCTTGTCGTCGACCACGACGATCGCCGAGCGCTGGTCCATGGCGTTCCACACCGAGAACCAGACCTCGTCGCCAGCCTGGTTGTACTCGGGTTGCACCACACGTTTCGGACCGGGGCCGAGGTTCGCCCACGCGGCGATGGGCAGCACCTCGAAACCGGCCTCTAGGTTGTCGATGTCGAATACCGCGACGCTCTGGCTTATGCCCTCGTCCGGGTTCAGCGGCGTGTCCACCCAGAGATTCTTCGACTTCGGGTGCGTCTTCACGAACAGCGAGCCGCCGCCCTGGCCATCGAGAACCCGCACCGCCTTCCAGGCATGCTCCGGGTGATTCTCGGGATCCGTGCCGATGAAGGTGATTTCCTCGTTGCCGAGCGCCGAAGTCACCCACACGGGGCCGTATTTCGGGTCGACGAGATTGGCGCCACGCCCCGGGTGCGGGATGCGGGTGACGTCGACCAGCGCCGCCAGCTTCTGCTCCTTGGCGTCGACCACGGCAATCTTGTCGGACTGGTTGGCCGCAGTCATGAAGTAGCGCTTGCTGGCGTCCCAGCCACCGTCGTGCAGGAAGCGTGCGGCGCCGATGGTCGTCTCCTTCAGCGCGTTCACGTCACTGTAGTCCACCAGCAGGATCTGCCCGGTCTCCTTCACGTTGACGATGAACTCGGGATGCTCGTGCGAGGACACGATGGCGGCCACGCGGGGCTCCGGGTGGTACTCCTGCGTGTCCACCGTCATGCCGCGGGTGGAGACGATCTTCAGCGGTTCCAGCGTGTCGCCGTCCATGACCACGTACTGCGGCGGCCAGTACGCGCCGGCAATGGCGTACTTGTCCTCGTAGCCCTTGTACTTCGAAGTCTCCACCGAGCGGGCCTCGAGACCGATCTTGATCTCCGCAACACGGTTGGGCGGATTCGCCCACAGGTCGATCATGTCGATCTTGGCGTCGCGGCCGATGGTGAGCGCATAGCGTCCGGAGGCGGAAGGACGCGTGATATGCACGGCGTAGCCAGTGTCCACCACCGACACGATCTCCTTGGTGTCGCCGTCGATGATGGCGATCTGGCCCGCGTCACGCAGCGTGACGGCAAAGAAGTTCTCAATGTTGCGGTCGTGCTGCGGCTTCGTCGGGCGCTCTTCGGGCGGCACGAACACGCTCCAGGACGCCTGCATCTCGGGCATGCCCCATTCCGGCGGCGCCGGCGGCTCATGCTGCAGGAAGTGCGCCATGGCCTGGATCTCGCCCTCGGTCAGGTCGCCCGAGGTGCCCCAGTTCGGCATGCCGGCCGGCGAACCGTAGGTGATCAGCGCCTTGAGATACTCGGTGCCCTTCTCGCGCGTGATGTCCGGCGTCAGCGGCTTGCCGGTGGCGCCGCGGCGCAGGACGCCATGGCAGCCGGCACAGCGCTCGAAATAGAGTTCCGTGGAACGCGCCCATTCCGCCTCGGTGATCGGCGGCCCCTCGGAGTCAACCAGGCGCCGCGCCGTGTCGGGGTCCATGCCCAGCGGCGCGCCCTCGTACTTCAACGATGGCGTCCCTGCCACGGGGTGATCGCCCGGCCCGGTCGTCGCCGCTTGCCCGGCACTGGCGGCGCGGGCCTGGGCCACCTCGGCCGCCTGGACATCGCCGCCCGGGTTTTCCCAGGAATTGAGCACGAAGGTCAGCACGTTGGCCACGTCCGCATCACTGAGATATGCCATCGGCGGCATGACCGCATTGTAGGTCTTGCCGTTGACCACGATCTCTCCGGCGAGACCATGCAGGATGATCTCGGGCAGGCGTTCGGGATTTGCGTCAATCCAGTCCGAAGCGGCGAGCGGAGGGAATGCACCCGGCAAACCGGCGCCCGTCGGTCCGTGACAGGCCTGGCAGACGTTCTGGTAAACCTGCTCCCCGGCCGCGAGCCTTGCCTCCAGGCCTTGTCCGGCTGCAGCGACCTCTGCCGCATGCACGGCGGTTGCCTTGTCCCGGTTCTCGGGCTGGCCCTGGGCCTCGCATCCCGGCGCAGTCAGCGCGGCGAGGAAGACCACGGATATCAATCGGCTCAACATGTCAGTTACCTCCCATCCTTGCCCCGGCGGGGCAAACGAAAAAGTCATCCGGACCCGAGTGCGAGGCGCAGCGACAGCGACACGCTGCGCCCCGGCGCCGACAAGGTCGGCACCAGCGGGTCGTCCGCAGACAAGTCACGCAGCGCGCCCCAACGCCACCAGGTCCGGTCGAAAAGATTGAATACGCCGGCGCGCAGGCTCAGGCGGGTGTTGACCTGCCAGGCGTACGCCAGGTCGAAAACGCCGTAGCCGGGCACCCGAAAACCAGGGTCGTCGGCCGTGCCGGCGAGCGCTTGCCCGCGCGCAAACAGCCCGCTCAGGCGCACCCGGTGCACCCTGGAAGGATCGTTCCACTCCAGGTAACCGACGGCGGACGGGGGCCCGACGCTCTGCAGGCGACTGCCGTCAACGCGCGACTCCCCCTGCGCCCACCATGCGGACAGCCCTGCCGCCAGGCCGCCGAGGGATGGCGGCAGTACCTCGAGGCGGACCTGCCCTTCCATCTCGATACCGCGAATCCGTGCCCGCTCCACGTTCTGCGACTGGAACAGCAGAACGCCGGTGTCCGGGTCCGGGCCGAGTGGCACCATGGACTCGATGAAGTCGCGGTAGTCGGTCTGGAACAGCGCCACGGCGAGCCGCGCAGCCCCCGCCTGGCGACGCAGGCCGAGCTCCCAGGCACGCGAAGTCTCGGACTTCAACTCCGGATTCGGCAACGCGCGGACGCTGAACAGCGGGATATCCAGGCCGATATTCAGGTCTTCCGCGGGCGGCGCGCGAAAACCGGTAGTCCACTGCACCCAGGCCTGCAGCCCGCTCGCCGGCCGCCACAGCACGCCCAGGCGCGGGGAGACGTCGCTCTCGTCCAGGTCGACGGGGTCTGCCGTCGGATTCGCCGCGCGCCATCCGGCGTCATCACGCGCCCGGATCCGGGTGCGGTCATAGCGCAGCGCCGGGATCACGGTCCAGCGCCCGGATACGGCGTCGATCTCGTCCTGCACGAAAAAGCCGGTCTCGTCGCTCGTAGTGACCGGGATGTCGCGCAGCGGGAAGGACTCGCCCAGCACGACGGTGGACACGGTGCCCGTGGCAAGATCAATCTGTCGTGCATCCCGCCCTTGCTGCAAATCGTGGCGGGTGTGCTCTGCGCCGAGTGTGACCCGGTGCCGCCAGCGCTCGCCACCGAACTCGCGCGCCATGCGCGCGCGCACGCCTTGCACCTCGGTGTCATAGCTGAACTCGCGCTCGATCAACGCCGGCCGTGGCAGCAAGTCGCGCCGGTCCAGGGTGTCCTGGCGCGTCTCCATGCCGCTACTGAATACGGTCGCGTACGCCGCCAGCTGCTCGCTCTCCCACTGCCAGTCCAGCGCACCGCTCTGCCGGCGTGTCTCGTCGTCGCCGCGTAAAACAGTGGTGGCAGCAAAACGACCCGTGCCGAGCAGGCTGTCGAGTTCGGTACGCGTGTCTTCGAGTCGTGAGGCCAGCGTCAGGCGCACCCGCCAGTCCCGGGCGCCACCGAGCACCAGCTTGGCGAGCAACGCGTCCTCGTCCCGGTCGGCATGATCCAGCGCATCCGGCAGGGCGGAACGGTCAGGCGCCTCGGCCTGCAGGCGACTGGCGGCGAGCAGGACAGCAGAACCAGCGCCCTCCCAGGCACCGACGCCGCTCGCATGCCAGGCCGAGTCTGCCCCCGAATAGCCGGCCTTGACGCGCGCGCCCGGATGGCCGCGTCCCGCGGCGATGTCGCGCGGGTCGAAGGTGCTGACCGCCACCACGCCGCCGATCGCCTTTGAGCCGTAGAGGGCCGATGCTGGCCCGCGCAGGACTTCGACGCGCTGCACGAAGTCCATGGCCGTGCCGCCGCGCGCGGCGTCGGCAAACGCGCCGACGGCAAAACGGTCCTGCAGCGGAATTCCGTCGACCTCCATCAGCACGCGATTGCCGCCGATGCCGCGAATATTCAGGCTTCTGGAGCCGAAGCGCGTCCCTGCCGACTCGACCTCGACGCCGGGCGTGTAGCGCCAGAGCCCCTCGGGTTCCGTCGCCATGCGCTCCTCGATGTCTCCGTCATCCAGCACCGCCACCATGCCCACCACGCTGTCCAGCGGGCGCACGGTGCGCGTGCTCACGACCGTCACGGGAGCCAGTGAGAGCGGGCTCGGCTCAGGGTCGAGGCTGGCCTGCGGGGCCGACCCGGTCCAGGCAGCAGCAAGGGCGACTGCCAGGAATCGGGCGCGATGCCAGCTATAAAACATGTATTGATAATAAATCATTTATACTGTGTACCGCAATCGCTCCGCTATGCGGGGTTGCGGTGTGTGCGGGTATCCAAGGCATCGCAGGCCCACTAGTCTTCAGGGCAGAAGGTTGCGAGATTTCCCCATGGCATCGCCCGAGCCCCGCCCGGCGGAACCCGGCTGGCACAGCCTGCCGGTGACGGACGTGCTGTCCGGCCTCGAGGCGGACCCGCGCGGCCTTTCTCGGGCGGAAGCGGAGCGGCGTCGCGCCCGCTACGGCGCCAACCGCCTGCCCGCGCCGCCGCGCCGCAGCGCCCTCAAGCGCCTGCTCTCCCAATGCAACAACGTGCTCATCTGGGTGCTGCTGGCCGCCGCGGTGATCACCGCTCTCCTGGGGGAATGGACCGACACCGCGGTGATCCTCGGTGTGGTCGTCATCAATTCCGCCATTGGCTTCTTGCAGGAGGGCAAGGCGGAACGTGCCCTGGAAGCGATCAGCGGCCTGCTTGCTCCACGCGCCACGGTGTTGCGCGACGGGCGGCGCGAAGAAATCCTCGCGGAGAGCCTGGTGCCCGGTGACATCGTCACGCTGCAGGCGGGGGACCTTGTGCCTGCGGACCTACGGATGACCAACTGCCGCAACCTCCAGGTCGATGAAGCAATCCTCACCGGCGAATCGGTGGCGGTGGAGAAAAGCGTGCTGCCCGTTGCGGAAGCCGCGCCACTCGGGGACCGGCACTCAATGGCCTGGTCGGGCACGCTGGTCACTGCCGGGATCGGCCTCGGGGTCGTCGTGGCCACCGGCGGCGATACACAGATCGGGCGTATCAGCGCGATGCTCTCGCACGTGCAGACGCTGAGTACGCCGCTGACGCGCCAGCTCGATCGCTTCGCCCGCAAGCTTAGCCTCATCATCGCTCTTGTCGCGCTGGGCACGCTGCTGTTCGGCGTCCTGGTGCATGATTACCCGCTGGAGCAGATGTTCCTGGCGGCCGTGGGACTCGCGGTGGCGGCCATACCCGAGGGCCTGCCGGCAATCATCACCATTACGCTGGCCATCGGCGTCCAGCGCATGGCGGCCCGCAACGCCATCATCCGCCAGCTACCGGCGGTGGAGACGCTCGGCTCGGTCTCCGTCATATGCAGCGACAAGACCGGCACGCTGACGCGGAATGAGATGACTGCCAGCCGCGTAGCGCTGCACGATTGCGAGTTCCAGGTCACAGGGGTCGGCTACGACCTGCATGGCGCCATACATCGCGACGGTGTCGAAACGGACCCCGCACGGAACGAGGTCCTGATGGAGTTGTGCCGCGCAGCAGCACTGTGCAACGACGCGGAATTCCACCTCGACGAGGCGACACCGAGGCTTAATGGAGATCCTACGGAAGGCGCCCTCCTCATGCTGGCGATGAAGGCGGGCCTCGATCCGGAGCGGCTGCGCCTTGAGGTACCGCGCGACGACGCCATTCCCTTCGAGTCGGAACATCGTTACATGGCGACCCTCCACCACGACCACCATGGACACCGCTTCGTCTTCGTCAAGGGCGCTCCCGAGAGAATCCTCGCCATGTGCGACGCGGTTACAGCGCATGATGGCACCGAAACGTGTTGCCGCGAGGCATGGCTCGAGCGGGCCGAGGCGCTTGCCGCGGACGGATTGCGTGTCCTGGCGCTCGCCACTGGCGCGCCGCACGCACGCTGCAGTGGCGAGCTCAGCGCCGCCGAGGTCGAATCAGGACTTACCCTGCTGGGGCTTGTAGGGCTGATCGATCCGCCGCGCGAGGAAGCAATCCGCGCCGTCGAGCAGTGTCGCAGCGCCGGCATCAACGTCAAGATGATTACTGGCGATCACCTCAGCACCGCCCGGGCCGTAGCCGCCGCCATGGGTATCGGCGACGGCCGCAAGGCCGTGCTCGGCGCTGAGCTGGAACAACTCGACGATGCCGCGCTGATGGAAGTGGCCCTGGAGGCGGACGTCTTCGCGCGCGCCAGCCCGGAACACAAGCTGCGCCTGGTCGAGGCGCTGCAGGCCGGTGGTCGCGTCGTCGCCATGACAGGCGACGGAGTCAATGACGCCCCTGCGCTCAAGCGTGCCGATGTCGGCGTAGCCATGGGCAAAGGCGGCACCGAGGTGTCGCGCCAGGCGGCCGAGATGGTGCTTTCCGATGACAACTTCGCTTCCATCGAAAGCGCCGTGGAAGAAGGCCGCACGGTCTACGACAACATACGCAAGGCAATCCTCTTCATCCTGCCGACCAACGCCGCTGAGGCCATCATGATCATCCTCGCGATCGCCGTCGGCCGCGCTTTGCCGATCACGCCTTTGCAGATTCTCTGGGTGAACATGATCACGGCGGTCACGCTGGCGCTGGCGCTGGCCTTTGAGCCGCCCGAGCGCGACATCATGGCACGCCCGCCGCGGCGCCCCGACGAGCCGCTCCTGGGGCGCTTCGTCACCTGGCGCATCGCTTTCGTTTCGGCGGTTGTGGTCAGCGGGACCTTCGGCTTGTTCGTAGCGGCACGTGAAGCGGGCTATCAGCTCGACCACGCGCGCACCATGGCGGTAAACGCCCTGGTCATGTTCGAGGCCTTTTACCTGCTCAACGTACGCCACATGGTTGCGCCGACGCTCAACCTCAACGGCCTGTTCGGCAACCGCGTCGCCGTGGCGGCGGTAATCGCCGTCTCCCTGTTCCAGGTCGGATTCACCTACCTGCCAGCCATGAATACGCTGTTCAGCACCGTCGCGCTGAGCGGCAGTGACTGGCTCGTAGTGCTGCTGGTAGCGGCCACGGTCGTGCCGCTCGTGGAGCTGGAGAAGTGGGTCCTGCGCCAGCGCGGCGCACGACCCTGAAAGTCATGAGCCCTCTCACAGGGTCTTGAGGTACTCGATCACGGCAAGGCGCTCACGCTCGCTGAGCACGTCGCCAAAAGTGTGCCCGCCGTTGCCGTAGCCGGGCCGCGTGGTGTCGTAGACGTGCCGCGCCTCGTCCCCGTCGGTAGCGTCGTCCTTGCCATGATCGAGCACCTCGTGGCGCCATCCGAGCGTCGCGGTGTCGTACTCCCGCGGCTCCCGCACGTGGCGCCAGTAGCGCGGGCGCTGGCTGCTGTCGAGCAGCGCCGCGATGCTGGGCACCGAGTCGTTGTGCAGGTAGGGCGCGGTCGCCCACACGCCGTCCAGCGGCGGCGCGACATAGCCCGGTGCCGGGCGCGCTTGCGCGGTGCGCCCGTAGAACGAGTCGTTGAACCAGCGAATGAAACGCTCTGCCTCTACCGCCTGCAGCGCATACGCCGGATCCGTCCCGACCTGCTCCAGCCCGACCACCAGGTTGGGGTAGCTCTCCTGCTCGCCGTAAGTGCCATGGCAGGCGGCGCAATGGCGCTCGAACACAGCCTGCCCCTCTGCCGCCAGCCTCTCTTCCAGCGCAAACGGCCAGGCCGGCGGCTCGAGCGAGGCGATGAAGGCGCGCACGTGGCTGAACCAGGCATCGATCTCCCGAGCTTCTGCTGGGTCGTCCGTACACACCAGGGACTTCAGCATCATGTAGGGCACGTGATCGCCCTGTCCGCCGCCGTGATAGAACATGGCGTGCTTCTTTTGCATGCGCCACCACGGCGGCACCGCGGTCGGCAGGGGCTCGCGCGGCGGGGGCTCGAGGGCCGGTTCGTCGAGCCATGCCAGCGTCTGTCCGTCACGATACGCCATCAGCGCCATGGTCAGGTTCGGCGCCGGGTTCACGCCGACAGTGTCGGTGACCATGTACGGCGCAATGGCGCCGATCCGGTCGGCCCAGCGTCGCCAGGCGTCCGCCTCCGGCCCGTCCTCGACCAGCAGCCCGAGGCGCTCGATGCCTTCCATCGGGTTGGTAGTGAAATCCGCGAAGGCGTTCCCCAGGCCCACGACCAGTTCGCCATTGAACTCCGCGCCGTGGCACGCGAGGCAGTTGCTGACGACCAGCTCCACGCCGTCCGCATTGGTGGTGGCGTTCAGGTTGTAGGGCAGCTCGGCATTGCGCCCGAGACGGCCGGGAGGCTGCAGTGAGCCGTCCGGCGGGCTCTCGCCGACCGCGGCGCGAAAAGCAGACAGGGGGACGCCGCAGCTGACATAGCCGCGGTTGACGATGATCTCGTAGCCGAGCGCCGGATCGCCGTCCCGCTGCATCGCGGCCGGCAGCATGCCCGGTTGGCCAGGCTGCACCGCAACCCCCTGGTCCTCGCCGCCGCCGGGTCCGCAGGCGGCGACGCATAATGCCGCAAGCGTCATGCCGAGCCTGGCGCGATTGTTCATGTCCAACCCTCCTGCCGCGATCCGGTACTCACGGCACCGCAAAATTGCTCAACGACAACAGGCCCCAGCGGTCTGCCGCTGCCCGCTGGTCCGCGGGCACGATCACGCCCGACCATGCCGCACCGACTTCGGCGGGCTCGACCAGGGGCACCCAGGCCCCCGTCTCCGCGGCATCGCGCCAGGGCAAACGCCATTCGAGTGGAGCCCGGCCCTGCCGTGCGGCGGCTTCCGCGGCCTCGGTCGGGCCGGGTAACTGCGCCAGCGAGCGGCCCGACGGAAACTCCTCACATCCGCCCAGCGGCACGCCGCCGCCACCGCGCCGACGCAACTGTTCGCACCGTATGGCCGTACCGTCTCCCCCCTGGGCCCATAGCCGTGCCAGCGCCAACTGGCCACGCCCGGCCGGCGGCGCCTGCCCCCAGCTCCTGTCCAGCAGCGCGCTGCCGCGCACCGCAAGTGTCCGCCCGTCGATGACGAGGTTGCCGCCAGCATCGAGCCCCGGCCACCAGTAACCGCGCCGCGCGTCGGCGACTGTTGCGGCGGGCGGCTCGACCGGCAGGCGCAGCGAGAGTTCAAGCGCAGCGTCTTCAGTCCCACCCCGCACGCGTGCCGTGCCCGCCCCCGGCAGGATCTCGACGCGCCAGTCTTCCAGCCACGCCGCCGCGACGCCGGCGTCCTGGTTGGTGCCAGCGCCCGCCAGTCCGAGCGCCTCGCGACTGAAGCGCTCCGCCGTGATGCGCGGCGCTCGCTCCGGCTCGATGGATAGTACGCCCTGCCAGGCCGCGGCCGCGGCCCAGTCCGATTCTCTCTCCGGCGGGTCCGCCTGCAACGCTACGCGCTGCAGCAGCAACTGGAAGCCGTAACGCTTGCCGTCCTCGTCGCGCAGCAGGCCGGCGACCAGCCAGGACTCGGTGAACTGCTGCGGATGCATGGCATGGTCTTGCGGCCAGCTCAATGGCCTCTCGTCCACCGCAGGAAAACTGCCCGCCACGGACTCGAGGCCGTCCAGTGACGCCTCGAGCGCTGCAGACGGATCCGGCCCCTTGTCCGCGTCCGGGGGCGCGCAACCGGCGAGGATGAGGAGCGCAGCCGCACATGCCGCCCCACGCCGCACCCGTACCGCCTTCATGGCGACCTTGCTCTCGTGCATGCCATGCAGTGTATATCGCCGCCGGGAGATGCGCCGATTCAGGAGGCTTCGCTTGGCGGCGGCGATTTCCGCCGCACGTAGAGTCGCTTCTGCACGCGCGCCACCACCTCCCCGGCCGCGTCGCGCACATCCACCGGCCAGCACGGCCGGAACCGCTCTCCGCCGCGGGTACCTTCGCGCGCGGACTCGATCATGGCCTCGTCGAGCAGGAAGGTCGCTGCAACGCGCCCGCGCCCGGGACGCAGGAATTCGATCTCGGCCGCCTGGTCCCACACGATGTACCCTGGCCCCAGGTTGCGCACCAGCATGATCGCCAGGAACGGATCGGTCATGGCATACAGGCTGCCGCCGAAGTGGGTGCCGAAATAATTGCGGTTGTACCAGTGCAAGCCCATCTCGACCCTGAGACGCCGCCAGTCGGCACTGATCTCACGCACCACGATCCCGGTCATGAGGTACGGCGGATAGAGATTGAACAGCCAGCGTACCGCGCGCGGCGAGTCCAGCATGCGCACCAGCCGGTTCACGGGCGGCGCCCCTACCAGCCGCCCTGCGGCAGTCGCGCGCGGATCTCCGGATGGCGCTCGGCGTCGAACACGGGCTCGACATGGAAGGCCAGCTGCGTGTTGTAGTCGCGCATCAGCTTGATGACCAGCCCCGACAGCAACAGCACCGCCACCAGGTTGACGATGGTCATGAAGCCCATCGACAGGTCGGCGATGGCCCACACCAGCGGCAGGTCCAGCTGCGAGCCGGCGAAGATGCCCAGCAGGACCACGCAGCGATAGACGGTGACGAGGCGCCGGTCGCTGTGAATGAAGGCCAGGCTGGTCTCGCCGTAGTAGGTGTTCGCCATGATCGAGGTGAAGGCAAAGAACAGCAGGGCCACGGTCATGAAGCCGGCGCCCCAGTCGCCCACCAGCGCACTCATCGCACCCTGGGTCAGCGCCATGCCGGTCAGGCCGGCGCCGGCCTCGAACTGCCCGGAAAGCAGAATGATGGCGGCGGTACAGGTACAGATGACGATGGTGTCGGTGAACACCCCGAGCATCTGCACATAGCCCTGGCTGGCCGGATGGCGCACGTCTGCCGTGGCCGCTGCAATGGGCGCGCTGCCGGAACCGGCCTCGTTCGAGAACAGCCCGCGGCG
Source organism: uncultured Thioalkalivibrio sp. (assembly GCA_964413755.1). Lineage (GTDB taxonomy): Bacteria > Pseudomonadota > Gammaproteobacteria > Steroidobacterales > XN24 > XN24. Next base: position 9,791 of record CAYPTW010000005.1, on the reverse strand, counting down.
CACGCCGTTCATGAGCGCCTGGGCAATGCCGTAGCCGAGCACGCCGCCGGCCGCCTCCCCGATCCCGAAGGCGCTGTCGATCACCAGGCGGAACACACCCGGCAGGCGGTCGGCGTGCGTCGCCACCAGCCACAGGGCCATGCCGAGATAAGCCACCGCCATGAAGGGCACGACGATCTCCGCCACGCGCGCGATGCGCCGGATACCGCCGAACACCACCAGCCCGACGAAGAAGGCGGTCAACACGCCCATCCACGCCGTGCTGATCTCCGTCACCTCGGCCACTGCGGCGGCCATGGTGTTCGACTGCACGCCGTTGAAGGCGATGGGATACGCGAGAATGAGAAACACCGAGAACAGCACGCCCATCCAGCGCTTGCCGAGACCGTACTGCATGTAGAACGCCGGGCCGCCGCGGTAGCTGCCGTCACCATTCGGCACCTTGAACAGCTGCGCCAGGGTCGACTCGAAGAAGCTTGTCGCCATGCCCAGCATGGCGGTGACCCACATCCAGAACACCGCGCCGGGACCGCCGAGCTCGAGCGCCACCGCCACGCCGGCCAGGTTGCCGGTGCCCACGCGCGCGCCGAGACTGGTGCAGTAGGCTTCGAAGGAGGAGATGCCGCCGTGTTCGCGCCGGAAGCTGCGCTTCATGACGCCGAAGGTATGGCCGAAGTGCCGCACCTGGATGAAACCGGACATCAGCGTGAACACCACGCCGGCACCGAGCAGGAGCCAGATCAGCAACGAGCCCCACATCAGGTTGTTGGCGGCGTCGACGAATTCCTTCACGCGTTCACGGCTCCAGCTTGCGGACAGCGCGAGAGTCTACGCGAGAACGGCGCCGGTCGCAGACGGGCGGGCGCAGCCTCAGTCGCCACGATCGGGCGTCGGGTAGGCGAAGCGCCGGAAAGCCTCGCGGCGAAACGGACGCCACCGGTCCTCCGGCTGGGCGAGGCGATCGGCGATAGCCCACAGCGCCAGCGGATTGTGGCCCAGGCCGCAGTGGCTGCCGAGCACGCGGATGTTCTCCGTGGTAGCCGACGGGCGTTCCAGCGAGCAGCGCCAGTGCACTACGCCGTCGGTGCGCGTGTAGATCGAGGTGGACGGTACCGGAAGCGGCTGTGAGAGCCGCGCCAGCAACGCCGGGTCCATGTGCGCCTCGCTCTGTCCGCTCACGTCCTCGTACAGCAGCGTCACGGCGGTGCCGGTGTGGTTGCGGAAGGGCGAGCCCATGGTGATCACCAGGCGCACGTCATCGGGTGCGATCCAGGCCAGTTCACGGGCGTACATGCCGCCCAGGCTCCAGCCAATGACACTGACCTTGCGGCCGTAGCGGCGCCGCAGCTCGCGCAGGCGGCCCACCAGGCGCTCCTCCGTCTCCCCCACTCCGCCCAGGTTGCGACCCTGCTTCCAGCGATGCGCGGCGTAGCCGAGCGACTTGAGGAACTGCCGCAGCGGAAAGGTGGAGCTGCCGCTGGCCAGGAAGCCCGGCACCACCAGCACGGGATGCCCGTCGCCGCGCGGCGCCTGGCGCAACAGGGGATACAGCCACGCCATGGCGCCGAGCTCGAGCAGTGCCCGGCCCTCCAGCATCTGCCAGAGCAGCGGCGGCGGGCCGATGCGCTCCTCAGCGCCGGACACGGGCGCCCTTCCGCTGCGTGGTCTTGCGGCGCGGTGCCGCAGCCTGTTTCAGCTCCGCGAAACTGGCGTTGATGCCCGCCACCAGCCGCTCCAGGTCGGGCACCGCCTCGTGTGCGGCCGTGGCGCTGATGGTCAGCGTATCGAGGTAACTCGTGACCACGAGGATCAGTCCCAGGCCGTCCAGCACCGGCGCGGTGCCGTAGCCCTCGAGCAGCCGTGCCGTGCCCAGGTACAAGGGCTCACGCGGACCCGGCACATTCGTGATCACCAGGTTGAACGGCGGCCGGTGATAGCGCGCGAGATGCAGCCCCGAGTACAGGCCGGCCGCCGCCGTCGCCAGCGAGTACGGTACGAAGCGCGAGGTGTCCGCCAGCGTGGCGGCACCGATGGCGTCGGTGTAGGCCTTGCTGTCGACCGCATGGGTGTGGATCCGCCGCAAGCGCTCGAGCGGGTCTCTCACTTCGACCTCGAGCGGCACCAGCATGGCCGAGACGCGGTTGCCGCCCTTCTGCACCTGGTTGCGGATGGAGATCGGCGCCATCGCCACCAGGTCCCGCTCGGGCAGGTTGCCGTAGTCCTTCAGGTAGTGGTGTAACCCTCCGCTGCAGACGGCGAGCACGACGTCGTTGACCGTCGCTCCCGGGACGGCGGCGCGGATCTTGCGGATCTCGTCCAGTGACAGCGTGGCGGCATCGAAGCCGCGGCGCGAACTGATGGGCACGTTGAACGGACTGCGCGGCGCCTGGAACAGCATGGGCGGGGCATGATGCTCGCGCGCGATGAATTCGCGCCCGACACCGAGACCGCCGCGCACCAGCCCGGCTGCCCAGCCGAGCGCCTCGCCGGGCTCGCGGAAAACGCCGCGCAGGCTCTTGCCCAGCAGCTCCAGGCCACCCGGCGCCGGGCTTGCGCGGCGGGACCGTCGCGCACCGCGGCGACGCTTCAGTAGGCGCGGTGCCGTGCTCCAGATGGCATTGAACATGTCGAGCGTGCCCAGCCCGTCGGCGGCGGCGTGGTGCACGCGCGAGATGACGGCGAAACTGCCGGGCGGGAAGCGTTTGCAGGCATCCAGGTCGGAAACGAAAGTGAGATGCCACAGCGGGCGTTCCGGGTCGAGCGGGCGCGAGAACATGCGCGCCGCGAGATCACGCACCGCGTCCCAGTCGCCCGGGCGCGGCAGCGCCGAATGCTGCAGGTGCAGGTCGAGGTCGAAATGCGGATCGTCGACCCAGAACGGACGGCCGAGCCGCAGCGGCACTTGTTGCAGGCGGCGCCGGAAGATCGGCGAGGTGTCGATGCACGCGGCAATGTGACTGCGGAACTCCGCGAAACCGAACTGCCCGTCGACGGGCTCGTAGACGTGCAGCCCGCCCACGTGCATGGGCGCATTGCGCGCATCGAGATACACGAAAGCGGCGTCGAGGCCGGAAAGCTGCTCCATCTGTCTGCGGATCCCCTCTCTGGTGGGCACGATTATGCGCGGGCCAGGCGCAGGCGCAAAGGCATGCGCCCAGGTACTGCCTGCCGATCCGCGCCTCAGTCCGCGTCGGCCCGCCGGGCCAGTCCCGCGATAATCTCCGCATCCGCAGCCTCGTAGCCGCCGCGGAAGAAGACGCTCCCGCCCGGGTCGACCCATGCCGTCCAGGGTGCGAAGACCGCCGTTACCGGACGGCGCAGGCTGAATGTGCGCGGTGTGCCGTCCGTCAGCGCGGTGTTCAATTGCTCCGGCGCAAACCCGGCCTCCACGGTCGCCAGCGCATCCGCCAGCCCGGCTGCATCCGGCAGGCGAATGACGCCGGGCAGCGACTCGCCCGCGCCGGCGCCACCGTGCAGGAACACTTCAGGGCGCGGCCACAGGGGAAAACGGAACTGGCCGAGGAAACTCTGCGGCCCGGGCAACTGCCGGACAATGAGCTTGCCCGGCGCTGCCCAGTTCGCGCCACGCGGCGCCACCGGGGTACCGTCCGCGGCGAACACTTCCAGGCCGAGGTCGTCGATGCGCCGCGGGGCGCGCCGCGCAAGTGGCGCAACCTGCCCAGCCACCAGCTCCGGCGGCAGCACCCAGTCCGGATTCACCACCAGGTAGCGCAGCTCGCCGCGGAACGGCGCCAACTGCGTGACGCCGGGCGCCAGCGCGGCGGCAAAGGTCCCCACCGGCTCACTGTGATCGAGCAGCACCACCTGGCGCCCGGCGGGGTCGATGACAAGCAGGCGCCCGCGCACATCCGCCAGCAGCCAGCGTGCCCGCTCCAGGTTGGCGCGCAGCAGCGCCATCAGCTCCTCCACCGGGCGATTCAGGGCGCGCCGCGTGGCCGGGCCGAAGCGTCCGTCGGCCTCCAATTGGTGCCGGGCCTGGAAGGCACGCAATGCCGCGTCCAGGGCGGGTTCGAACCGCGGCGAGTCGATGACTACACCGGGGAAGTCCCCAGTCTGCGCGAGCCGGCGACGGATCGCGGGGATTCTCGGGTCATCCATGCCCTGCTGCAGCACCGGGCCCCTGCCGATCTCGGGCCAGCCGCCCTGCTCCGCCATGACGCGATAACGCGCCAGCATGGACTTGAGGCGGCCGTAGATGGGCTGCACGGGACGCAGTTCACCGAGCTGTACCGCCACGGCGTTCCCGCCAGCGATGCGCGCCAGCACTGCCGCGGCGGGCTCGCCGCGCACGGTCCCGTCGAGATCCCAGCGTGGCGCCCCGCTGCCGGGGTCCAGCTTGCCGCGCGCGAGATGCGCCACGAGGCGCGCCAGCGCATCGCTCAGGAGCAGGTCCGCTGCCGCTGCAAGGGCCGCATCATCGGGAGCCTGGCTGCGCTGCAGCAACAACGCGCGCAAGGCGTCGAAATGATAATCCGCCGGGTCGAGGCCGTCGCCGCTCACCGCGGCGATCTCACCCAGCATGGCCTCTTCGTTGGCCCGCGTCGTCCACAGCAGGGTGAAACCACGCTGCTGGTAGAGCTCCGGCAGCACCCGGGCCGAACGCAAGCGCTGTCCGGCCACGATCACCTGCCCGGTCACGTGCAGTTGCTCGACCGAGCGGCGCAAGGTCTCCGCGACCAGCGCCGCATCGGGCGCCGACATCACCGGGCCGGACCAGGCGCCAGCCAGGGCCGCGATCATCAGCGCTGCGGCCCTGGCGCGAAGTGACGAGCACACGCGCCCCGCGCCCTTCCGCATGGTCCTATCGTCCGGCACGGCGCACCTGCAGCACGAACCACGCGGCAAAGGCAGCGAAGGCGACGAGCCCCACCAGCGTCGCCACCAGCTCGCCGCCGAGCCAGTCCGTCCCCAGGCCCAGCGGACGGCGCCCGAGAACGAAGGCGGCGCCGGCGATGCCCACGCCGAGCAAGCCCTCACCACCGACGAAGCCGCTGCCCAGCAGGATGCCGCGCTCGCGGCGCTCGCCGGCCTCGTCCGCCTGGCGCGCGCTACGCTCCGCCCACCAGCGAATGAGCCCGCCGAGGAAGATCGGCGTCATGGTGGACACGGGCAGGTAGACGCCCACGGCGAAGGGTAGCGAAGGTATGCGCAGCAGCTCGCAGGCCACCGCAATGCCCACCCCGATCGCAACCAGGCCCCACGGCAGCGACTGGTCGAGCACGCCGTCGATCACCAGTTTCATCAGCGTGGCCTGCGGTGCCGGCAACTCGGTGCTGCCGAAGCCGAAGGTCTCGGCGAGCAGCAGCACGGCGAGGCAGACGAAGACAGCCGAAGTGAGCACGCCGACCAGCTCGCCTACCTGTTGCCGTCGCGGCGTTGCACCCAGCAGGTAACCCGTCTTCAGGTCCTGCGAGGTGTCGCCGGAAATCGAAGCGGCAATGGCCACGACGCAGCCGACCGTGATCGCGGCCGCCTTGCCGCTGAGATCGGTCCAGCCGAAGGCGAGGAAAATACCGGAGGTGCCGAGCAGCGCGGCGATGGTCATGCCGCTGGTCGGATTGCTGGTCACGCCGACCAGGCCGACGATGCGCGAAGCGACGGTGACGAAAAAGAAGGCGAACACCGCGACGCAGATGGCCGCCACGAGGCGCACGCTCACGCCGCCGACCTCGCCGAAAGCCACCGGCACGATGGCGAGCGCCATGATGATCGCCACCACGCCCAGGCCGACGAAACGCAACGGCAGGTCCTGCGCAGTGCGCGGCACGGCCACGGGCTCGAGTCCCTGGCGCTGCCGCAGCTGGTCGAAGCCGATGCGGAAGCTGTCGAGCATCACCGGCAGGCTGCGTACCAGCGTGATGATCCCGGCCGCGGCGACGGCGCCGGCGCCGATGTAGCGCACGTAGCGCGTCCACAGTTGCGCCGGGCTCATGTCGGCCATGAGCAGCTGCGTCTCCGGGTAGAGGGGCAGCGTCCGGCCGGCGCCCCACCAGTCGAGCAGCGGGATGATCACCAGCCAGGAGAGCAGCCCGCCGCCGACCATCACCGCAGCGATGCGGATGCCGAGGATATAGCCCACGCCGAACAGTGCCGGCGACAGGTCCATGCCGAGCTCTGCCTTGCGCGGCCACGGCAGCGCAGCATGGATCGAGTCGGGGATGGCGCGCGCCCACGAGGTGAGTGCTTTGAACGCCGCACCCGCCGCCAGGCCGATGAAGACGAAGCGCGCGTTGCCGCCACCGGTCTCGTTGGCGACCAGCACTTCGGCGCAGGCGGTGCCTTCGGGGTAAGGCAGCTTGCCGTGCTCGCGGTGGATGAGGAACTGCCGCAGGGGCACCATGAAGAGAATGCCGAGCAGCCCGCCGCACATGGCCAGCATGGTCATCTGCAGCAGGCTCGGCGACAGCCCCCAGAGGAACAGCGCCGGCAGGGTGAAGATGATGCCGCTGGCAAGTGAGCTAGAGGCGGAGCCGACGGTCTGCGACAGGTTGGCTTCGAGGATGGTGCCCCGGTGCCCCGCGGCCTGCAGCGCCTTGAACACCGCCACCGTCATTACCGCCACCGGTATGGAGGTGCTGATGGTGAGGCCGGCACGCAGCCCGAGGTAGGCGTTGGCGGCACCGAAAATGATACCGAAGAGGATGCCCAGCCCGATCGCCTTCAAGGTGAACTCGGCCAGCCCGGCGGAGGCAGGCACGTAAGGCTGGTACGCGCCGCCCGGCGGCGGCGGCTCGAACGCGCCCGCGCCCAACCCCTTGCGTTCGCTCATCTCGTTTCTTCTCCTTCTTCCCTGGCGAGCCTGACCTCCAGCGGCACCGCGCTGGCCAGGTGCAGGTCCCGTTGCGGGTAGGGAATCTCGATACCCTCGTCATGGAACGCGCGCCAGATGCGACGCAGCACCGCGCTGCGCACGTTGTTGACGCCGTTCATCGGGTCCGCAATCCAGATCCTGAGTTCGAGTTCCACGGCACTGTCGCCGAAGTTGCGCAACTGGCAGATCGGTCCCGGGGCATCGATCACGCGGGGAATCTCCGCGGCACAGGACTCGCACAGCTCGATGGCGCGTTCCACGTCGGACTTGTAATGGATGCCGATGGGAATCTTCAAGCGGACCTTGGTATCCGAGTGCGTCCAGTTCTCCACCCGCGTGGTGATGAATTCCTCGTTCGGTATGAGGTGCTCGATGCCGTCGCGGGTGATGACCGAGACGTAGCGTCCGCCGAGCGTGTTCACCCAGCCGTAGGTGCCGGCCACGGCCACCACGTCGCCCGGCTTGATGGACTTGTCCAGCAACAGGATCAACCCCGAGAACAGGTTCGCAATCACCTTCTGCAGACCGAGGCCGATGCCGACGCCAAGTGCGCCGCCGAAGACCGCCAGCGCGGTCAGGTCCATTCCTGTCGTGGCCACGGCGGCCAGCACGGCGATGGTGATGAGCCCGAACTTGAAAAGCTTGCCGAACAGCACCTGCACCGAGGGCGTCAGGTTCGGGCTGTGCTTGAGGCGCGCCTCCAGCAACTCCGATACGACCGTGGCGATCCACAGCAGGATGGCCAGGGCGAACACGGACTTGGTGAGCGTAAGCAGCGAAATCCGCACAGCCCCGAACTGCATGGCGACACTGTCCAGCAACGCCACGGTCGGATCGAGCAGCCGCAGGATGTTCAGCGCGGCGATGGTCCAGGCGCTGATGGCGACGGCGCGGGACCAGACCGGGTTGCTGATCACCATCGACGCCAGGTGGATCACCACCCAGGCGGTCAGGAGGCTGGCGAATATCTCCAGGATGCGTGCCGGCCAGGCCTGCAGCATCGCCACCTGCCAGGCCACGCCGACGAGCAGCAGCCACAGCAGCGGCAGGAGCAGGCCGCCGAGGGCGGCGACCGCGCGCTGCCAGCGCCCGGGTGGGGACACCCGCTCCAGGAAGCGCCGCAACCGCGGCGCCAGGAAGGCGGCGACCCCGAGCGAGAGCAGGACCGCGAGCAGCTGCAGCAGGTTCGGCAGGACCAGCACCTCGGCCTGGATCCACGCCCAGGCCTGCTGCGTCCAGCGGGCGAACTGCTCAGCGTCGTACAACTCGTCCATCGTCTCCTCCCGCGACGAGGCCCTCAGCAGCGCAGGATAGCATCCTCACCAAAAGGAAAAGCCCGGCAGGTGCCGGGCTTCTCCACAGGTCGAGCTTCGCGAGCAGGTGCTGCGTTACAGCGCCTTCACCTGGATCAGCTCCTTGCCTTCCTCGTCCGCCACGTGCACGGCGCAAGCCAGGCAGGGATCGAAGCTGTGGATGGTGCGCAGGATCTCGATCGGCTGCTCCGGATCGTACAGCTGGTGGTTGTCCTGCAACGCGGCCTCGTAGGCACCCGGGACGCCCTTGGCATCGCGCGGACCGGCGTTCCACGTGCTCGGCACGACCGCCTGGTAGTTGTCGATCAGGCCGTCCTTGATGACGATCCAGTGCGACAGGCCACCGCGCGGGGCTTCGTGCGCGCCCACACCCTTGGCCATGCTGGGCCAGGTCGACGGGTTCCACTGCACCTCGTTGAAGGTCTTGGTATCGCCGCCACGGATGTTGTTGAGCAGCTGGTCCATCCAGCCCTGCATGGCGTCGGCCACCACCTTGGTCTCGAGCGTGCGGGCCGCGGTGCGGCCGAGCGTCGAGAACAGGGCCTCGACGGGCACATCGAGGGTGCGCAGCGTGTAGTTGACGAGCTCGACCGTCTGGTCGTGGCCGGTCGCGTACAGCGCCAGGACACGGGCCAGCGGGCCGACTTCCATGGAATTGCCCTTCCAGCGCGGCGACTTGAGCCAGCTGTAGCCGTCTTCCACGTTGAGCTGCTTGTAGGGCGGTTGCGGACCGCCACGACCCTCGTAGTCGAACTTGGTCTCGCCGTCCCAGGGATGCAGGCCCTGCTCGCGGCCACCCGAGTAGTCGTACCACGAGTGCGAAGCGAACTCCTGCACGCCGTTCGGGTCGCTGAAGTCCACTTCCTCGAGCTCATTGAGGTTACGGTTCAGGATCGCGCCGCGCGGGAACAGGAAGCTGTCCACGTCGTTCATGGTCTTCGACGGCAGGTCACCGAAGGAGAGGAAGTTGCCCAGGCCTTCGCCGCGGGCGCCCCAGTCCTTGTAGAAACCGGCAATGGCGATGGTGTCCGGCACGTAGACCTGGTCGACGAAGGTCTTCATCGTGTTGATGACGTCCTGCACGATCTGCAGGCGCTCGGCGTTGATGGCCGAGTCCGAGTTCAGGTCGATCGGGCACGGCACGCCACCGACGACGAAGTTCGGATGCGGGTTCTTGCCGCCGAAGATCGCATGCAGCTTGACCACGTCACGCTGCCAGGCGAGAGCCTCGAGGTAGTGCGCCACGGCCATCAGGTTGGCTGCAGGCGGCAGCTTGTAGGCCGGGTGGCCCCAGTAGGCGTTGGCGAAGATACCCAGCTGGCCGCCCTCGACGAAGGTCTGCAGCTTCTTCTTCACGTCGCGGAAATAGCCCTCGGAAGACTTCGGCCAGCTCGGCGAAACAGCCTTTGCCAGCGCCGCGGTTTCCGCCGGGTCGGCGCTCAGCGCCGAGACGACGTCCACCCAGTCCAGGGCGTGCAGGTGATAGAAGTGCATGACATGGTCATGGACGTACTGCGCGCCGATCATCAGGTTGCGGATCAGCTGCGCGTTCGGCGGGATCTCGTATTTCAGCGCATCCTCGACGGCGCGAATGGAGGCCATGCCGTGCACCAGCGTGCACACGCCGCAGATGCGCTGGACGAAGG
>CAYPTW010000004.1:0-45781 GCA_964413755.1 uncultured Thioalkalivibrio sp. | reverse complement strand
CACATCCGCGGCGGCCAGGAGATGGGCCGGCGCTGGTACGACGACGGCCGGCTGCTGAACAAGATGAACACCTTCACCGACTTCATCGACGTGACGCGCCACCTGGTCAAGGAGGGCTATGCCGCGCCGGACCAGGTGTATGCCATGGGCGGCTCGGCCGGCGGCCTGCTGATGGGCGCCGTGGCCAACATGGCGCCCGAGCTGTATGCCGGCATGGTCGCGCACGTGCCCTTCGTCGACGTGGTCAGCACCATGCTCGACGAGTCCATCCCGCTGACCACCAACGAGTTCGACGAATGGGGCAACCCCAAGTTCGCGCCGTGGTACGAGTACATGCTGTCCTACAGCCCCTACGACAACGTGGCGGCGCAGGACTATCCGCCGCTGCTGGTGACCACGGGACTGCACGACTCGCAGGTCCAGTACTGGGAACCCGCGAAGTGGGTGGCGAAACTGCGCGCCAGGCGCACCAATGCCGCACCGCTGATCTTCCGCACTACCATGGAAGCGGGCCACGGCGGTTCCAGCGGGCGTTTCGAGCGGCTGCGCGAGACCGCGCAGGAATACGCCTTCGTGCTGGACCTGGCAGGCAAGCGCGAGTGAGATGAGCGCCGCGGCGACAGCCCGGGGATGAGCGACTGATGCCGCAGCAGCCGGCATGAGCAAGCGCGTGCGCGCCCCGCGCCGGGAGATCTTCGGCTGGGCGATGTTCGACTTCGCCAACCAGGCCTACACGCTGCTCATCATCACGGTGGTGTTCGGCGACCTGTTTACGCGCGTCATCGTCGGCGGCGAGAGCGGGGACTACCGGCTCGGGAATTTCCTCTGGAGCCTGGCACTGGCGGTCAGCTACCTGATGGTGGTGGCCTGCTCGCCGGTGGCCGGCGCGGTGATGGACTACACCGCGTCGAAAAAGCGTTTCCTCTTCGCCGCCTGGCTGCTTACCGTCTTCGCCACGGCCGCGCTGTATTTCGTGGCGCCGGGCTATGCCCTGCTCGGCGTGATCCTGCTGATCATTTCCAACTTCGCCTTCTCCATCAACGAAGCCTTCATCGCCAGCTTCCTGCCGGACCTCGGCCCGCCGGAGGACCTCGGCAAGATCTCGGGCTTCGGCTGGGCGCTGGGTTACGTCGGCGGCATGGTCTCGGCGGTGTTCGTGCTGCTGGTGCTCGGCGATGTCAGCCTGGCGAACTTTGACCGCATCCGCTGGGTGGGGCCCTGGGCCGGATTCTTCGTCTTCGTCGCCGCGTTGCCGACTTTCATCTGGCTGCGGGAACACGGCAAGGCGAAGCCCCTGCCGGCAGGCAGGAGTTATCTCGGCATCGGCATCGGGCGCGTGCGCGAGACGCTGCGCAGCCTGGGCGAGCACCGCGACATGGCCCTGGTGCTGGCGTCGATGTTCTTTTCCATGAGCGGGATCTACATCATCATCACCTACGCCTTCATCTATGGCGCCCAGGTGATCGGCTGGGACCAGGACATCCGCACCCTGATGTTCGTCATCGTCCAGCTCACCGCGGCGGCAGGCGCGTTCGGTTTCGGCTTCGTGCAGGACCGGCTCGGCGCCCGCCTGACCTACCAGATCACGCTCCTCATGTGGATCGCCGCCATCCTGCTGATTTACCTGACGCCCTGGCTTGCCGGTGCACTTTCCGCGCTGCTCGGCCGGGAGATCGAGGCGCAGCACGTATTCCTGGTGGTCGGCAGCCTGGCCGGGCTCAGCCTGGGCGCCTGCCAGTCCACCACGCGCACGCTCGTGGGCCTGTTCTCGCCGGTGTCCCGGGCCGGCGAGTATTTCGGCTTCTGGGGACTGTCCCTGAAGCTGGCCGGGGTCTTCGGCCTGCTCTCCATCGGGCTGCTGCAGGCCCTGCTGGGGCTCAAGACCGCGGTGCTGTTCTGCGTCCTGTTGTTCGGCGCCGCCCTGGTGGTCAGCCGCGGGGTCGACGAGGCACGCGGACGCGGCATCGCGGAAAGCCAAGCCGAAGGCTGATCGGTTATCATCGGCATCCACGCAGGCGGCCCGCAGAAGGCCAAGCCCAGAAGGAGTCCCGGAAATGTCTGTAGCAAAGATCGTCGTCCCCGAAGGCGGCGCCAAGATCAGCATCGACAACGGCGTCCTGCAGGTGCCGGACAACCCGATCATCCCTTTCATCGAGGGTGACGGCACAGGCCCGGACATCTGGCGCGCCACCGTCCGCGTCCTCGACGCTGCGGTCGAGAAGGCCTACGGCGGCAAGAAGCACATCTACTGGATGGAAGTCTTCGCCGGCCAGAAGTCGAACGACCTGTTCAATTCCTGGCTGCCCGACGAGACCGTCCAGGCGTGCCGCGAGTACCTGGTCTCGATCAAGGGCCCGCTGACCACGCCGATCGGCGGCGGCATCCGCAGCCTGAACGTGGCGTTGCGGCAGCTGCTCGACCTCTACGTGTGCCTGCGACCGGTGCGCTGGTTCAAGGGCGTGCCCTCGCCGGTGAAGAAGCCGGAAGACGTCGACATGGTCATCTTCCGCGAGAACACCGAGGACATCTACGCCGGCATCGAGTTCGAGCAGGGCTCGCCGGCCAACAAGCGCTTCCTGGCCCTGTTCGAAGAGCACTTCCCGGAGGAGTTCCGCAAGATCCGCTTTCCGGACAGCAGCGGCATCGGCATCAAGCCCGTGTCCCGCGAGGGCACGGAGCGACTGGTGCGCGCCGCGATCCAGTACGCCATCGACAACAAGCGCAAGAGCGTGACCTTCGTCCACAAGGGCAACATCATGAAGTTCACGGAGGGCGCCTTCCGCAAGTGGGGCTATGCCCTCGCGGAACGGGAGTTCGCTGACAGCGCCTACACCTGGGACCAGTGGGAGCGCACGCGCGACGAAGAGGGCGAAGCGGCGGCCAACACCGAACAGAAAGAAGCGCTGGCCTCCGGCAAGGTCCTCATCAAGGACGCCATCGCCGACATCACGCTGCAGCAGGTGTTGACGCGCCCGTCGGAATTCGACGTCATCGCCACCTTGAACCTGAATGGCGACTACCTCTCGGACGCCCTGGCGGCACAGGTGGGCGGCATCGGCATCGCGCCCGGCGGCAACGTCAACTCCGTCACCGGCCACGCGGTGTTCGAGGCCACGCACGGCACGGCGCCGAAGTACGCCAACCTCGACAAGGTCAATCCGGGCAGCCTGATCCTGTCCGGCGAGATGATGCTCAGGCACCTCGGCTGGCTCGAGGCGGCAGACCTGATCATCGGCGCCATGGACAAGACCATCGGCAACAAGACCGTCACCTACGACTTCGCCCGCCTGATGGATGGCGCCAACGAAGTGAAGTGCAGCGAGTTTGCCGACGCCCTGATCGGCAACCTCGGCTGACGCCGGCGCGGGATGCAGCAGGCTGCGCCTGACATGGCCCTGGCGCGCGACAGCGCCAGGGCCATTTTTGATGCCTTCGGCGATTACAACGCCGAGTTCCGCGCCGTCACGCGACGCGCGCGGCTGCGCTTCGAGACGCGCGACTGGGTGGGCGGCCGCAACGACGCCCGTGAACGCATCGACCTGTACGACCGCTACGTTGCGGACACCACCGCCATGCTGCGCACGAAACTCGGCGAGCGCGCCAACGAGCGCGACCTGTGGGTGCTGATCAAGCAGTGCTTCGAGGATGAAATCCGGGACTTCATCGACCTGGAGTTCGAGAAGACTTTCTTCAGCTCCATCACGCGCCGGCTGTTCGCCACCGTCGGCGTCGACCCGGAAGTCGAGTTCGTCGCGCTGGACCTCGACCCGATGTCGAAGATCCGCCCGCCGCAGCAGCTCAATGTCTACGAGTTCGACGGCCGCGCCGAGGTGATGATCGAGGAGATCCTCGAGGATCACACCTTCGAGTCGCCCTGGCTCGACTTCAAGGGCAGCGTGGACTTCGTCGCTGCGGAGCTGGCGCGTGCCTGGGAGCCGCTGGGCGGCCTGGACCGTCTGCAGCGTGTCGAGTTCATGCGCCCGATCTTCTACCAGAACACGCGCGCCTACCTCGTCGGCCGTGCGCTCGGCTCCGCCCAGCCGCAGCCGTTGGTCATCGCGCTGAAGAACACCGAGGACGGCGTGACCGTCGACGCCCTGCTGACCTCGGTGCGCGACACCAGCATCCTGTTCGGCTTCACACGCAGCTATTTCCACGCCGACCTCGAGACGGTGCACGACGCCGTGGTGTTCCTGCGCACCATCCTGCCGCGCAAGCCGCTGGCCGAGCTGTTCACCGTGCTGGGCCGCGCGCGCCAGGGCAAGACCGAGACCTACCGCACGCTGTTCCGCCACCTGCAGAACTCGCGCGACCAGTTCGTCGAGGCGCCGGGCGACCGCGGCATGGTGATGGCGGTGTTCACCCTCCCCTCCTACGACGTGGTGTTCAAGATCATCCGCGACCGCTTCGCCTACCCGAAGACGGTGGTACGACGCGACGTGCTGGACAAGTATTACCTGGTGTTCCGGCACGACCGCGCCGGACGGCTGGTGGACGCACAGGAGTTCAAGAAGCTGCGTTTCCCGCGCACACGCTTCGATCCCGCGCTGCTGGAGCACCTGCTGGAATCCTGCTCGCAAACAGTCTCGGTCGAGGGCGAGGACGTGGTGGTGGCGCACTGTTACATCGAGCGCCGGCTCAGGCCGCTGAACCTGTACCTCGCCGAGGCCTCGCCGCTGGCTGCGCGCCACGCCGTGCTGGACTACGGACAGTCCATCCGTGATCTCGCCGCGACCAACATTTTTCCCGGCGACCTGTTGCTGAAGAATTTCGGCGTGACGCGCAACGGCCGCGTGATCTTCTACGACTACGACGAGCTCTGCCTGGTGACGGAGTGCAATTTCCGCAAGCTGCCGCGCGCCCGCTCCATGGAGGAAGAGATGCAGTCGGAGGCGTGGTTCTTCGTCGACGACGACGACGTGTTCCCGGAGCAGTTCATCAATTTCCTCGGGCTGGAGCCGGAGCAGCTGGAGACCTTCCTCGAGCACCACGGCGAACTGCTGACCCCGGAGTTCTGGCGCGACCTGAAGCGCCGCCACGAGGCGGGCGAAGTGCTGGAGATTCTCCCCTACCGTCCCAGCCTCTCTGCTGTGGCCAGTGCGGGCTGAACCGCGGCGGCGTCCGGGCTCGGCCCATCTCTGGCTGCTGCTGCCCGCCGCGGCGCTCGCGTCCCTGTGGCTGGCCTGGCGCTGCCTGGCGATGGTCGACTTCCTCTACCCCGTGTTCTACGAAGCGCTGGATATCCACGGCCACATACAGGAATTCGGGCCACAGAACCGCTACAAGGCGGGCTTCGAGGACACCACGCGCGAAGAACGTTTCCGCCTGTTCGGCGCGGTCGTCGACGCCATCCATGCCTCCGGCGAGGGCCTGGAAGAGCTCAGCTACCACGCTCCGGACGGCCGCGCGGTGGATCGCCTGTTCCGCGCGCCCGAGGTGGGTCACCTGCACGACGTCGCCCGCCTGGTCGGCCGCATCGCGCCGGTCGGCTGGCTGGCGGTCGCCTGGGTCGGGCTGCACCTGGCGCTGATCCGCGTGCGGCGCTGGCGCGTGCCGCCCCTCGGAAGACTGCTCGGGGCCAGCCTGCTCGCCACCGCAGCCGGGACGGTGGCGGTGCTCCTGGCGGGACCGAGAAAACTGTTCCAGTGGTTCCACGAGGTGGCCTTTCCGCCGGACCACCCGTGGTTCTTCTATTACCAGGATTCGCTCATGTCGACTTTCATGAAAGCGCCCGACCTGTTCGGCGCCATTGCCGTGGCGCTGGTGGCGCTGGGTCTGGTCTTCTACGCCGCCGTGCTGTGGGGTGCCAGCCGCCTGGCGCCCTAGTCCGCGTAGCGCCCGGCAAGCAGCGCGAAGGCCGCCCGCACGCCCTGGCTCATGCCGCCCTCGGGCCGGCCGGGGCGGTTGCGCGGGTTCCAGGCGAACGTGTCCACGTGAGCCCAGGTCTGCGCCTGGCGCACGAAACGCTGCAGGAACAGGCCGCCGTAGATCGCTCCGGCAAAGCCGTCGGTGGTGATGTTGTTCAGGTCCGCGATCCCGCCGCCGAGATTCGCCGCATACGGCGCCCACAGCGGCATGGGCCACAGCGGATCGCCCTCGGGCAGGCCGGCCTTGGCCCACGCCTGGCCGAACGCCTCGTCCGTGGCGAACAGCGCCGGCAGGTCCGGGCCGAGCGCCACGCGCGCAGCCCCCGTCAGCGTGGCGAAATCGAGCAGCAGTTCCGGCGCTTCCTCGTCGGCCAGCGCCAGCGCATCGGCCAGCACGACCCGTCCCTCGGCGTCGGTGTTGCCGATCTCCACCGTCAAGCCGGCGCGCGTGGCCACCACGTCACCGGGGCGGTAGGCATTCCCGGAGACGCTGTTCTCCACGGCCGGAATGAGCACGCGCAGGTGCACCGGCAGGCCGGCGTCCATGATCATGCGCGCCAGGCCGAGCACGTGCGCCGCGCCGCCCATGTCCTTCTTCATGTTGCGCATGCCCGCCGCGGCCTTCAGGTTCAGGCCGCCGGTATCGAAACACACGCCCTTACCCACCAGCGTCACGCGCGGCCGGCCGCGCTCGCCCCAGCGCAGGTCCAGCAGCCGCGGCGGCCGCGTGCTGGCGCGCCCGACCGCGTGGATGGCCGGGAAACCTTCTGCCAGCAGCGCGTCGCCGACGATTTCCCGGAACTCGGCGCCGGATGCCGCGGCAAGCGCTGCCGCCGCCTGCGACAGCTCGGCGGGGCCCATGTCGCCTGCCGGCGTGTTCACCAGGTCGCGCACCAGCCGGTCGGCCTCCACCGCGGAAATCACCGCCGCCGTATCGATGCCTTGCGCCCAGCCCAGTTTGCGTACCGTGGCAGGCTTGTCTTCGCTGCGACGCGAATACGCGTACTGCCCCAGGCCCCAGGCCAAGGCACGCCGGTAATCCTCAGCCGCGTCCGCCGTGTCGGCGAATACGTAGCTGCCGGCCGGCAACTGGCCCGGCAGCGCTGCGAGTGACCAGAACGGCTCTGCGCCGCCCACTCCGGCGAGTACGGCCGCGACGCTGCCATCGGCGCCCGGCAGGCACAGCACGGTCCCGGGCTTGGCCTCCCAGCCGGTGCTGCGCACCCAGCTGCGATGTGCATCGGTCATCTTTCCCAGCAGCGCGCCCAGACCTGCGCTGTCGACCAGGTGGACGGCGCAGGCGCCGGCGTCCTGGTCGGTGTAAAAATCATTTGCGCTCATGAGCAGGATCCTCGACAGGGGACGGCTGGGCGCCAGATTATGCCATCACCTGCCGCGCAGCACGGGCGCGCCGCCCGCCGCAAAAGCAAGAGGCCCGGCTTTGCAGCCGGGCCTCCCGCAAGAGTTCCGTCGTCCGTCGGGACTTAGAACTTGTAGATGAAGGCAACGCCGAAGGTGTCGGTACTCGGGTCGGTGATGCCGTCGACCACGCGATCCTGGTCCTCGTAGCTGACGTAGTACAGCTGCGTGGTGGCCGACTTGCTCAGCTTGTAGTCGGCGCCGATGCCGGCCATCATGCGGGTCACGCCGGTGAAGTCGCCCTCGGTCTCGCCGAGCTGGGCCTTGAACTTCCAGTCGCCGGTCTTCCAGGCGCCGGACACCATCCAGCTGTCCTCCTGGAAGTCACTGCCGTTCAGGCCGCCGGCCTGGTCGACGCCTTCGGCCATCTGGTACAGGCCGCCGATCTCGAAGGCGCTCCAGCTGTACTTACCGACCACGCGCAGGATGTCCTTGGCAGAGGACGAACCGTCGAAGCGCATGCTGCCCGGCTCATTGTCGGCGTAGGCGATGGCGGCGTAGATGGCGTCGCCCTCGTACTCGGCGGCGAGGTAGAAGGTATCGGCAATGCCGTCCTCGACGTCGTTGATATCGTCGCTGGCAGTGCGGCCTTCGCCGAGCTGCACGCTGGCCGACAGGGTCACGTTGCCGAACTTCGGCGCGGCGTAGGTGATCTGGTTGCCGGTGCGGGTCTCACCGCGCATCAGCCGCGTGATGTCACCCACGGTATCGCCGAACTGGTCAACCTCGCCACCGACGTTCTTCACCAGCGTGTCGTAGAAGCCGGCGGTGAGCTTGCCGAAGCCACCCTGGAGGCCGACGTAGATGTTGCGCTTGGAGAACGGATTCGACTCGCTGCCGTCCGGGTCGATGCCGTACTCGAGCTGGTAGATGACGCTCAGGTCACCGATGCCCAGCTCTTCCTTGCCCTTCACGCCGAGGCGGGAAGAATTGTTGTTGTCGCGCAACTTGATGGTGCTGTCCGGGCTGCCGAAGTCGAGACCGATCTCGTCCTTCTGGCTGTCGAGGGCGAGGTTGAAACGACCGTATACGGTCGGGGCCGCCGAGGCGACGCTGGTGGCCAGCAGCGTGCTGCCGATGGCAATCGCGAGCAGTGTCTTTTTCACAGATAACTCCTTGATATAAGCAATATCGCTTTAGGATCCCAAGTCGATCACGGCGCGACGGTGTGGCGGCCGGAAAGTGTCCCGGCCGGCTCGAACGTGCGTTGGAATAGTGCCGCGCCGCATGCCGTACCCCCGTAATCGCGGCACAGTATGGGGAGCGACTATGAAGCTTTGATTACAGTCCGCGCGGGATCGCCCGGCTGTGGCAGCGGCGATACAAGTGGCGCATCGAAGCCCCCGTCGAGCGCGGGGGCGGAGGCAGGACCGAGGGCTAGCGCTGCTCGGCGAGCCAGCGCAGGAAAGCGCGCCGCTCCTCGCTACTGGCCTCGCCCCAGAAACTCTTCATCAGGTCCAGCCAGCTTTCCTCCGGCATGGGCTCAGCCGACGGGATGGTCCCGGCAGCGCCCTGGGATGCCGGTACAGGCACCGGCACGGGCACCGGCGCAGGCGTGACGCCGCCAGCCGCAGCGGCAGCATCGCCCACGGGCAGCGGCGGCACCATCTGCCCGTCGGCGACCTGCTCCGCAGCGGGCACGAGCGTGTCGTCGAAGGTCAGCGCCGACACCAGGCCGCGGCGGAACTGCAGGCCGCTCTCCTGCGCGGGAACGCGCTCGCCGGTAGCCAGGTCCTGCGCCCAGCCGGTGAAATCCGCCGCCAGTTCGCGCGCGGACTCCACGCCGGTGGGTCGCTCGTAGTCGAGGCGATAGCGGCCGCCGGGGGCAGCATCGACGATGAACAGGGCCGGATCCGAACGCAGGATCTCGTGCTCGTCGCCCAGTTCCCACAGCTCGCGGTAGAACACCAGCAGTTCGTAGCGGCCCGGCGCGAGCTCCAGCGTCTTCTCGCCCTTGGTCATCATCCCGCTGGCGCCCTCGATCTCCCTTCCGTTGACGCTAGCGACCTCGAGCTGCTCGGGTAACACGATGCTCGCCACGGCCGCCTGCGGCACTTCCGGGTCATGCAGGATCACCGGGTCGGCGGCACAGCCGGCCAAACTGACAACGGCCAGCACGAACAGGGGCAGGTAGACGGGCTTCGACATTGCTTCAACTCCAGCGGGCCAGGCCAATGGCGCCGGAGCCTAGCACACGACACCCGGCAGCAATATTACCGGCGCGTGACGGCCGCTGCCACGCGGCTCATGGCGGCTGGCGCACGTAGAAGCGTTCGTCATACAAGCGTACCCACTCCGGGCGGTAGACAATGAACATGCTGGCCAGGGCACCGTTGATGAAGGCCTCGGGGAACAGCACCAGCGGCAGGAAAGCCCACAGGGATGCACCGGGCCCGCTCGGCAGCGGCTGCCCCGTCATGCCGAGCAGCCCGGCCGCGGCCAGCCAGGTCGCGAGGGACGCCGCGGCCGCGCCGAAGAAGCCGCACACGAAAATAAAAATGAAAGGATTGCGCGGCAGGCGGAACCGGGCGCCCCAGGCCACCGCCCAGCTGACCGCTGCCGGGAGCGCTGCGCTCAGCATCCACCCCAGCGGGGCCGCGCCGGGCGCGCTGCGGCCGGTCACGACCAGCGCCAGCTCCGCCAGCGCGGCGGCCACCAGGGCCAGGCGCCAGCCCAGCAGCAGCGCCACCAGCGGCGTGCCCAGCACATGCACTGCGATACCGGGATCGACCCGGGCACTCACGCTCCACAGCACGGCCAGTGCGACCGCGGAGCCCAGCACGAGATGCAGCCGCTCCGGGTGACCGCGCAGCGCCCTGAGTCCCGGCAGCGCCAGCGCCAACAACAGGCCGGCCGTCAGCAACAACCATGGAGACGCCGCCGCCGGCAACAAGTGAAGCTCGAAATGCATGGGTGAGGCGACCGCTCCTGCGGGAAAGGAAACTGCCCGGACGACATGCATCGTCCGGGCAGGGCCCTATTCTAGCCGGGACCGTCGTTTCAGGGCCGCGCAACCACCCGCTCGTCCTTGTGCTCCAGGCTGATGTCGGCGCGCCGCTGCAAGGCCCACTCATCCGGGCCGGCGGATTCCGCGGCGGGGTCGGGCTGCAGCGCGCCGTGCGCGGCGATGCTGATGCGGTCCGCCGGGATGCCGGCCGCGAGCAACTGGTCACGGATGGCCGTCGCGCGCGCCTCCGACAGGGACCGGTTCAAAGCCTCGGTACCGCGCGGATCCGCATAGCCGTCGATGCGCACTTCAAGCGACGGTACGGCGCTGAGCAGCAGGGCCAGGGCTTCCAGGCTGTCGACCGCCTGTGCGGGCGGCCGGGCACTGTTGGTGCGAAAGCCGACGCTGAACGCCAGGCCGTCGGCGAGCGCCGCGACATCGGGCCGCGCCGCTGCCAGCCGGCGCTCCTGCGCCAGGTCGTGGTCCAGCTCAGTGACGCGGGCCTGCAGCCGGGCACGTTCGCCCGCGATTATGCGCCCCTCCTCCGTCAGCGCGGTCACCTGCTCCTCGAGCTCGCCATTGCGCCGCGCCCCGACCTCGCGTTCCGCCGTGATCCCGCCGAGGGTCATGCCAGCGATGGCGCCGGGCGGGCCGCCAACGATGGCACCGAGCACGCCACCGACCATGATGCCGATGTCCGTGGCACGCTTGCCTTCAGCCGGGGCGGCCGCCGATGCCAGTCCCGGCGCCGTTGCCAGGGCCGCCAGCGCGGCCAGGGTAATGATCCTGTGTCTCATGTCTCTCATCCTCCGTTACAGCTGCGGACGGGGCGTCCGCTCCGGGAGTCATTGCAACCCCCGGGCGGGACATCCCCGTGGCACAGCCGGGGCGAAACACGGACGGATCATGACGAATCATGGCAGCGCCGCACTGCCTATCCGGCGTTCCTCGACCATGGCGTACAGCACCGGGACCGTGAACATGGTCAGCAGCACGAACGCCATGCCGCCGACGCTCGGCAGCGCCATCGGGATCATGATCCCGGCCCCGCGCCCGGTGGAGGTGAGCACCGGCAACAGCGCCAGCAGGGTCGTCGCCGTCGTCATCAGGCAGGGCCGCACGCGGCGCACACCAGCCTGCAACGCTGCGGCGCGCACCTCCGCCACGCTGCGCGGCCGGCTCTCCGCGAAGCTCTGGCGCAGGTAGCTGGCCAGCACCACGCCGTTGTCGACAGCGATGCCGAACAGGGCGAGGAAGCCTACCCACACGGCGACGCTCAGGTTCACCGTGCCCATCTGGAACAGCTCGCGCAGGTTGGCGCCGAGCACGCTGAAGTCGGCGAACCAGGGCTGGGCGTAAAGCCACAACAGGATGAAGCCGCCGGCCCACGCCACCGCGATCCCGCTGAACACGATCAGCGTGGTGCCGACCGAGCGAAACTGGAAATACAGCACCAGGAAGATCGCCAGCAGGGCGACCGGCAGCACCACGCTCAGCGTGCGCGCCGCATGCAACTGGTTCTCGTAGTTGCCCGCGAACTTCCAGTTCACCCCCGGCGGCACCATCAGCGCGCCGGCTGCGACCTGCGCCTGCAGGAACGCATCGGCCTGCTCCACCACTTCGACCTCGGCGATCCCCGGCTGGCCGCCGAAAGTCACGTAGGCCGTGAGGAATGTGTCCTCGCTGCGGATCATCTGCGGCCCGCGCGTGTAAGTGACCTCGGCAAGCTCCTGCAGCGGCACCTGGGTACCGTCGGGCGCCGCCACCAGGACGCGTTCGAGGTCGTCGATCTCCGTGCGCAGCTCGCGCTGGTAGCGCACCCGCACCGGGTAGCGCTCCCGGCCCTCGACCGTGGTGGTCACGGTGCGCCCGCCGATCGCCACGGAGATTACCTGTTGCACGTCGGTGACGTTGAGGCCGTAGCGGGCGATCGCCTCGCGGTCCAGGTCGATCTCGAGGTACGGCTTGCCGACCACCCGGTCGGCGTTCACCGTCTCCGCCCGGATCGCCGGGACTTGCCGCAGCTGCTGTTCCAGCGCGAGCGCCATGCGGTCCAGCGTATCCAGGTCCGGCGCCCGCACCTTGATACCCATGGGCGCGCGCATCCCGGTCTGCAGCATCACCAGGCGCGTCTCGATCGGCTGCAGCCGCGGCGCCGAGGTAGTGCCCGGCAGCCGGGCGGCCTGCACGATCTCGTCCCAGATGTCCTGCGGGCTGCGGATGTGGTCGCGCCACTGGCGCACGCGCCGCCCGTCCTCGTCGAGGCCGTACTCCGGCTTGTAGTGAATCACCGACTCGATCATCGAGATCGGCGCCGGGTCGAGCGCGGTTTCCGCCCGCCCCAGCTTGCCGGCGACCAGTTCCACCTCCGGCACCGACAGGATCGCGAGGTCCTGGTACTTGAGCACCTCCAGCACCTCGCCGATGGAGGCGTGCGGCATGGTCGTGGGCATCCACAGGAACGACCCTTCGTCGAGCGGCGGCATGAACTCCCGTCCCAGTCCCGGGAACGCATGCGCCAGCCGGCTCCAGGCTGGGTTGCTGCGCACCGTGCGGGCGTCCACGCCCACGGCCTGCGCCGCGGCCGGCACGAAGCCGAACACACGATCGAACCCCAGCCACGACGAGGCGCCGAACAAGACGACCAGGACCGGGACGCTGAAAAAGGCCAGCCGGTGCGCCAGGCACCAGCGCAGCATCCTGGCGTAACCACGCATGAACAGCCAGAACAGCCCCAGCAGGCCGCCCACCAGCAACGCCACGAAGACGAAGTTCTTGATTACGCCCGCTGCGGGCCCGAGCGGCTCCCAGGCCAGGCCGAGCATCCAGCCCACCGCCAGCGCCGCCAGCAGCGTGGCCAGCCAGGGCCCCGTGTCGCGCAGCATCGTCACCGCGCGCTCCAGGCGCTGTGCCGCCGCGGGCGCGCGCCTCGCCAGGGCGGCGCGCAGCCGTGCCCCGCCGAGCCGCCAGGCTGCCACGGCCAGCAGCGCCAGCGCCGCCAGCAGCACGGCCGTCCAGCCCCGCGCCGCTGCGTAGACGCTGAGCACGCCGCCCACGCACGCGAGCCCGAACCACAGGCCGCGCCGCAGGCGCGCGGGCCGCTGCGCAGTGCCGGACCCGGCGATGAAGAGATGCGCCGCCGCGGGCACGACCGTCAGCGTCAGCAGGAGCGCGCCCACCAGCACGAAGGTCTTGGTGAAGGCCAGGGGCACAAACATCTTGCCCTCGGCGCCGGTCATGGTGAACACCGGCAGGAAGCTGAGGATGGTGGTGCTGATGGCGGCCAGCACGGCGCCGGCCACCTCGGTCGTCGCCCGCAGCACCACCTCTTTCCGGTCTTCGTCGGGCGGCGCCTCGCGCAGGTGGCGCAGCACGTTCTCGGTGACGATGATGCTCATGTCGACGATGGTGCCGATGGCGATGGCGATGCCGGCCAGCGCCACCACGTTCGCGTCCACGCCGGCGAGCTTCATCATGATGAAGCCGAAGAGCACCGCCAGCGGCAGCGCCGCGCTGATCACCATGGCGCTGCGCAGGTGCAGGACCATGATGATCACCACCAGGATGGTCACCAGCACCTGCTGCAGCAGGGCCTCGTTGAGCGTGCCGAGGGTCTCGTAGATGAGCCCGGTGCGATCGTAGAAGGCCACGATCTCCAGCTCGCTCAGCTCCACCCACTCCGGCCACTGCTCCGCCGGGGCGGCACGCAGCCATGCCGTCCACGCTGCCTCGTCGAGGCCGGCGGCACCGGGGTCGGCAAAGGCCGCGAAGCCCTGCGCCTGCGCAAACGCGCGCACCTCCGCGGGCGTGGCGCGTGACCAGTCGATCACCGGTTTCGCCGGCAGGCCGGGCGAGATCTCGGCAATCTTCTGCTTCACGTTCTGGATCGCCTGCAGCGGGTTGTACCCCTCGCGCACGATCACCACGCCGCCGACGGCCTCGGCGCCGCCGATGGTGAGCGCCCCGCGCCGTTGCGCCGGGCCGAACTTGACCGTCGCCACGTCGCTGATGCGCACCGGCACGCGGTCCGGCCCGACCCTGACCACGGCCTTCTCCAGGTCGGCGAGGGTCTCGATGAAGCCCAGGCCGCGCACCAGGTATTCCACGCGGTTGATTTCCACCACCCGGGCGCCGACGTCCAGGTTGCTGTTGCGCACCGCATCGAATACCTGTTGCAGCGTGACTTCGTAGGCGCGCAATGCATCCGGGTTGACGTCCACCTGGTACTCGCGCACGTAGCCGCCGATGGACGCCACCTCGCTGATCCCTTCCGCGGCCAGCAGGCCGTAGCGCACGTACCAGTCCTGCACGCTGCGCAGCTCGTCCAGGTCCCAGCCGCCGACCGGGGCGCCGTCACGCCCGCGTCCCTCCAGCGTGTACCAGTACACCTGGCCCAGCGCGGTAGCATCGGGCCCGAGCGCCGGGTTCACGCCGTCCGGCAGCGTGTCGGCCGGCAGGCTGTTGAGCTTCTCGAGAATGCGCGACCGCGACCAGTAGAACTCCACGTCCTCGTCGAAGATGAGGAACACCATGGAAAAACCGAAGGCCGAACTGCTGCGCACCTCGCGCACGCCGGGCACGCCGAGCAGCGCCACGGTGAGCGGATAGGTCACCTGGTCCTCGACGTCCTGCGGCGAACGGCCCGGCCACTCGGTGAACACGATCTGCTGGTTCTCCCCGAGGTTGGGAATGGCGTCCACCGGCACCGGGTCGCGCGGCAGCCAGTCCGTCTTCCAGTCGAACGGCGCCACCGCCACGCCGGCACCGACCAGCGCCAGCACCAGCAGGACGACCACCAGCTTCTCCTCCAGGAAGAAGCGGATCAGGCCTTCGAGCGCCGCGCGGGCGGCGCTCACGGGGTTTCTTCCGCGCCGGTGGGCTCTACCAGCGTTTCAGCCACCCAGCCGCAACGGAGCATCGCCTCGCCGTAGTAGGGATTGGCGATCTCCTCCCGCGGCTGCAGCCAGAAGCCGTCGCGCCCCTGCACCATCGGGCACACGGCGCGGTACACCGGCCCGGTGCCGGTAATGCCGAAAGACCCGGCCGCGGCGGTCAGCGCATCGCTGAAGGCCTCGAACTGCCGACGCTGGGCCTCCAGGTCCCCGGCACGCGCCACCCCGTCCAGCCCGTCGTGCATCTGGCGCGCCAGCGCATTCCAGTGCGCGCGCGCCGCTGCGCCGGCGAGCACCGTGGCGTCGGCCTCGTGCAGCGCCGCGTCCGTCGCCAGCGCAGCCGCGCGCGCGGCCTCGGGGTCGTCGTCGGCCAGCGCCTGCACCAGCGCAAACTGCGCCGTCACGAGGCGGCCGATCTCGCGCTGGAAACTTTCCGGAGCCGGCCCGACCTCCGCAGCATGGCCGGCATGCCCTGCATGCTCGGTCGCCGTGGCTGTTGCTTCGTGCCCCGCGTGCTCCGCCTCTTCCTGCCCATGGCCATGCTGGTGACCCGGCATGGCGCCGCCCTCCGGCCGCATCATGCTGGGCCGCCCGCGGATCTGCAGCTCGGCGTCGATCTTGAAAGCGCCCTGGCTCACCACCAGCTCGCCCTCGCTCAGCCCGGCACGCACCACGTACCAGTCGCCCGCGCGCGCGCCGAGCTCGACCTGCCGGGCCTCGAACGTCGGGCGCTCAGCGCCCGGCTGTTGCACGTACACCAGCGCGCGCTTGCCGGTCAGCAGCGGCGCCGAGGCGGGGATCAGGAGGGGCGCAGCCTCCTCCGCAGCCGTGCTCGCGTCGTCCGCAGCAACGACACCGCGCACCAACATGCCGGGCTTCAGCCGGCCGTCTGAATTGGGCACCTCGACCCGCACGCGCGCGGTGCGCTTGCGCGGGTCGATGACGGGATCGATGAAGGCGACCTTGCCGGCAAAGGATTCGCCGGGGTAGGCCTCGCTGGCCAGCTGCACGGGCTGCCCCAGCTCGAGCCAGCGCAACTCGGACTCGTAGACTTCGAGCTGCGCCCACAGCACGGAGAGATCGGCGAGCCGGTAAATCGGCGCGCCGGTGTCGACGTAGTCGCCGACTGCGACCATGCGCTCCAGCACCACGCCGCTGACCGGCGCCGGCACCGTGACGTGGTCCTCCACTGCCTCGCGCCGCTCCAGCGCCGCCACCTGCGCCGCGTCGAGTCCGAGCAGGCGCAGGCGGTCACGCGCCGCTTCCACCGTGAGCCGCGTGGCTTCGCGCACCACGCCGATGCCCTCCTGCTCGAGTTCGCGCGCGGCGCGGATCGCATGCAGCAGCTCTTCCTGCGCCGCGATCAGCCGTGGGCTGAAGACCCGCGCCATGGGCTGTCCGGCCTTGACCTCGACGCCGGTGAAATCGACATACAGCCAGTCGATGCGGCCGGGAATCCACGCGGAGATGGTGCGCAGGCTTGTCTCGTCCCGCTCCAGCATGCCGAACAGCGCAATCGGGACCTGTGCCGAACGGCGTTCCACCGGGGTCACCTGCACGCGCATGAGCGCGGCGGCGCGCGGTGACACGCTCAGCGCCGGCAGGTCGGCGTCAGACCCGGCGCCTTCATCCTCCATCGGCACCGGGATCAGGTCCATGCCGCAGAGCGGGCATTTCTCGTCCGGGTCGGTGGAGCGCACCTGCGGGTGCATGGAGCAGGTGTACAAGGCGCTGCCCGAGCTGGTACTCGCGTCGGCGGCCGTCCCGACCCCGCTGGCGCTCAGCGCAGCATCCTGGTCTGCGGAGAACAAGGCCGCGATGCCAATACCGCCCAGCAGGCCGGACACCAGCAGCAGCGGATAAAGAATCTTCCTGGAACTGAAATCCATGGCTCAGTCCTCCTGTCTTGCAGTGGTGTCCTGGATGCCCGCCAGGGCCCTGACCCGGGCTGCGGCCACGGCCCGGTCGGCGGCGGCGCGCTCGCGCTCCAGCTCGAACTCGAGCAGGCTGCGCTGGCTGTCGATGAGATCCATGAAGCTGGCGTTGCCGGACCGGTATGCGGCCTCGGTCGCCTCCAGTGCATGCCTCGCCTTGGGCGCCAAGGTGCCGCGGTAAAGACGCAGCTTGCGCTCGCCCTCGCGGTAGGCGAACAGCGCCGCCTGCAGCTCGGACTCAAGCGCCAGCTCGCGTGCGCGCGCCTCGCGGTCCGCCGCATGCAGACGGGAGCGCGCCTGGCTCACTTCGGCGTCGATGCGTCCGCGGCGGATCGGCACGTTCACGGAGACCATGCCGACCAGCATGTCGGCGCCGCCGCCATCCATCGCGGCCATGCGGCCGCTGCCCTCGCGCGCATACTCCAGGCCGAGACGGATATCGGGGTAGTAGGACTTTTCCGCCAGCGCCACGCCATGGCGTTGGCGTTCGATCTCGTGACGCGCCGCCTGCAGTTGCGGGTTCCACTCGCGCGCCAGCGCCAGCCATGCCGCATCGTCACGCTCCGGCAGCACGGCCACCGGCTGGCGGGACGGCGCGACAGGTTCCGGCAGCCGGGCATGGGCGGGCCGTCCCAGCAGGGCGTTGAGTCGTGCCGCGCGGGGTCCCAGCTGGTCCAGCAGGGAGCGCAGGCGGTCGTCCAGCCGCCCCAGCTCCACCTGCGCCCGGCTGACGTCGGCCTGGTTGCCCGCGTCGGCCCGGTAGAGCGCACGCGCGACCGCCTCGAGGCGCATCACCAGGTCGCGGTTGGCGCGCGCCGTCCCTGCCGCTTCGTGCACCCAGGCGTATTCGAACCAGGCCGCCGTGACCTGTTCCGCCAGCGCGAGGCGCAGCGCCTCGTAGCGGCGGCGTTCTGCGCTCGCGCCCTCGGCCGCAGCATCGGCGCGCAAACCGCGCTTGCCGAACCAGGGGAACGCCTGCGTTACGGAATAGCGCTCGCCCATGTATTCGCTGTCGGCATCCACCTGGTCAAGCACGATCCCGAGCCCCAGCTGGGGATCAGGCAGTGCGCCGGCCTGCGGCACCTCCTGCTCGGCAGCCCGCCAGCGGTGCAGGGCAGCCTGCAGCTGCGGGTTGTGCGCCTCTGCATAGGCGATCAACTCGTCAAGCGTGGCCTGCGCACCCAGTGCGGGCACCTCTTCGGCTGCGTGGGCCGTGACGAAGACAGTGCACAGGAGTGCGACCAGCCAGGACCGCACGGCCGGGCTGCGCACAGGAATATGGCGGATGCGGCCACTGGCCGCCGTCAGGAACGAAAACATGAAACACCTCCGTGGATTCGAGAAAGAAGACTCGAATCGGAGGTGCTAATCGTTGAGGACGCAGTACCTCAGGTGCAGGCGCGGGCCGCCTGGATCAGGCGGGGCCCGCAGTGCGTACCAGTCCGGGCGGTCCTGGACGAACGGCAGTGCGACCGCCGCAAGCGCCAGCGGGGGCGCCGCAACCAGCTCGACCTCGACCTTGGGCACGGTGGGCGAGCGGCCGTCGAAGTCATAACCGTCGATGTAGCTGCAGCTGCCTGCGCCCGCCGGCTCATGGCACGGTGGCGGCGGCTCGGGGCAATGCGGACAGTCCCCGTCGGCGAGCGCCTCGGCAGCCATCAGGCACGGCGCCACGGCCATGCTGGCCCACACCGCCACGAACAACGTGGCGGCGAAGCCGGCAATCCCGCGACGGTGGCGACGGAGTGACTTCATGCTGCGCTCTGACCTCTGCGCGACAAGACTAGTTCCGTCGCAGGCACTTGCGCAAGCTTGCAAGCCCTGCACTGTGCGCCGCGTCACGCCCCGGGGCTGCCCGGGCTAGTGCCCCATGCGGCGCAGCGCGGCGATGCGCTCGTCCAGCGGCGGATGGGTCATGAACAGGCGCTTCAGGCCGGAGGCGCGGTGTCCCGAGATGCCGAAGGCGGAGAGCTGGTCCGGCAGCGAGGCGTTGTGGCCCTGCTTCAGTTTCTCCAGTGCCGAGATCATTTTCTCCCGTCCCGCGAGGCGTGCCCCGCCGGCATCGGCGCGGAACTCGCGCTGGCGCGAGAACCACATCACGATCATGCTGGCGAGGATCCCCAGCACCAGCTGCGCGACGATGGTGACGATCCAGAAACCCGGACCGTGGCCACGCTCGGTGCGGAACACCAGGCGGTCCACCAGGTGACCGATGACGCGCGAGAAGAAGATGACGAAGGTGTTCACGACACCCTGGATCAGGGTGAGCGTGACCATGTCGCCGTTGGCCACGTGGCTGACCTCGTGCGCCAGCACCGCCTCGACCTCCTCGCGGCGCATGTTGTGCAACAGGCCCGTGCTCACCGCCACCAGCGCATGGTCACGCCGCGCGCCCGTGGCGAAGGCGTTCGGCTCCGGGGCGTCGTAGATCGCCACCTCCGGCATGCCGATCCCGGCCTCGCGCGCCTGGCGACGCACGGTCTCGAACAGCCAGGTCTCGACCTGGTTCGAGGGCTGGGTGATGACCTTCGCGCCGGTCATGCGCTTCGCGCTCCACTTGGAGATGGCGAGCGAGATGAAGGAGCCGCCGAAGCCGAATATCGCGGCGAATACCAGCAGCTGGCCGAGGTCGAGGTCGACGCCCTGCTGGTCGAGGATGCCCTCGAAGCCGATCAGGCTGAGCACGATCGACATCACCAGCAGCACGGCGATGTTGGTGACCAGGAACAGGAAGATGCGTTTCATGCAGACTCTCCTCGCGCGCCGCCCCGGCGCAGCCCAAGAAATTGGGGCAACCCGCCCCCAGTACAAGACCCTGCGCCGACCGACTGGTTCCGCGCCACCCTTCAGGAAACGGCCGCCACCGCGCCCTTGTTGATCCCCTCGTAGGCCCGGACGCGAAAGCGCGTGCCCGGGCTGAGCTGCTGCAGCTCCCGCGCGACGTAGGCCGCAAGACACTCTACAGTCGTATCGTCCGGCACCAGCTCACAGCGCTCACGCCACAGTTCCAGCTCGAATTCGCCCTGCCCGGCCCGGTAGGCGAAACGCCAGGCCGGGCGGTCGCCCAGCGTGGTCTCGGCCACCAGGTCCTCCGCGGAGCCCAGGTAAATGTCTCGCCAGCGGTCCGCCCAGTAGCGCTCCCAGTGATCGTTGCGCCGGTCGTCGGCATAGACCTGGATGCGCGAACGATGACCATGGGCGATGCGCTGGCAGTTGCCGGCATGCCGCTTGAGCCCGTGACTGTAATGATAATAGGCGCCCGGCGCATCCTCTTCCCGCAGTGCCACGCGCACCGTGCGGACATTGGCCGGCACGACCGCCGCCACGCAGCTCTCGAGCGCTTCCTGCAGCACCGGCATGGTGACCGCCGCGGCGTCGAGCACGCAGACCGCCGTGCCGGGCGAGCGCAAGCGCAGTCCGGCGGCGGGCGCCTCGACCCGGACCTCGCCGCTGGCGGACGAAACCACGGTTTCCAGCCAGCCGCAGCGGGCCGGCACCAGCAGCTTGTGGTCCGCCAGGTCCTCGACCGCGTCGCGGGCGATGCGCTTCACCTCACCGAAATCCAGCACCATCGACTGCGGGTCCAGCTCCCCCTCCAGCTCGAGGTCCACGATCCAGCTCTCACCCACCAGCCCGCGCTCGCGGTCGAGGCGCGAGAAGTCGAGTACCGTCAGGTGTTCCACGAACAGGCAGGCCATGGCCCGATTGTACCGCGCCCCTGTTGCCGAACGACGGACCGTGAGAGGCTATGCGCGTGGTAGCCCGCATTCTCGAGGAGCGTGCATTGTGAAGCCGCGCAACACCGTCGCCAGGCGCAGCCAGCCGGGCACCGCCCCGGGGCACGCCATCGAATCCGTCGCCGCCGACGTCGCCGGCGCCTCGGTCCACTGGCTGCGTTACAGCACGACCGTGTTCGAGGAACGGACGCAATCCGGCCTCGCCGCTGCGCTCGAAGGCATGGACGCGGAGATCGTCGACTGGCTGCACTTCGACGGCGTGCCGGACGCCACCGCGCTGCGCTGGCTGCACGAACGCCTTGGCCTCGACTCCCTGGCGTTGGAAGACGTGCATAACGGCCAGCAACGCACCAAGCTGGAACTCTACGACGGACACAGCTTCATGGTCGTCTCGGTGCCGCTGCTGCGCGACGGGGCGCTGTCGCTGGAGCAGCTCAGCCTGTTCCTCGGGCCGCACTGGGTGATCAGTTTCTGGTCCGGGGACCCGGCGTTGCTCGACCCGGTACGCCAGAGGCTGCGCAAGAGCGTCTCCGGCCGCATCCGCAAGCGCGGCGCCGACTACCTGTTCTACTGCCTGGTCGACGTGGCCGTGGACAGCTGTTTCCCGGTACTGGAAGAGTTGCGCGAGCAGATCGAAGCCCTGGAGGACCGGCTGCTGGAGGATGCACGCACGCTGGAGGTCGGCGAGATCCACGCCCTCCGGCGCAAGCTCTCCTCGATGCGCCGGCTGGTGCTGCCCGGCCTGACGGCGCTGCAGCAGCTGCTGCATGACGAGGAATCGCCCCTCAAGGAAACCACGCGGCGCTATGTGCGTGACGTCCTCGACCACCAGGCGCGCGTCGGCGACCAGGTCGACAACCTCACGGAGTTGAGCGCCAGCCTGCACGAGATGCACCTCAGCGCCATCAGCCAGCGCATGAACGACGTCATGCGCCTGCTCACCGTGATCGCCACGATATTCATCCCGCTGACGTTCATCGCCGGCGTGTACGGCATGAACTTCGACCCCGACGCCGGCCCGTGGAACATGCCGGAGCTGCGCTGGCGCTTCGGCTACCCCCTGGTGATGCTCCTGTTCCTGGTGGTCGGTGCAGGCATGGCCTGGCTGTTCCGCCGGCGCGACTGGCTCTGACCGTGCAGCGCAGGGTGACCCGACCCGCACTGGGCTGGCGCGAATGGGTCGCGCTGCCGGACCTTGGCATTCCGCGGATCAAGGCGAAAGTGGACACCGGCGCGCGCACCTCGGCCCTGCACGCCTTCGAACTGCAAGCGTTCGAGCGCGACGGCGCCCGCTGGGTGCGCTTCGCGGTGCATCCCGACCAGTACGACCGCAGCCAGGTGATCCGCTGCGAGGCCCCGGTGCTCGACCGGCGCCTGGTGTCCGACTCGGGCGGACACCGCGAGCAACGCTGGGTGATCGCCAGCACGCTCCGCCTCGGCGCACACACCTGGCCGATAGAAATGACCCTGACCGACCGCGACACCATGCGTTTTCGCATGCTGCTGGGGCGCACCGCACTGCGCGGGCGCTTCACGGTCGATCCGGCCCGCTCTTACTGCATGGGCGGGGCCGCCGGTCCCGCCACGGAGAAAAGCTGATGCATATCGCCATCCTGTCGCGCAACCGACAGCTCTATTCCACGCGGCGCCTCATCGAGGCGGCGCGCGAACGCGACCACGAGGTCAGCGTCATCGATCCGCTGAAGTGCGTGATGGACGTCACCTCGCGCCGCCCCAGCGTGTACTACCGCGGCGAGACGCTGCCGCGTTTCGACGCGGTGATCCCCCGCATCGGCGCCTCGATCACGTTCTACGCGCTCGCGGTGCTGCGCCAGTTCGAGGTCATGGGCGTCTATCCCGCCAATGAATCGGTGGCCATCGGCCGCAGCCGCGACAAGCTGCGCTCGCTGCAGCTGCTGGCGCGCGCCGGCGTCGGCCTGCCGGTGACCGCGTTCGCCCACTCGCCGGACGACACCAAGACCCTGGTGAAGCTCGTCGGCGGCGCACCGCTGGTGCTGAAGCTGCTGCAGGGCACGCAGGGCCGCGGCGTGGTGCTGGCGGAAACCCGGCAGGCGGCCGAGAGCGTCATCGACGCCTTCCGCGAACTGGACGCCAACTTCCTGGTGCAGCAGTTCATCCGCGAGGCCGGCGGCGCCGACATCCGCGCCTTCGTCATCGGCGACCGGGTCGTCGCCGCCATGCTGCGCCAGGCGAAGGAAGGCGAGTTCCGCTCCAACCTGCACCGCGGCGGCTCGGCGTCGGTGGTCAAGCTCAGCCCGCAGGAAAGAGCCACCGCCGTGCGCGCCGCCAAGACCGTGGGACTCAACGTGGCCGGTGTCGATATCGTGCGCGGCCACGACGGTCCGCTGGTGCTGGAGGTGAACTCCTCACCCGGTCTCGAGGGGATCGAGGCGGCGACCGGCAAGGACGTGGCCGGCATGGTCATCGGCTTCCTGGAGAAACAGGCCCGGCCCGGTCGTACGCGCACGCGGGGCAAGGGCTGACGACATGCCGCCCGTCGCACCTCCGCTGGTCATTGGCGGCGTCACCGTGGCGCCCGGCGAACGCCGCGGCATCTCGCTGCCGGTCGGGATGCTGCACACGCGCGTCCCGGTACAGATGCCGGTATGGGTCATCCATGGCCGGCGCCCGGGGCCGCGCCTGTTCATCAGCGCCGCGATACATGGCGACGAACTCAACGGCATCGAGATCATCCGCCGCGTGCGTGCGCGGCCCCTCAAGGGCCTGCAAGGGACGTTGCTGCTGGTGCCGGTGGTGAACGTCTTTGGCCTGCTGCAGCATTCGCGTTACCTGCCCGACCGCCGCGACCTGAACCGCAGCTTCCCCGGCTCCGAGCGCGGCTCCCTGGCCGCCCGCCTGGCCCACCTGTTCATGACCGAGATCGTGGAGCGTTGCACGCACGGCATCGACCTGCATACCGGCGCGGTCCACCGCAGCAACCTGCCGCAGATCCGCGCCCAGCTCGACGACGCGGAAACACGCGCGCTGGCAACCGCGTTCGGCGCGCCGGTGGTGCTCGACTCGCGCCTGCGCGACGGTTCCCTGCGCGAGGCCGCCGCGGAAAGAGGCATCCCCACGCTGATCTACGAAGCAGGCGAGGCCTTGCGCTTCGACGAGATGTCGATCCGGGTCGGTGTTGCCGGCATCGTGGAAGTGATGCGCACGCTGGGGATGCTCCGGCGCAAGCCGGGCGCCCGTGCCCGGCCGGCACAGCCGGTGATCGCGGACGGCAGCCACTGGGTGCGCGCGCCCGCCGGCGGCATCCTGCGCACCGCCATCCGCCTGGGCCAGAGGGTGGGCACCGGGGAGCTGCTCGGCCGCGTGTCCGATCCCTTCGGCGCCGACGAGGTGCGCGTGGACGCGCCGCATGAAGGCATCATCATCGGCCGCAACAGCCTGCCGCTGGTGAACGAGGGTGACGCACTGTTCCACGTCGCCCGCGTGGCGCGCCCGGGGGAGGCCTCGCGCGCCGTGGAAGCGATTTCGGGAGCCTTCCGCGACCCCGGCGACGTCATCTCTTCGTAGCCGATTCTTCACGCCACGGTAGCTTCGGGGCGCGATTCTCTGTACCCGGTGAAGTCATCGGGCTACGACATGGCGACTGCGACCGGCTGGCTGGCACGACTCGAAGATGCCGAGGTGCGCTTCTGCCTGCGCGCCAACCGCAGCTGCGAAAGCCGCGCCACTTTGGCGCTGTTCGCCGCAGTAAGCCGGTTGGGCGACGGCATGCTCTGGTATGGCCTGATGCTCGCGCTGCCGCTGTTGTACGGCGCCAAGGGCGTTTTCGTATCGCTGCAGCTGGCGGCCGCCGGCGTGGCGGGCCTGGCCATCTACCGTTTCCTCAAGTCGCGCCTGGTGCGCGAGCGCCCCTGCAACCTGCACCCGCGCATCCGCCCCGGCGCGCGTGCACTGGACCGCTACAGCTTCCCGTCGGGCCACACCCTGCACGCCGTCGCGTTCACCCTGATCGCCATCAGCGCATTTCCCGCCCTGGCGTGGCTGCTGGTGCCCTTCGCGGTGCTGGTGGCGATGTCGCGCGTGGTCCTCGGGCTGCACTACCCCAGCGACGTGGTCGCCGGTGCCCTGCTGGGCGCACTGCTGGCGCAGACGGCGCTGGCGTTGGCCGGCTGAGGACGCACCCGGCCCGTCAGGCGCCCGGCACCACCAGCGCAGCCCCCTGGCGGCGCGGATCCGCCGCGGCGACCAGCCCTCGATCCGCCTCGCGCAGCACCGCGCCGGCGCCGCCGAAAAACATCGACAAGGCATCGAAACTGCGCACCGGCATGGCAACCTCGGCAACGGGCAGGCCCGGCTCGACCGCGGCCTGCCAGCCGTCGGCGCTCCGTTCCACATGCAGCCGCGGCGCCGCCAGCGCCTCTTCCAGGCTCCGCCCCAGGCGCATGAAGTTCAACATCACCTGCAGCAGCGCAGTGGTGATGCGCTCTGCCCCCGGGCTGCCCAGCGACAACACGGCGCCGTCGGCGCAACGCGCCACCACCGGCGACATGTTGGACCCCATGCGTGCGCCCGGTGCGAGAGCGTGAAAGCCCCGCGGGTTGAGCTCCAGTTCGCCGAGACAGTTGTTCAGCCAGATCCCGGTGCCGGGCACCAGCACGCCGGAGCCGTAGCCCGATGAAGCCGTCACCGCGCACGCCAGGCCGTCCTCGTCCAGCGTCGAGATATGCACCGTGGAGGGGGCGGCCCCGCCGCTCGTGCTGCCTCCGGCTGCGGCCCAGCGCATGAGCGCCAGCAGCGCCGCGTCCGCCTCCGCATCGCCGCGCGCCGACAGGTCCTGGATGCGCTCGAACACATCGCGTTGCGCAGCGGCCAATTGCGCCACGGTGGCGGCGTTCCACGCCGCATGCGGTTCGGTCCCCATGCGCGACAGCATCGCCGCCAGCGCGGCGCCCCCGATGGCCGGGGGCGGCGGCACGGCCACCTCCCAGTCGTCTACCTCGCAATGCAGCGGTTCGCGCTGCACCACCCGGTACGCCGCCCGGTCCGCGGCGCTCATCAGGCCCCCGCCTGCGTCGATGCAGCCGGCAATTTCCGCCCCCAGCCGGCCCGTGTAGAAGGCCGCGGGACCCTCCCGCCCCAGTTCCACCAGGGTCTCGGCCAGTCCCGGCACCTGCATGAGGCTGCCGACCGGAAGCAGTTCCCCCGCGGCGTCGTGGATCACGGCCGCGCTCTCCTGCTGCCAGCCGAAAATCTCGCCATGGCTGTAACCCAGCCAGGTACCTGAGGCGGCCCCGAGCGGGAAGCCCTGCCGCGCCTGCGCCGCAGCCGGCGCCAGCAGGTCGGGCCAGTCCAGGCGGCCCCAGCCCGCGGCGGCCTCGCCCAGCGCGGCCACGGCGCCACCGACACCGACCGCGCCGTAGCCGACGATGGTCTTCATGCCGCCGCCGTAATCCAGCGTGACATGACGGCCCGCCGCGCCGAAGCGCTCCGGCGCGCGTCCGCAGCCGGGCATGGCGATGCCGCCGTCGATCACGCACGGCGCTTCTCCCGGGCGCCACACGGAAATGAAAGCACCGGCATCGAGCCCGACGATGCCGATTTCCGTGGCCAGCGCGGCCACGGCGGTCGCCACGGCGGCGTCCACAGCGTTCCCGCCCCGTTTTGCGACCTCGCCGCCTGCGCGCACCGCGATCTCCGAGGGTCCCGCAATGCCTACGGAGACCCGCGGCCCGAGCCGACGGCTCACTCGTGCATCCCGCCTGCGAGGTATTCCAGGCACGCCGAGAAACTGGTCAGTCGGGACCGGTCCGATGCCGGGATGTCGATGCCCGTCTCGCGTGAGAGGGCATGAAAGAAGCGGTCCAGGTCGAGCTCGAACTGCTCGGCCAGCGGCCGTTCCGGCTCGATCGGCCGGTCGCCCATGTGCCCGGCCGCCTGCGATAAAGCCCTGAGGACTGCGGTCTCGAGATCGCGTTCGTTCATCTCCCTCCTCCTGCGGCGACGCGCCTGCCTGCGGACTCGCCCGGGCCGACTATGCTTGCAGGGTGCCACTCGCGCCACGCCGGCTGCTTGATTCAGGTCAACCCTCCCGACGCCACAGTTTGCCATGTTGGGAACAGGTACGGATGATTGCATATTAGGACTCTCTAATTTACAATTCGTGGCACCTGGCGACGGGTCCCACCAGGACCCCTGCCGTCCGCAGCCATGATGGAGAAGCACTCTTGAAACAGGCACTGCTGGAACTGGCCCTGCAGCGACCGCGCACGGTCTACGCGTTCGCGTTTCTGCTGACCCTCGTGCTGGGACTGCAGATCCCGCGCATCCAGATCGACACCGACCCCGAGAACATGCTTCCCGACCAGCAGGAAGACCGGGTCTTCCACAACGAAGTGAAGGAAGAGATGGCCTTGCACGACGCCATCGTGGTCGGCCTGGTCGAGCCGAACCACCCGGACGGGATTTACAACCCGGCCTCGCTGGGCGCGCTGTACCGTGCCACCGAACAGATCCTCGAACTCGAGGGCGTGGTTGCGCGCGACCTCATGGCCCTGTCGGTGGCCGACAACATCGACCAGGCCGGTCCGGGCACCGTGCGCTTCGAATGGCTCATGCCCGAGCCGCCCGAGACCCGCGAGGCCGCGCTCGAGATCCGCTCGCACGTGGAGCGACTGCCGCTCCTCAAGGACACGCTCGCCTCCGGTGACGGCAAGGCCGCGGCCATCTACGTGCCGATCCGTGACAAGAATGAAAGCCACCGGTTGTCGCAGGAAATCGCCGACATTACGGCGGCCGCCTCCGCCGAGTTCGGCGCCACCGGCGACTGGCACATTACCGGCCTGCCGGTTGCGGAGGACACCTTCGGTTACGAGATGTTCGTGCAGATGGGCATCTCCGCCCCGCTCGCCGGCCTCGCCATCTTCCTGCTGCTGTGGTTCTTCTTCCGCAGCATCCCGCTGATCGTGGCGCCGATGATCGTCGCCATGGTCACCGTCATCGCCACCATGGGACTGCTCATCGGCATGGGCTTCACGGTCCACATCATGAGTTCCATGATCCCGATCTTCCTCATGCCCATCGCAGTGGTGGACTCGGTACACATCATGTCCGAGTTCGCCGATCGCTACCGCCCGGGTCGCAACCAGAAAGACACCATCCGCGAGGTGGTCGGGCACTTGTTCAAGCCGATGTTGTTCACCTCGGTGACCTCGGCGGTCGGCTTCGCTTCGCTCGCCCTGACACCGATCCCGCCGGTGCAGGTGTTCGGCGCCTACGTGGCGTTCGGCATCCTCCTCGCCTTCCTTCTCACCATCGTGTTCATCCCGGCCTGGGTGGCCCGCATGCAACCGGCCAAGCTGGAAAAGATGCAGAGCGCCCTGCACTCCAACGAAGGCGACTCGCCGCTGGCACGCGTGCTGCGGCGCGGCGGTCACGGCGCCATCAAGCGCGGCAAGCTGGTGCTGGTCGGCTTTGCGGTGGTCTTCGCCATCAGCGTCGCCGGCATTACGCAGATCCAGATCAACGACAATCCCACGCGCTGGTTCAAGTCGGACCATCGCATCCGCGTCGCGGACCGGGTGCTGAACGACCACTTCGCCGGCACCTATGACGCCTGGATCGTGCTCGACCATGTCCAGCGCCCGGACGGCGCACTGTTGCAGGAGCGCGTCTCCGCCACGCTCGAGACCGCCCCGGCCGAGGTGCGCGAATTCTGGCGCGGGATTGCACCGGCCGCGGATGAAACACTGGATGGCGAGCGCCTGACAGCGATCATTTCGGCGCTGGGCGATCGCCTGTTCGACGCCGAAGGCGATGCCTTCGACGCGCTGGATGCGCTGGTGCGCGACGTCGAGTCGGTGGCCAGCGAGGCCAACTACTTCCAGCAACCCGGAGTCCTGCGCTGGATCGCCGCCCTGCAGGCCGACTTGCAGGCCAGCGGGCTGGTGGGCAAGAGCAACGGCCTGCCGGACCTGGTGAAGACCGTGAACCGGGAGCTGCGCGGCGGCGACCCGGCGGACTTCAGCATCCCCGACAGCACCGCCGGCGTGGCCCAGGCGCTGCTGCAGTTCCAGTCCTCGCACCGGCCGCAGGACCTGTGGCACATGGTGACGCCCGACTTCAGCCGTGCCGTGGTGTGGCTGCAACTCACCAGCGGCGACAACCAGGACATGACCGCCGTATTGGGCCATGTCGATGCCTACCTGGAAGACAACCCGCTGCCGGAAGGCATGGGACTGCAGTGGGCCGGCAAGACCTACCTCAACGTGGTCTGGCAGGACGCCATGGTGAAGGGCATGGTCGGCAGCCTGGCGGGCGCCTTCGTCGCCGTGCTGATCATGATGGTGGTGCTGTTCCGCTCCATCGGTTACGGCCTGCTCGCGATGCTGCCGCTGACCATCACCATCACCTTCATCTACGGCCTCATCGGCTGGGTCGGCAAGGACTACGACATGCCGATCGCGGTGCTGTCGGCGCTCACACTCGGCCTGTCGATCGACTTTGCCATCCACTTTATCGAGCGCAGCCGCGAAGCCCTGGCGCAACAGGGCGACTTCCGCGCCGCCATGGCGGAAGTGTTCGAGGAGCCCGCGCGCGCTATCAGCCGCAATGCCATCGTCATCGCCATCGGCTTTACGCCGCTGCTCCTGGCGCCGCTGGTACCCTACATCACCGTGGGCATTTTCCTGGCGTCGATCATGGCCGTGTCGGCCATCGTCACGCTGATTCTGCTGCCGCCCGCCATGCGCCCCTTCATCGAGCGACGGGCCTGAGCAAGGAGGAACGAACCATGAGAACTTTCATGCTGACCGCTGCCACGCTGTTCGCCCTCACGCTGGGCGCGACGGCGTCCGCCGAGCCGCTCACCGACGTGGACGAGATCGTCACGCGCGCCAACCTCGCTGCCTATTACGGTGGCGACGACGGGCGCAGCGAGGCGCGCATGGCCATCGAGGACAACCAGGGCCGCAAGCAGTTGCGGCAGTTCACGATCCTGCGCCGTGATCATGCCGACGGCGGGGACCAGGACTTCATGGTGTTCTTCTCGCGTCCCTCCGACGTGCGCGGCACCGTGTTCCTGGTCGCCAAGCATGTCGACCGGGACGACGACCGCTGGCTGTACCTGCCCGGGCTCGACCTGGTGCGTCGCATCAGCGCGGGCGACAAGCGCACCAGCTTCGTCGGCTCGCATTTCTACTACGAGGATGTCTCCGGCCGTAACCCGGCGGAGGATGCGCACCGCCTGGTGGAGACCACGGCCGAGCACTACGTGCTCGAGAGCACGCCGAAGGATCCGGCCACCGTAGAGTTCGTGCGCTATGTCACGCGCATCGATCGCCAGACTTTCCTGCCGATGAAGACCGAGTACTACGACAGTCGCGACCGCGTTTACCGCCTCATGGAAGTTCTCGGCGTGGAAGAGATCGGCGGCTACCCGACCGTGACCCGCTCGCGCATGGCTGAGCCGCTCGACGGCGGCCAGACGCTGATGGAGTTCCGCTATACCGAGTACGACGTCGGCCTGCCGGCGGACATTTTCTCCGAACGCTACCTGCGTACCCCGCCGACGGACTGGCTGCGGCGCGGCGGAGAATGAGGCCGTGCGTACGGCGCTGATCTTCGCCGCCGCCTGGGCGCTGCTGGCATTGCCGCCGGCCGCGGGCTGGTCGGCGGAGCCGGGTGGCGAACCGGAGGACGACCCCTTCGCCGGCTTCGAGGAGGACTGGGAGGATCCCTGGGCGACGGAAGACCAGGGCCTGCGCTGGAGCGGTTTCGTCGAGGGCGGGATCGGGGCACGCAACCAGAGTGTTCCCGGCCTGGAGCGCCTCACGCTTGGGGAGCTCCGCATCCGTGCCGAAACGCGCTATGACCATGGTGATTTCCAGGTCGAGTTCAAGGGCGACCTGGCCTGGGACGAGGTGCGCGATTCGCTCGACCCGAAGCTGCGCGAACTGGCTTTGAGCTTCCGCCCCTTCGCCAGCGTCGACGCCAAGCTCGGCCGGCAGGTACTGACCTGGGGCACCGGCGACCTGCTGTTCCTCAACGACCTGTTCCCGAAGGACTTCATTTCCTTCTTCGCCGGTCGCGACGAGGATTACCTCAAGCTGCCCTCCGATACCGCACGCTTCAGCTTCTTCACGGATATCGTCAATCTCGACCTGGCCTGGACGCCGCGCTTCCGGCCCGACAACTATCTTTACGGCGAGCGCTTTGCCTTCTGGAACCCGGCGGCCGGGGCAGTGATCGCGCCGCAACCTCCACAACGCGCCGACAGGCCCGACACGGGCGAGCTCGCATTGCGGCTGTTCCGCACCGTCGAAGCCGTGGAGTACGCCGCCTACGGCTACGTCGGACGCTGGAAGCAACCGCTCGGCGTGGACGCCGCGGGCATGCCGCGCTTTCCGCGCCTGCGCAGTATCGGCGCCAGCATGCGCCGGCCTTTTTACCGCGGCCTGCTGAATGCCGAGTTCGCCTGGTACGACTCGCACGACGACCGTGACGGCGACGACCCGGCGACGCCGAACTCGGAGCTGCGGCTCCTGCTCGGCTACGAGCAGGAACTTGTGCGCAACCTGACGCTCGGCACGCAGTTTTACGCCGAGCGCATCCAGCACCACGACCGCCTGCTGGAGAACTCGCCCGACCCGGCGCATGAGCGCGAGCGCTGGCGCACTGTCGCCACCCTGCGCGTCACGCACCGCGCACTGCAGGACAAGCTCACCACCTCGATATTCCTGTTCGCCTCCCCCACCGAGAGCGACTACTACCTGCGGCCCTCGGTTTCCTGGCGACGCGACGACCAGTGGCTGTTCGCCGGCGGCCTGAACCTGTTCGGCGGCAGTGACGAGCACACCTTCTTCGGGCAACTCGAAGACAACACCAACGCCTGGGTGAGGGTGCGTTATCACTACTGAGGACAAGATGGTGCGGGGATTGCTGCAGGCGGCAGCCTACCCGGGCAGCGTGCAGCAGGTGGAACTCGCCGAGACCCACATCTCCTGGGTCTTCCTCGCCGGTGACTACGCCTACAAGTTCAAGAAGCCGCTGGACCTCGGGTTTCTCGATTTCCGCGATCCGGCGCGGCGGCTGCATTACTGCCGCGAAGAGCTGCGCCTCAACGGCCGCCTGGCGCCGGGCATCTACCTCGACCTGGCCGGCGCCGTGCAAACGCCGCAGGGATGGCGCGTGGTGCCGTGGCGCGAGGGCGCGGAACCCGCAGTGCGCATGCGCCGCTTCCCGGACGAGGCCCGGCTGGACCGGCTGCTGGCGGCCGCACAGCTGGATGAGGCGGCGCTGGAGCCGTTCGCGCGCGCGCTGGCAGAGTTCCAGCAGGCACTGCCGCCGGCACCGCCGGACGGCGAGCTGGGTAACGCCGCCGCGGTCACGCGCCCGGCCTACGCCAACCTCGAGGCCATCACGCCGGACGGGCTGTCCGAGGAAACGGCCGCCCGTTTCGCGCGCGTGGCCGACTGGACCCGTGCCCGGGGCGTCGCGCTGGGCCCGGAGTTCGACGCACGCCTTGCTGCAGGCTTCGTGCGCGAGGGCCACGGCGACATGCACCTGGGCAACCTCGTCATGCTCGACGGTCGCATCGTGGCCTTCGACGGCATCGAGTTCGATCCGGCGTTGCGCTGGATCGACCTGCAGAGCGAAGTGGCGTTCCTGCTCATGGACCTGGAATCGCGCCAGCGACCTGACCTGGGCTGGCGCTTTTACAATGCCTGGCTGCAGGCGGGTGGCGACTACGCAGGACTCGGCGTGTTGCGCTGGTACCTCGTTTACCGCCACCTGGTGCGCGCCAAGATCGACGGCATCCGGCGCGCCCAGGCGGGCCTGGCGGCGGACGAAGCCAGGGAGCTGGAGCAGCGCCAGGCAGGGCATATCGCCCTCGCGGCCGGACATGCCGCGCCGCAGGCGCCCCGCCTGTTGCTGATGCATGGCTATTCCGGCTCCGGCAAGAGCCGCCTGGCGCATCGGCTTGCGCCGCAGCTTCCGGCGGTGGTGGTGCGCTCCGACCTGGAGCGAAAACGCCTGCACGGCCTCGACCCGCGCCAGTCCGCGGCGGCCGATGTCGGGACCGGCCTGTATGACGCGACCGCCACCGCGCAGACCTACCAGCGGCTGGCGGATGTGGCGCGCGCTGCGCTCGCAGCCGGCTGGAGCGTCATCGTGGATGCGGCGTTTCTCGAGAGCGAGCGGCGCGAGGCCTTTCTCCAACTGGGGCTCGACGCCGGGGCGCGCCCCGCGCTGCTCCACTGCGAGGCCCCGGCGACGCTGTTGCGCGAGCGCGTGGCGCAAAGGCGCGACGATCCTTCCGACGCCGGCGTGGCCGTACTGGACGCGCAGCTTTCGCGCCCGAGGGAAATAGGACCGCTTGAAACCCGCTATCGGGTCGCAGTCGATACCAGCGCAGACCCGGATCTCAACGCGCTGGTGGCAGCACTGCGCTGATGCGATAAGCGGTGCGCCGCCAGGCGAGTGCGGTGAGGCCAAAGTAGCCGTGCATGAGCAGGGCGAAATTCCACGCCGCCATGTTGTCCACCGGCCACTCGGGAAAGAAGTTCTTGGCCGGAATATTCACCAGCCCGAGCAACAGCATGGCCGCACCGAAGCCGACCTTGGCCTTGACCAGCCCGCTCCCGATGCCGCGTTGCGCGGCCGCGGGCAAGCGGCGCAGGCGCGCCGACAGCAGCAGCTGAGCCAGCGCCGT
Source organism: uncultured Thioalkalivibrio sp. (assembly GCA_964413755.1). Lineage (GTDB taxonomy): Bacteria > Pseudomonadota > Gammaproteobacteria > Steroidobacterales > XN24 > XN24. The sequence continues at coordinate 12,297 of CAYPTW010000004.1, read as the reverse complement.
AAAGGCGAAATACACCGTCACGCCGTAGCGACGCATGAGTTCGTAGGCGCGTCCGTCGGTGCCGAGGAACACCACGTAAAGGATGAGGAACAGGGCGCCGACAATCCCCAGGCCGGCAATCCAGTCGCGGCTCCTGCCGTGCTCGCCCAGCTGGCCGAGCCAGTGCCGCACCAGGATCCAGTACGCGACCATCACGCTCGCCGTCGGCAGCATCACGGCGCGAAACAGGTGGATCGAAGGGTCCCGCCGCGCCGCGCCACTGATCGAAGTGCAGCCCTCGAGGAAAGGAAAACAGGTCGGCACCTGGCCGGTGCCGGCGGAAATGGCGTAGGTGATGCCGACCGCCAGGGTCGGCAGCACCCAGCACAGCAGCGCAATCCAGCCGGCCCGCATCAATGCGCCGCGTAGCGTCGCCCGGCCGCCGTCAGCATCCAGGCGCTGCCCTTCACGCCGGCGCCGCAGCCTTCGACCGGGCAGCCCGCGCAGGCATCGCCGCACTCGCCGACCCGCTCCAGCATGCCGCTGCGCGCCAGCTGTTCCACCATGGCCTCGACCATCGCCGGCGAGGTATCGAGCGCCACGGCAAGCTCCGTGGTATTGCTCACGCGGCCTTCAGCAATGGTCTGCAGCACGCGCTTAAGCACCGCCGCCCCCCAGCCCGAGCAGCAGGGCGCCGCGATAGACCAGCAAGCCGAACAACAGCGCCGCGCTGAGCATCAATGCGGTGCTCGCCAGCGTCCAGCCCCAGCTGCGCGTCTCGATGCGGATCGCCGCCACGGTGGCTACGCAGGGCACGAACAGCATGTTCACCACCAGGAAGGAAAGCGCTGCGGCCGGCGTGATCATCACCGCCAGCGTCTCCCCCAGGGGCACACCATCGCCGCCGAAGATGATGCCCAGCGCGGCGATGGCGTTCTCCTTGGCCACGAAGGAGGACAAGGTGGCCACGATCAGGCGCCAGTCGAGGCCGAGCAGTCCGCCGACGGGCTCGAGCGCCCTGCCGAACATGGCCAGGTAGCTGTCGTCGACACCTTGCCCCGGGTAACTGACGAGCACCCAGATCACCATCGACACCACGACGATCACCGTGGCGGCCCGCTTGATGAAGGTCCACACATTCGTGGCTGCAAACACCAGGATGGTGCGCGGGTTCGGCACGTGGTAGAGCGGCATCTCCATGACGAATGCGAGGCGCTCGCGCCGGAACACGAAACGATCCAGCAGCAGGCCGACCAGGACGAGTACCGCGAGGTTGCCCACGACCAGCGCCCAGGCCACCAGCGTGGGGGAACCCGGGAAGAACAGCGGCACGAGGAATGCGAGCACCACGAGGCGCGCACTGCAGGGGACGAAAGGCGTCAGCATGATGGTCAGCAGGCGCGCGGGTCGCGATTCGATGACGCGGCTGCCCATCACGGCCGGCACGTTGCAACCGAAACCGAGGAACAGCGGCAGGAAGCTCTTGCCGTGCAAGCCGATGCCGTGCATGAAGCGATCCATGACATAGGCCATGCGGCTCTGGTAGCCGGTGTCTTCGAGAAAGCCCAGCGCGAGGTAGAACACGAACAGGATCGGCACGAAGGTGACGACGATGCCCGCGCCAGCGAGCATCCCGTCGATGACCAGGCCCTGCACCCAGGCCGGGGCGCCGCCGAGAACCGCGCCGAGCCCGGTGGCGACGCGCGCCACCACCGCTTCCTCCAGCCAGCCCTGTAACGGACCGGCTACCGAGAAGGTGATCCAGAAGACCAGGCCGAAGACCGCCAGCAGCAGGGCCAGGCCCCATCCCGGGTGCGTGGCGATCCGGTCGAAGCGGTCGGTGAAACTGACCTGGCCGAGCTTCGGCCGACGCACCGCCGCCCGCACCATGCGCCCGATCCACTCGTAGCGCGCGCCGGCCACGTCGAGCACTGCATCCTCGTGCTCGCGCAGGAGCTCCTGCACGCCTGCCCAGGCCTCCGGCGCCAGCCAGCCCGCGGCGCGCTCGGTCACTTCACGGTCGCCCTCCAGCAGTTTCAGCGCCGCCCAGCGCTCCGGGATGCCCTGCGGCACGGCGCCTGCCAGCAGCGCGCGCACCTGTGCATACACTTCCTCGTGCGCAGGCGCGATCTCCGGACGATCGGGTGCGTATTCGCGTCGCCCGTCGGCCACCGCGGCCGCTGCCTCGAGCAACTCCGCCACGCCCTGGTTGCGGCTGGCGACCATGGGCACCACCGGCAACCCCAGTGCAGCCTCGAGCACGTGCGCGTCGAACTCGACGCCCTCGCGGCGCGCCACGTCCACCATGTTCACGCCGAGCACCACCGGGATGGGCAGCAGCAGCAACTCGGCCAGCAGGTACAGGTTGCGCTCCAGCGCCGCTGCGTCCGCCAGCATGATGATGACGTCGGGGCGCTCGCCGAGGATGAACTCCCGCGCGATGCGTTCCTCTTCGGAATTGGAGGTGAGGCTGTAGGTGCCCGGCAGGTCGACGACGTGAAATTCGCGTCCCGCGATCCGCGCCGAGCCTTCGCGCCGTTCCACCGTGCGGCCCGGCCAGTTGCCGACCTCCGCGGTGAGGCCGGTCAGGATGCTGAAGACCGTCGACTTGCCGACGTTGGGCTGGCCGGCGAGCCCGATCACCAGGCGCCGGGGCAAGGTCCCGGGCGACACGGCCTGCAGCGGATCAAGCGCTTGCGGATGGGCATTCATACACGGTCACCAGGCCGGCCTGGCTGCGCCCGAGCGCGATGCGCGTGTCCCGGACCCGCGCCAGCATGGGCCCGAAGCCCCGGTTTTGCAGCACCACGATCTCGGTGCCCGCGGTGAGCCCCATGGCTGCGAGCCGGGCGGCCAGGTCACGGCCGCCGGTGACGCGCGCCACGATGCCGCAGAACCCATCCGGCAGGTCGCTGAGGATGAATTCACTGGAACTGGTCATGCACGAATCCTGTCGTTACTCTGGCAGCGAAACCACGCCGCATAGCCGCTTCCGCAAGTCTGGCGTCCAGTATAGGTGCGCCGCAGCAGCATTGTGGATAGGTAGTTGACGCAAATGATTCTCAATTAGACATTTTCGCCCGAACGAGTTCAAGGAGATTCCGGATGCAGCTTCGATTCACACGCCCGCTGGTAGCGCTCTTGCTGGGAGCCGTCCTGGTACTTGCTGCAGCGGGCCCGGCACGGGCCGACGGCGGCCTCGCCGCGCTCATGCACGTCCTGCAGACGCATGCCCACAAGCTCCAGCTGTCGATCGCCGCACGCAACGGCGAACTGGCTTATTTCTACCTGCATGAACTCGAGGAGACCGCCGAGGAAATCGTCGCCGAGATCGGCGAGTACGACGGCCATCCCATTGGCGCATTGACGCGCGAAATGCTCCTGCCGGCCATCGAGTCGCTCGAAGACTCGGTGCAAGCGCGCGACTGGCCGGACAGCGACGCCCGCTTCGCCAAGCTGCTGAAATCCTGCAACGGCTGCCACCTGGTGGCCGGGCACGGCTTCATCCGCATCGCACCGGCCGAAGGCAACCCCTTCGCGCAGGATTTCTCTCCCCGCACCGACTGAGCCGCCGGCGACTGCGGGGGCCCCGCGTAGGGCCTCCGCCGCCATGGCCCACGACACGTATTGACCGGTCGGCCAGTTAATACTATCGTTTGGCGCATGAACACCTCAGCGGGCACCCGGGACCCCGACCTCACCCGGGAACGCATTCTCGAGGCCGCCTACAAGCTGTTTGTCAGCAAGGGCTTCGCCGCCGTCAGCATGCGTGACCTGGCGCGCGAGTCCGGCGTGACGAAGAGCCTCATTCACCACCATTTCGGCAGCAAGGAAGCCCTCTGGGAACTGGTCAAGGAGCAGGCCATCGCGGCCTATGCCGAAGGCCAGGTGGCCCAACTGAAGGCGGCGGAGGCGCCGGACGCCGAACTGCTGCGCGACAGCATCGCGCGCTATTTCCACTTCCTGGAGCAGAACCCGGAAGTGGTGCGGCTGTTTGCCTGGACCCATCTCGACGCCGACCAGAGTTGCGGCCAGCTGGACGCTGAACTGGTGCGCCTGGGCGCCGAGCGCGTGCGCCAGGCGCAGGCGCGCGGACTGCTGCGCGCCGACGTCAATCCGACCCACGTCGTGACGCTGTTCGTGAACGGCTGCACGCACTGGTTCCAGGCCCGCGCGCACCACGCGCAGTGGCCCGGCGTGGGTAGCGACGCCGAGTATCTCGAGGACTTCCTCAAGATCGTCATGGAAGGCCTGTTGCCGCGCCCCGCGGAGGAAGACGCATGAGCGGCGCAGGCGCAAGGCATCACGGCCCGTTCCCGGCCCTCTCACTCCTCCTGCCGGGCCTCCTGCTGGGCGGCCTGCTCGCCGCCTGCGACACGGCCGGCGACGGCGCGATCGAAACCCAGCCGGCTGAACATCGCAGCGCAGTGCGCGTGGCCGCGGTGGAGCGCGTCGAGGGCGGTCGTACCCTGCAGTTGCCGGGCGTGCTGCGCGCCACGCAACGTGCCCAACCGGCATTCCTGCAGCCCGGCTACCTGGCGGAGCGGCTGGTGGCGCGCGGCGACCGCGTGAGCGCGGGGCAGGCGCTGGCGACCCTCGCCAACCCGGCACTGGGGCCGGCATTGAATGCAGCGCGGGCGCAGGTACGCGAGCTCGACGAGCGGCTCGTGCAACTCGACGCCGAATACCAGCGGATGCTGGAACTGAACACGCGCGGGCTGGCGTCGGCCGATCAGCTCGACCGCGCCCTGGCGGCGCGCAATTCGACCCGCGCGGCGCGCGAGCAGGCCCTGGCGCGCGTGGACGAGGCGCGCGAACAACTCGGCGACGCGACGCTGCGCGCCCCGTTCGACGCCGTGGTCAGCGACCTGCTGGTCGAGCCCGGTGATTTCGTGCAGGCGGGCCAGCCGGTGCTGGCGCTCGCCGGCAGCGGCGCGCTGGAAGTCGAAGTGAAACTGCCGGAAGGCTTGTCGCTCGAGCTCGCCACCGGGATGCCGGCCAGGGTGCGTGCGCTCGGCACCGGCGCCGAGGCGGACGCCACGCTCCGGGAGCTGGGCGTGGCGCGCGACGGACGCCTGGCGCCCGCGGTGCTCGAATTGACTCCGGCCCCCGCCGGGGCACCTGCGTGGATCCCCGGTCTCTCGGTGCAGGTCAGCCTGTCGCTCGCAGCAGAGCCCGCACTGAGCGTGCCCTTGAGCGCCGTAGTCGACCCCGGCACGGGGCGGACCCGCGTCTACCGCGTGCACGACGGGCGCGCCATCCTTACGCCGGTGCAAGTGGGCCGACCGCTCGGCGCGCGGGTCGAGGTCCGCGGTGAGCTGGCCGCCGGTGACCAGGTGGTCGTCGCCGGACACCAGCAGTTGCTCGACGGCGACCTGCTGAGGATCCTGCCCTGAACCTGATCCTCGCCAGTATCGAGCGCCGCCGCCTGGTGCTCGCCGTGGTCATGACGCTGTCGCTGATCGGCCTGGCGTCCTGGCTCGGCATGAACCGGCAGGAAGACCCGTTCTTCCCCTACCGCTATGCCCAGGTGCTGGTGAGCTGGCCCGGCGCGGATGCCGACCAGGTGGAACGACTGGTGCTCAACCCGCTGCAGGAGGAAATCGCCCAGGTCGACGAGGTGAACGAGCTGCGCGGCACGGCGCGCCTCGGCTTCGCGCAGATCATCGTCGGCATGCACCAGCACGTGTACGACACCGACGAAGTGTGGCAGCGGGTGCGCGTGGCGATCGAGCAGGCGGAGCGCAAGTTCCCGCCGGGCGCCGGCCAGGCGGAGCTGTTCGACCGCATGATGGACACCGAGGGCATCGTGCTGGTGGTGACCGGGTCGGCGGACCTGCTGGAGCTCACCGAGACGGCGCGCGCCCTGCGCCGCGACCTGTTCCGCGTGCCCGACATCGCGCGCATCGAGTTGCTGGCCGATCCCGGTGAGCAGCTGGTGCTGAATATCGACCCGGCCGCAGCACAGGCCTGGGGGCTGGATATGCAGACCCTGGGTGCGCAGCTGGCAGCGCGCAACATCACCATGCCCGGTGGTGTGCTGAGCCGTGACGGGCGCTCCTTCGTATTGCGGCCGCGCGCCGACTTCAGCAGCCTGGAGGAGCTCGCCGCGACGCCGGTGCAACTGCCCTCGGGCGACCTGGTGCCACTGGGAGAGGTGGCCAACATCGTGCTCGAGCCGGCGGAGCCGCCGACCGAGCGCATGTGGTTCAACGGCCGCCCTGCAATCGGGCTGGGCATCGTCATCCCCGAGAACCGCCTCAACGCGGTGCGCTTCGGCGAGCGCGTGCGCGCCGTCGTGGACGAGGTGCGCAGCCAGTATGCCCCGCTGGAAATCCACGAGATGTTCTACCAGCCGCAGTGGGTGGAGGACCGGCTCGCCGAGCTGGCGCGCTCGCTGCTGATGGGCGTGGCGGTAGTGGTGTTCGTGCTGCTCGCCTTCATGGGTCCACGCCTCGGCCTCACCGTGGCCGGCCTGCTGCCGCTGGTGACGCTGTCTTCGCTGGCGCTATACGCCATGGGTGGTGGCGTGCTGCACCAGATCGCGGTGGCCGGCCTGGTGATCGCGCTCGGCATGCTGGTGGACAACGCCATCGTCATGGTCGAGAACCTGCAATGGCATCTCGACCAGGGTCGCGGACGACGCGAGGCCGCAATCATGTCGGTGCGCGAGCTCTCCGGCCCGCTCGCGGCGGCTACCGGCACGACGCTCGCAGCATTCATGCCCCTGCTGCTGTCACAGGGCAACACGGCGGACTTCACGCGCGGCATCCCGATCCTGGTGATGCTGACCCTGGTGGTGAGTTACCTCTACGCCGTGTTCGCCACGCCGGTCATGGCCACGCTCACGCTGCAGCCGCGCGCGGGCGCCGCCGAGGGCCGCATCCATGCGCTCGGCGCAGTACTGGGTCGCCTCGCGGTGCGCCGCCCGTGGCAAGTCGTCATCGTGGCAGCGCTGCTGGTCGCCGGCGGCGCAGCCCTGAGCGGCATGCTGCCGCGCGACTTCTTCCCCAGCACCGACCGCAACCAGCTGATCGTCGACCTGCGCTTTCCGGAGGGCACCGAGCTCGAGTACACCGCGCTGCAGGCCAACCTGCTGGCCGACGAACTCGCCGCCCGGCCCGCAGTGACCGACGCGCACGTCTTTGCCGGCTCCAGTGGTCCCCGCTTCTACTACAACCTGGTGAAGATCCCGAATTCTCCGCACCTCGGCCGTATCGTCGCCATCACGCGGAGCGAACGCGACCTGCCGCAACTCATGCACTGGGTGCGCGACTACGCCCATGCGCGCCTGCCGGACGCGCACGTCACCGCCAGCCGGCTCGGCCAGGGTCCGCCCATCGACGCGCCGGTCGAGATCCGGGTGTTCGCGGAAGACCCGGGGACGCTGGTGGCTGCGGCCGAGCAGGTCATGCGCCTGCTGCGCGCGACGCCCGGGGCGATCGACGTGCGCCACACGCTGGGCACGGGCCTGGCGACAATCCGTCTCGATATCGACGATGCCGCCGCCGCGCGCCTCGGCCTGTCGCGCAGCGACGTGGCCCAGGCCCTGGCCGGCGCCACGCTGGGCACGGAGTTCTCCACCTGGCGGGCGCGGCGCGAGCCGCTGCCGATGCTCATCCGCGCGCCGGAGGGCCGCGACTTCCCGGTCGAGGGCATCGAGGGCCTGCCCCTGCCGCTGCCGCAGGGCGGCACCGTGCCGCTCGGCCAGGTCGCCCGCACCAGCCTGGAATGGAAGCCCGCCGTGATCCGGCAATGGGACATGCAGCGCATGACCGCCGTGCTCGCGGAAACGGCGGAAGGCTACACCTACGACCAGGTGCTGACGGCCTTCGAACCGCGCCTGGCCGAAAAGGCGTTGCCGCCCGGCGCGCACATCGTTTACGGCGGCGCTGCAGAAGAGGCGGGCGAGGCCAACTCGGCCCTGTTCAACACCCTGCCGCTCGGCGTCCTCATGCTGCTGGTGTTCCTGCTGTACCAGTTCAATTCGTTCCGGCTGATGATCATCGTGCTGGTGACCGTGCCGCTGGCCGTGGTCGGGGTGACGCCCGGCCTGCTGCTCTCCAACCAGCCGTTCAGCTTCACGGCGATCCTCGGCGTGGTGGCGCTGATCGGCATCGTGGTGAACAACGCGATCGTCCTCATCGACCTGGTGAAACGACTGGAACCGGAGTACGCGGATTCGGCCGCGGCCGTGGTCGCGGCCGTGGCGCGCCGCACGCGACCGATCCTCATGACCACCGCGACGACGATCGCCGGCCTGCTGCCGCTGACCTTCACGCGCTCCACGCTGTGGCCACCGCTGGCCTGGGCCATCATCTCGGGCTTGCTGGCCTCGACCTTGCTGACGCTGGTCGTGATCCCGGCGCTGTACCAGCTCATGGTCGGCCGGCAGCGCTCCGCGCAGGCGGCGGAGAGTCAGGGCAGGGCGTAACCCTGCTCGCGGAACAAGCGCAGGCACGCCTGCGCCGCGCGCGGGTCGTAGCGGCTTCCTGCGCCGGTCTCGATCTCCTCCAGCGCCGCGGCCAGGGGGCGCGGCGGGCGATGCGGGCGCTGGCTGCTCATCGCCTCGACCACGTCGGCCACGGCGATGATGCGCGCCTCGAGCAGGATTTCTTCACCGCGCCGGCCGTCGGGATAGCCGGAGCCGTCGTAGCGCTCATGGTGCTGCAGCACGATATCCGCCAGCGGCCACGAGAAGTGGCTCTTGCCGAGGATCTGGGCCCCCTGCCGACTGTGGGTGCGCACGATCTCCATTTCCATCGGCGTGAGGCGCGCCGGCTTGGCCAGCACTTCCGCGGGCAGGGCCAGCTTGCCGACATCGTGTACCAGCGCCGCCACGCGCACCCGGTCCTGGGTTTCCTCGTCCAGCCCCATCTCCGCCGCGATGGCCTGCGCGAGGTGCGAGACCCGGCGCTCGTGCCCGGCGGTGTACGGATCGCGCATCGAGACGATGGTGTTCACGACCTCGATGGTGGCGACCATGTTTTCTTCCAGGAAGCGCAGGTGCCGTGCTTCGCGCTCCTGGTGCGCCTTGCGACGCAACAGGCCCCAGGCGCTTTCCGCCAGCAGCCGCACTTCCTCCACGTCGCGCTCACCGTAGGGCGTCGGCTTGTTGCCGACGCCGAGCACCATCACCGGCCGGCCCTGCTCCATCACCGGCACGGCAAGGTGCCGCGTCAGCGGCGCATGGCCGTCGGGCAATCCACGCCGATAGTCTTGCGCCGACAACTCGTTGTGCACCACGGGCTCGCCGCGGCGCACGCAATCGGCCCAGATGCCGGCCCGGTCGAGCGAATAATGACTCTCCGACTGCATGCTGCAACGGGACAGGGTGCGACCGGTCCACGCCGCGAGGCGGATGCCGCCACCCTCCTCCACCACGTGCAGGTAACCCGCGCGGCTGTCCGTCAGCTCTTCGGCCAGCTCGGCGGCGCGCAGCCCGACGTTGAACTCGTCCAGCTCCGGTGCCTCTTCGTGCAGGATCAGCAGCGCGCTGATGAGCGCGTAGCGATCTGGAGCAGGTACCGCTGGGTCGAGCATGTTGTCGTCCGCTTGCAGGGCATACGCCCCGCCCCGCTAGGCATGAGATGGTGGCTACGGGTGGGCTCGAACCACCGACCTCAGCATTATGAGTGCCGCGCTCTGACCGACTGAGCTACGTAGCCCCTGATTCGCGCCTGGCCGTGCGCCTTCCCGGGAGGGCCCGAAATTCTCGCTGTGCCCCGTTGAACTGTCAAGGCAGGGCGGCCGCCGCGTTTGACTTTTCGCAAGGCGCCGGCGCAATGCCGCTCCCAGAATTGCTCCAGGGCTCGCGACACCGCGGGCGGGCAAACCGGGAGAAAGTTCATGTACGACACCAAACGGCTCTGGTGGACGCTGGCAGGCATCCTGCTGGTGTCCTTTGGCATCCTCGGCTTCATGGGCGGCGAGATCTACCGCGCGATGCCGCCGGTACCCGAGGCGTTCGTCACCACCGACGGCGAAGTCCTTTACAGTCGTGCCGACGTGGAACGCGGCCGCCAGGTCTGGCAGACCACCGGCGGCCACCAGCAGGGCTCCATCTGGGGCCACGGCGCCTACGTGGCGCCGGACTGGAGTGCGGACTGGCTGCACCGCGAAGCAGAGGCGCTGCTCGACGTCTACGCGAACAACTCTTTCGGGCTGCACTACGCAGAACTGGACACGGCCCGGCAGGCCGGGCTCCAGAGCCGGCTCAAGGAGGAAATGCGCGCCAACACCTATGACGCCGCCAGCGGCACGGTGACGTTATCAGCGCAGCGCGCCACCGCCATCCGCACGGTGGCCGCCCACTACGACGGCCTGTTCGGCAACGAGCCTGCTCTCGACGAGCTGCGCGAAGCCTACGCCATGAAGCAGTTCCCGGTGCCGGACGCCGAGCGCCGCCAGCTGCTCGGCGCCTTCGTGTTCTGGTCTTCGTGGGCTGCGGCCACCAACCGCCCCGGCGACGACATCAGCTATACCAACAACTGGCCGCATGAGCAGCTCATCGACAACGTGCCGACGGGTGCCGCCTTCATGTGGACCTTCGTCAGCATTCTCATACTGCTCGCAGGCGTCGGCGCCCTCGCGTGGCACTACGCCGTGGTGCACGGCAAGGAGGCGCCGCCCGAGGTGCCGCAGGTCGATCCCCTGCACAACCTGCAGCCGACGCCCTCGATGCGCGCCACCACCAAGTATTTCTGGGTGGTCACCGCCCTGTTCGGCCTGCAGGTCGTGCTGGGCGGAATCACTGCCCACTACGCGGTCGAAGGCCAGGGCTTCTACGGCTTCAACCTGTCGGAAATCCTGCCCTACGTCGTCACCCGGACCTGGCATACGCAGCTGGCCGTGCTGTGGATCGCCACCGCCTGGCTGGCGACCGGGCTCTACATCGCGCCGGCGATCTCCGGCCACGAGCCGAAGCTCCAGCGCCTCGGCGTGAATTTCCTCTTCACCTGCCTGCTGGTCATCGTGCTCGGCTCCATGGCTGGCCAGTGGCTCGGCGTCATGCAGCAGCTCGGCCTGGACATCAATTTCTGGTTCGGTCACCAGGGTTGGGAGTACGTCGACCTCGGGCGTTTCTGGCAGATCTTCCTGTTCATCGGCCTGATGCTGTGGCTGACACTGGTCGGCCGTGCGCTGTGGCCGGCACTGAAGAAGAAGGACGAGGCCCGCCCGCTGGTAATCCTGCTGTTCCTCTCCACCGTAGCCATCGGCCTGTTCTACGGCGCCGGCCTGATGTGGGGCAAGCACACTCACCTCGCCATCGTGGAGTACTGGCGCTGGTGGGTGGTGCACCTGTGGGTCGAGGGTTTCTTCGAGGTATTCGCCACGGCCGTCATCGCCTTCCTGTTCGTCCGCCTTGGCCTCGTGCGGGCGAAGAACGCCGTGACCGCCGTGCTGTTCGCCACCATCGTGTTCCTCACCGGCGGCGTGCTCGGCACCTTCCACCACCTCTATTTCACCGGCACACCGACCGCCGTGCTGGCGATCGGCGCGGCCTTCTCCGCGCTGGAAGTGGTGCCCCTGGTGCTGATCGGCTTCGAGGCCTACGAGAATTGGAAGGCCTCGCAGCATCGCGGCTGGGTCGCGACCTACAAGTGGCCCATCATGTTCTTCATCGCCGTGGCCTTCTGGAACCTGGTGGGTGCCGGCCTGTTCGGCTTCCTCATCAACCCGCCGCTGGCGCTGTATTACATGCAGGGGCTCAACACCACGCCGCTGCACGGCCACACCGCCCTGTTCGGCGTCTACGGCATGCTCGGCATCGGCCTGATGCTGTTCTGCCTGCGCGGCCTCACCTACCGCCGCGTGTGGGATGAGAAGCTGCTCAAGGTCTCGTTCTGGACGCTCAACCTCGGCCTCGCGGCAATGGCCGTGTTCAGCCTGCTGCCGCTCGGGTTGATGCAGGTCTACGCCAGCGTGACCGAGGGCTTCTGGTATGCCCGCTCGGCCGAGTTCCTGCAGCAGCCGCTGATGCAGACACTGGTCTGGCTGCGGGTGCCGGGCGACGTCATCTTCAGCGTGGGCGTCGGCGCCCTGGCCCTGTTCGTGTTCCGCCTGTTCGTGGGGCGACGCGAAGAGGCACCGGTGAAAGCCGGCTCGACTGTCCCTGCCCAGACAGCCGAGTAAAACGGCAGGGCGGTCCCGCCGGCTTCACGGCGGGACCGCCCACTTTCAACCATATGACCCAAACTTCCCCCACCAGCGCCCGCTCCCTCTGGGCGATCTTCTCCGCAGCACCGCACCGCCTGTTCTTCGCCACCGGGATGACGTGGCTGCTGGCCTGGTCGGCCTGGTGGACCGCCCTGCTGG
>CAYPTW010000003.1:0-48306 GCA_964413755.1 uncultured Thioalkalivibrio sp. | reverse complement strand
CGGCGGCCTGGAACGCGTCCAGTTCGCCGCAGGCCGCCTCGATGCGCAACAACGTCGGGCAGGCGTCCAGTGGACAGTCGTAGCGCCGCGCGTTGTACAGCTGCGGCACCAGGCAGCAGTCAGCGAGCCCGGGGGCGTCGCCGTGGCAGAACCGACCGGTGGCAGTCTCGCGCGCCAGGCGCGTCTCGAGGGCCTCCAGCCCCACCCTGACCCAGTGGCGGTACCACGCCTGGCGCTGGGCGTCGCCGGCGCCCATGTGCTCGCCGAGGTACTGCAGCACGCGCAGGTTGTTCAGGGGGTGCAGGTCGGCTGCGACCAGCTGCGCCAGGCTGCGCACGCGCGCCTTGCCGGGCGCGTCGGCCGGGAGCAAAGCCGGCTGCGGGCGGGTCTCCTCGAGGTACTCGATAATCGCCAGCGACTGGGTCAACAACTGCCCGTCGATCGCCAGCGCCGGCACCAGGCCCTGCGGGTTGAGACGGAGATAGTCGGGGCGGCGCTGCTCGCCGCCGTCGCGCACCAGGTGCACGGGCCGGTAAGTCCAGCTCACGCCCTTCAGGTTGAGCGCAATCCTGACCCGCCATGCGGCGGTGCTGCGCCAGTAACCGTAGAGCGTGACGGGCTCAGCGCCGGTAGGGCTCATACACGTGCTCGATGGCGCCGAAAATAGAATCCCCTGCGTGGTCGAACATCTCGACGCGCACGCGCGCGCCGAAGGACAGGAACGGTGTCGTCGGCTTGCCGTCGCGGATAATTTCCAGCATGCGTTTTTCGGCCATGCAGGAAGCACCCAGCGATTCGTCCTGGTTGGCCACCGTGCCGGAGCCGATGATGGTGCCCGCCGCCAGCGGCCGGGTCTTGGCGGCGTGGGCGATGAGTTCGAAGAAGGAGAACTGCATGTCCACGCCGGCTTCCGGCGCGCCGAAGCGCTCGCCGTTCAGCATGGTGACGAGCGGCAGGTGGACCTTGCCGTCATGCCAGGCGTCGCCCAGCTCGTCCGGCGTGACCATCACCGGGGACAGCGCCGAGCGCGGCTTGCTGTGCAGGAAGCCGAAACCCTTGGCCAGCTCGGCCGGGATCAGGTTGCGCAGCGAGACATCGTTCACCAGGCAGACCAGCTGCACATAGGCGCCCGCTTCTGCCGCGCTCACGCCCATGGGCACGTCCGACGTGACGACGCAGACCTCGGACTCGAAGTCGATGCCGTACTCCTCGCTCGCCACCGGGATGGTCCCCACGGGCGGCAGGAAGCCGTCGGACACCGCCTGGTACATCAGCGGGTCGGTAAGAAAGCTGGGCGGCATCTCTGCGCCGCGGGCGCGCCGCACGCGCTCCACGTGCGCCAGGTAGGCGCTGCCGTCGAGGAACTGGTATGCCCGCGGCAGCGGCGCAGCCAGGTCGTCGACGGAAAGATCGAAGGCGTCCTCGGCGGTGCCGCTCTCCAGCGCCTCTGCCAGCGCCTGCAGCTGCGGCCGGCAACGATCCCAGTCATCCAGCGCCGCCTGCAGGGTCGGCGCCGCCGCCGTGCGCGCAGCGCGGGACAGGTCGCGGCTGACGACGACCAGGGTGCCGTCGCGACCGCCGTTCTTCAGGCTGGCAAGCTTCACGCGCCACCTCCCTTCCAGCTGTCGACATAACCCTGCCACTCGATCCCGGCGGCCGCCGGGCCGATCTCCAGCGCGTCGCGCGTGTCCAGCATGACGGCGACCTCGTTGGTGCCCGGCGCCTTCTGCTGCAGCATGTTCTTCAGCGCCTTGGGATGCGGGCCGTGGGTGAAGCCGCAGGGATGCATGGTGATCATGCCCGGATGAATGTTGTCGCGCGAGAAGAACTCGCCGGCGTGATAGAAGATCACCTCGTCGAAGTCGTCGTTGTTGTGGAAGAACGGCACCTTGAGCGCGTCGGGATCCGACTCGAAGGGTCGCGGCACGAAGGTGCACACCACGAAGCGGCCGGCGAGGAAGGTCGTGTGCACCGACGGCGGCAGGTGATAGCGATGCGACATGATCGGCCGGATGGCGCGCCAGTTGATGCGCACCGGCGCCAGGTCGCCCTTCCAGCCGACCGCATCCAGCGGGCTGTAGGGATAGGTGATCACGGACACCTGGTCGCGCCGCTTCACCTCGACGCGCCACTCGCGCTCGTCCTGCTGCGCCAGGAACGCGGCGTCGATGACCGGCGTGTCCAGCATCGCCTCGTCGAAGATGGCATGCGGGCCGAGCATGCCCTTGTCCGGCAGGCGGAAACTGTCGTTCGTCGCCTCGATGAGCAGCATGGACACCGGCGCCGCGACCTCCAGGCGCCACATGGTGCCGCGCGGCAGCACGAGGTAGTCCCCTGCCACCAGCTCGAGCCGCCCGTAATCGCAGAACAGCACGGCATCGCCTTCATGCAGGAACAGCAGCTCGTCACCGTCGGAGTTGCGCGCCAGCGCCGGCATGCTGCGCTCGAGGCGCCAGTGACGGAACTTCACCGCCGCGTTGTGCAGCAGCAGCGGTGCCTGCCAGGGCGAATCGGTCGCGGTACCCAGCTTCGTGGTATCGAAAGCGCGCGGCTGCAACGGCCCTTCGAAGCTGCTCCATCCGGTCGGCGGACGGCGGTGGTACATGTGCGTGGCCGGCCCGAAGAAGCCTTCCTTGCCCAGCTCGCGCTCATAGGTCCCCGGCGGCAGGTCGGCATGCGCCTGGCGCGAGGTGGTGCCCTCGATGCGCGGGAATGAAATCCACTTCTTCATGTCGCGCTCCGGCTAGATCACGCCCCGGCGCATCTGGTCACGCTCGATGGACTCGAACAGGGCCTGGAAGTTGCCCTCGCCGAAGCCCTCGTTGCCCTTGCGCTGGATGATCTCGAAGAAGATCGGGCCGACGCAGGTCTGGGTGAAGATCTGCAACAGCAGTCGCTGGCCGGTTTCGCGGTCCGCATCGATGAGGATGCGGTTGCGGCCCATGCGCTCCAGGTCCTCGCCGTGCTTCGGCACGCGGCCGTCGACCATCTCGTAGTAGGTATCCGGCACGTCGAGGAACTCGATGCCCTCGGCGCGCAGCGATTCGACCGACGCGTAGATGTCGTCGGTGAACAGCGCGATGTGCTGGATGCCCTCGCCGTTGTACTCCTCGAGATACTCGGCGATCTGCGACTTGTCGTCGGTCGCCTCGTTGATGGGAATGCGGACCATGCCGTCCGGCGCGGTCATGGCGCGCGACACCAGGCCCGTCTGGCTGCCCTTGATGTCGAAGTAGCGGATCTCGCGGAAGTTGAAGATGCGCTCGTAGAAGCCCGCCCACTTGTCCATGTTGCCCTGGTAGACGTTGTGGGTGAGGTGATCGATGAAGGTCAGGCCGAAGCCGGCCGGGTGCCGCTCCACGCCGTCCAGGTACTCGAAATCGGCGTCGTAGATGGAGCCGCGCTCGCCGTAGCGGTCCACCAGGTAGAGGGCGCTGCCGCCGATGCCTGCCACCACGGGCGCGCGCACCGGCAGCGTCGCCGGCTTGTTGCTCAGGGCGCTGGCGCCGTTGTCGATGGCGTGGGCCCGGGCGCGCGCCGCATCGGCGACGCGGATGGCGAAGCCGCAGGCGCTCGGCCCGTGCTCGCGCGCAAAGTCCGCGGCAAAGCTGTCGGGCTCCTCGTTGACGAGGAAGTTCACGTCGCCCTGGCGGTACAACGTGACCTTCCGCTCACGATGGCGCCCCACGGCGGTGAAGCCCATGTGACGAAAGAGGCTGTGCAGCAGCGCGGCATCAGGCGCCGCGAATTCGACGAATTCGAAACCGTCGATGCCCAGGGGATTGTCCTGAACTTCGGTCATGTCTGTCTCCGGAGTTGTAAAACCGCAGGCACTTGAATAGTTACAAGTGAAACTATTATAGTCTGCACACGCATCGCCCAACAAGCTGCATCGCACCATGACCGACGGGCCTTTCATCCTCGACCAGTTCCTGCCCTACCGGCTGTCCGTGCTGTCGAACCGGATCAGCGCAGCGATCGCGGAGTGCTACTCGCGCCGTTTCGGCCTGTCCATACCCGAGTGGCGCGTCATCGCCGTGCTGGCGCATGCGCCGGGCGCCTCGGCCGCCGAGGTGGCAGAGCGCACGGCCATGGACAAGGTCGCGGTCAGCCGCGCCGTGCGCCGGCTCCAGCTGACCGGCCGGGTGTCGCGCCGCACTGCCGCCGGCGACCGCCGCCGCAGCATGCTGGAACTCACTGCAGAGGGGCGAAGCATTTACCAGCGGGTCACGCCGGTGCTGCGCCGTTACGAGGACGAGTTGCTGGCCGCCCTGAGCACGCGCGAGAGAGAGGCCCTGGACACCCTGCTGCAGCGCCTGCAAAGCCGCGCCGGCGAGCTTCCGGCCCCGGTGATCGATTGATCGCCTACTCGATCTCGGTACGCACGTCGATGAGCTCCGGGAACAGGCGGATATCGATGGCCTCGCGCAGGAACTTGACCCCCGAGGACCCGCCCGTACCGCGCTTGAAACCGATGATCCGCTCCACCGTCTTGAGATGACGGAAACGCCACAGCTGGAAGTTGGTCTCGAGGTCGACCAGCTTCTCGCACATGTCGTAGGCGTCCCAGTGATTGCGCGTGTCCTCGTAGATGGTCTTCAGCACCGCGACCACGCCCGGATGCGACTCGCAGGGCTCGGACCAGTCCCGCTCGACGCGCTCGGCCGGCACCGGCATGCCGCGACGCGCCAGCAGGCGCAGGAACTCGTCGTAGATCGACGGCGCCTCGAGGGCGGCGCGCAGCCGGTCGCTCGCCACCGGGTCGTGCGCGAACACGGCCAGGTAGCTTGCCTCCTTGTTGCCGAGCAGGAACTCCAGCAGGCGGAACTGCACCGACTGGAAGCCCGAGGCCTGGCCGAAGACGTGCCGGAAACGCGCGTACTCCGCCGGCGTCAGGGTCTCCAGCACGCTCCACTGGTGATACATCTGCTGCTGCACCTGCTTGACGCGCGCCAGCACCTTGAAGCATGGCTCGAGCCGGTCGTTGCGAATCGACTCCATGGCCGCCTCGAGCTCGTGGATGATCAGCTTCATCCACAACTCGGTGACCTGATGCTGCACGATGAACAGCATCTCGTCGTGATGCGGCGGCTCCGACAACGGCTGCTGCGCGGACAGCACGCGGTCGAGCCCGAGGTAACTCGTATAGGTCATCCGGTCGCGCAGGTCGCGGTGGATGCCGGCTTCCATTTCTCTCTTCGCCATTCGGCTCTCCCGCTGCGGCGGCGCAGCATAAAACGTGCTTCCAGGCCCGGTCGGCCGGCGCGGCGGGAGTGTATAATGCCGCGCTATTTACGGTCCGGCCGTCCGGCCCGCGACCAGAATATCAGGAGGATCACCTGGTGAAGACCATCGCCGAATTCCGGATCCCGTACCGCCAGGTGCTGGATCCCGCGGGCACCCTCGTGGCCGAGCTGCCTGAATTCGCCAAGGACCGCGAGGAACTGCTGCGTCTCTACCGCCTCATGGTGCTGACGCGCACCTTCGATACCAAGGCCGTCAACCTGCAGCGCACGGGGAAGCTGGGCACTTATGCCTCCTCGCTCGGACACGAAGCGGCGCACGTCGGCGTCGGCGCGGCCATGCGCCCCGAGGACTGCTTCGCGCCCATGTACCGGGAATACGGCGCGCAGTTCTGGCGCGGCGTGCGCATGGAGGAAGTGCTGCTGTACTGGGGCGGTGACGAGCGCGGCAACGACTTCGCCGGTCCGCGCCACGATTTCCCCTGGTGCGTGCCCATCGCCACGCAGTACCTGCATGCCGCCGGTGCGGCCCTGGCCTACAAGCTGCGGGGCGAGCCGCGTTGCGCGGTCAGCGTCATCGGCGACGGCGGGACCTCCCAGGGCGATTTCTACGAAGCCCTCAACCTCGCTGCCGTGCGCGACCTGCCGGTGGTGTTCGTGGTGGTCAACAACAAGTGGGCCATCAGCGTACCGCTGGCCCTGCAGACCGCGTCGCGCACCCTGGCGCAGAAGGCCATCGCCGCCGGCATGCCCGGCATCCAGGTGGACGGCAACGACATCATCGCCGTGCGCCAGACCATGGAAGAGGCGCTCGAGCGCGCCCGTGCAGGCGAAGGCCCGACCCTGGTCGAAGCCGTCACTTATCGCCTGTCGGACCACACCACGGCAGACGACGCCAGCCGTTACCGCGACAAGAGCGAGGTCGAGGATGCCTGGAAGACCGAGCCGCTCATTCGCATCCGCAAGTACCTCATGGACACCGGCATGTGGAGCGAGTCCGACGAGGAAGCGCTGAAGGCCGATTGCGCCAGGCAGGTCGATGCCGCCGTGGCCGCTTACCTGGACACCGCGGTGCAACCGGTGGAATCGATGTTCGACTCGATGTTCGCCGAACTGCCCGAAGCGATGGAGGAGCAACGCGAAACGGCCATCCGCTTCCTCAACTCCGGGGGGCACCACTGATGGCGCGCATCACGCTCATCGAGGCCGTGACCATGGCGCTGGCCTGGGAGATGGAGCACGACGACAGCGTCATCGTGCTCGGTGAGGACGTCGGCGTGAACGGCGGCGTGTTCCGCGCCACCGCCGGCCTGCAGCAGCGCTTCGGGCCGGACCGCGTGATGGACACGCCGCTGGCGGAATCGATGATCGCCGGCATGTCCATCGGCATGGCGTCCCAGGGCATGAAGCCGGTGCCCGAGATCCAGTTCATGGGCTTCATCTACCCGACCGTCGACCAGATGATCAACCATGCCGGCCGGCTGCGGAACCGCACGCGCGGCCGCATGCACGTGCCGATGGTGCTGCGCGCGCCCTTCGGCGGCGGCATCCACGCGCCCGAGCACCACTCGGAGAGCACCGAGGCCCTGTTCGCGCACATGCCCGGCGTACGGGTCGTGATCCCCTCCTCCCCGCGCCGCGCCTACGGCCTGCTGCTGGCCGCGATCCGCGACCCCGACCCGGTGGTGTTCCTCGAGCCGAAGAGGATTTACCGCCTGCAGAAGCAGGAGGTGGAGGACAACGGCGAGGCCCTGCCGCTCGACACCTGCTACATCCTGCGCGAGGGTGACGACGTCACCATCGTGACATGGGGCGCGATGACCTTCGAAACGCTCAAGGCGGCGGAGGAACTGGACAAGGAAGGCATCAGCGCCGAGGTCATCGACCTCGCCACCATCAGCCCGATGGACCTCGACAGCATCCTGGAGTCCGTGGAAAAGACCGGGCGCCTGGTCATCGTGCACGAGGCCGCGAAGAGTTGCGGCGTCGGCGCAGAGGTCGCCGCGGGCGTGGCCGAGAAAGGCATCTGGGACCTGAAGGCGCCGATCGTGCGCGTAACCGGCTACGATACGGTGATGCCGCTGTTCCGCCTGGAATACGAGTACCTGCCCAGCGTCGCGCGCATCATCGACGGCGTGAAGAAGACCTTCGAGGACTAGTCGAATGAGCGTCAAGACTTTCAACCTCCCTGACCTCGGCGAAGGCCTGCCCGAAGCGGAGATCGTCAGCTGGCTGGTCGCCGAGGGCGATGACGTGCAGGTGGACCAGCCCATGCTGTCGGTGGAAACGGCGAAGGCCGTGGTCGAAGTGCCGGCCCCCTACACCGGCCGCATCAAGAAGATCCACGCCCCGGACGGCACCATCCTGCCGACCCATGCGCCGCTGGTGGACATCGATACCCGCGCCGACGGGAAGAGCGACGCGGATGAAGCAGCGCAGGCGGCCCCGGCGCAGGAGGCGCCGCCGGCGGCCGAAGAGTCCGGCGCACGCGCGGATTCGGGCACCGTGGTCGGCAAGATGATGAGCAGCGACGAGGTCCTGCAGGATGCCGACATCACCGGCCGCTCGCGCCGCCGCAAGGCGGGACGCATCAAGGCGGCGCCGGCGGTGCGCGCACTGGCGAAGCAACTCGGCGTATCGCTGGAGGATTGCCGGCCGACGGGACGGCACGAGCGCATTGTCGCCGACGACGTGCGCACGGCGGCGGGGCGCGACGCGCCGGCCGCGCGAGCCGCGCCGAAGCTCAAGCTGCCGCCCGGCAAGCCCGAGCCGTTGCGCGGCCCGCGCCGGGCCATGGCCCAGAGCATGAGCGCCGCGCGCGATCACGTGTCGCAGTGCACCCTGTTCGACGACGCCGACATCCACTACTGGGCGCCCGGCCAGGACATCACCGCCCGCCTGCTGCGCGCCATGGCGGCCGGCTGCCAGGCGGAACCGGCGCTGAACGGCTTCTTCGACGGCGACAGCATGAGCCGCCAGCTCGAGGAACGCGTGGACATCGCGATCGCGGTCGACACGCCGGAAGGACTGATCGTCCCGGTGATCCGTGACGTCGGGCGCAAGTCGGCAGGCGAGCTGCGCGCCGACCTCAATGCCATCAAGCAGGCGACGCGCGAGCGCAGCGTCAAGCCGGAAGACATGCGCGACTTCACCCTCACCCTGTCCAACTTCGGCATGATGGCGGGGCGTTACGCCACGCCGGTCATCGTGCCGCCGACCATCGCTATCCTCGGGGCGGGCGGGCTGCGGCATGACGTGGTGCCGGTGCTGGGCGGCATCGAGACCCATCGCCGCATTCCCCTGTCGCTGACCTTCGATCATCGCTGCGCCACCGGCGGCGAGGCCTGCCGCTTCCTCGCGGCAGTCATAAAGGACCTGCAGAAACACGACTGACGGACCTGTTGCATGCATCCACGCACCGCCGACGCTCGTGATCGCTTCCTGGCCAAGGTGGCCGAGAGCGCCGTGGCGGCGGCCGGCAGCGGCCTGCAACTCGACCTCGATGCCTATATCCGCCAGTACTACCGCAACACGGCCCTGGACGACCTGAAAGACCGCAAGGTCGAGGACCTGGCCGGCGCCGCCCTGTCGCACCTCGCGCTGGGCCGGCAGCGCGAGCCCGGCACGCCCTGTATCCGCGTGTACAACCCCGATGCCCGGCGCGACGGCTGGGATTCACCGCACACCATCGTGCAGGTGGTGTGCGACGACATGCCGTTCCTGGTGGACTCCACCAGCATGTCGCTCAACCGTCACGGCAGTTACATCCACCTCACGGTGCACCCGGTGCTGCCGGTGGTGCGCGCCGAGTCGGGCGTGGTGCTCGAAGTGCCGCCGCCGGACCATGCCGGCCCCGAGGCGCGCCTCGAGTCCTTCATGCACCTGGAAATCGATCGCGTCACCGCGCCCGACGTCCTGCGCGAGCTGGCGGCGGGCCTGGAACGCGTCCTCGGCGACGTGCGCGCTGCCTGCGCCGACTGGGGCACCATGCGCGCGCGGGCCCGCGAAATCTGCGCCGAGCTCGAATCCACGCCGCCACCGCTCGATGCGGAGGTGGTCAAGGAAAGCCGGGAACTGCTCGAATGGATGGCGGACGACCATTTCACCTTCCTCGGCTACCGCGAGTACGCGCTGGTGCTCGGGGAAGAGGCCGACGAGTTGCGCCCGGTGCCCGACACCGCGCTCGGCATCCTGCGGCGCCCGCCCACCCATGAAGCGCACGAGAGCACGCGTCTCGCGGGGCGGGAAATCCGGCGCCAGGCGCGCTCCCGCGACCTGCTGGTGATCACCAAGGCGAACTCGCGCGCCACGGTCCATCGCAACAGCTACCTCGATTACGTCGGCGTGAAGCGTTTTGACTCGGACGGTCGCGTCATCGGCGAACAGCGCTTCCTGGGACTGTGGACGTCGGCCGCATACAGCCGCAATCCGCGCGAGATCCCGCTGCTGCGCGACAAGCTGCGCCGCGTGATCGCCAACTCCGGGCTGCGCCCCGAGAGCCATGGCGGCAAGGCGCTGGTCCACATCCTCGATACCTACCCGCGCGACGAGCTGTTCCAGAGCTCCCTCGAGGACCTGATCCGCATCAGCACCGGCATCTACTCGCTGCAGGAACGGCAACGCACCAAGCTGTTCGTGCGCCGCGACGCCTTCCGCCGCTTTTTCTCCTGCCTGGTGTTCGTACCGCGCGACCGCTACAACACGCAGGTGCGCGAACGCATCCAGGACATCCTGCTCGAGGCGTTCGGCGGCGTAGGCATCGAGTCCTCGGTGGAGATGTCGGAATCCAACCTGGCGCGCGTTCACTTCATCGTGCGCACGCCCCAGGGCGCGGTGCAGCGCGTCCAGGTCGGCGCGGTGGAACGCCGCATCGCCGAGTCCGTGCGCACCTGGGCCGACCTGCTGCGCGAGGAACTGGTGGCGCGCTTCGGCGAGGAAGAGGGCCTGGCGCTGCTGGAGGAGTATGCCGAGCTGTTCCCGGCCGCCTACGTCGAGGACGTGAAGCCGCACGAGGCCACCTTCGACATCGAGCGGCTGGAGGCCATCAAGGGCGAGCCACGCCGGTTGCGCATGAGCCTGTACCGCCCGGAGGGTTTCGACGACGACCAGGTGCGTTTCAAGCTGTTCCGCGCCGGGGAACCGCTGCCGCTGTCCGAAGTGCTGCCGATGCTCGAGAACATGGGCCTGAAGGTGATCAGCGAGCGGCCGTACCGCGTGCGCGGTGCGGAGCTGCCGCAGGGCGGCGAGCGGCAGCCGGTGTGGATCCAGGACTTCGAGATGCGCACCGCCGACGGCCAGGCCATCAGGCCGGGCAAGGTGAAGGAACTGTTCCAGGAAGCCTTCGAGCAGACCTGGCTGCAGCGGGTAGAGAACGACGGCTTCAACCGGCTCATCCTCAAGGCCGGCCTGAACTGGCGGCAGGCGGCTTTATTGCGTGCCATGTGCCGCTACCTGCTGCAGACCGGGCTGCCCTACTCCCAGGCCTACATGGAACAGGTGCTCGCCGAGCACGCGCTGATCGCGCAGATGCTGGTCGAGCTGTTCGAAGGCCGCTTCAACCCGGAGCTGCCGGAGAAGCGGCGCGAGCGCATCGAGCTCACCGTCAGCCAGGCCATCACCCACGCCCTGGACGAGGTGTCGAGCCTGGACGCGGACCGCATGCTGAACGCCTTCCGCGCGCTCATCGCCGCCACCTTGCGCACGAATTACTTCCAGCCTGACCAGCACGGCCGTGCCAAGACCTACCTGTCCCTGAAGTTCGACCCGCGCAGCATCCCGGACCTGCCGCTGCCGCGGCCGATGTTCGAGATTTTCGTGTACTCGCCGCGTGTCGAGGGCGTCCATCTGCGCGGCGGGCTGGTGGCGCGCGGCGGCCTGCGCTGGTCGGACCGCCGCGAGGACTTCCGCACGGAAGTCCTCGGCCTGATGAAGGCGCAGGCGGTGAAGAACGTGCTCATCGTGCCCGTGGGCGCCAAGGGCGGGTTCGTGCCGAAGAAGTTGCCCGGCGGCGACCGCGACGCGCTCATGAAGGAAGTGGTGTATTGCTACAAGACCTTCATCAACGGCCTGCTGGACCTGACGGACAACCTGCACGACGGCGTGCTGATCCCGCCGCGTGACGTGATCCGGCACGACGCCGACGACAGCTATCTCGTCGTCGCCGCCGACAAGGGCACCGCCACCTTCTCCGACATCGCCAACGGCGTGGCCGCGGAGCACGAGTTCTGGCTGGGCGATGCCTTCGCCTCCGGCGGCTCGATGGGCTACGACCACAAGAAAATGGGCATCACGGCGCGCGGCGGCTGGGAAGCCGTGAAACGCCACTTCCGCGACATGGGCATCGACACCCAGAAGGATGCCTTCACGGCCGCGGGCATCGGCGACATGAGCGGCGACGTGTTCGGCAACGGCATGCTGCTGTCGCGCAGCATGCGCCTCGTGGCCGCCTTCAACCACCAGTACATCTTCCTCGACCCGGACCCGGACGCCGAGGCTGCTTACCGCGAGCGTGAGCGCCTGTTCCAGCTGCCGCGCTCGAGCTGGAGCGACTACGACCCGAAGCTGATCTCCACCGGGGGCGGCGTCTGGTCGCGCAGCGAGAAGCTGATCCAGCTGTCACCCGAGGCGCGCGCCCTGCTCGGCGTCGAACGGGAAGGCCTGACGCCGGACGAACTGATCAAGGCCATCCTGCGCATGCGCGTGGACCTGTTGTGGAACGGCGGCATCGGCACCTACGTCAAGGCCGCGACCGAGTCGCATACCGACGTCGGCGACCGCGCCAACGATGCCGTGCGCATCAACGGCGCGGAGCTGCGCTGCCGCGTGGTCGGCGAGGGCGGCAACCTCGGCTTCACCCAGCTCGGGCGCGTCGAATACGCCCTGCAGGGCGGCCGCATCAACACCGACTTCATCGACAATTCCGGCGGGGTCGACTGCTCTGACCACGAGGTCAACATCAAGATCCTCATCAACGTGGCCAACCGGCACCGCGCGCTCACCGAGGCGCGCCGCGAGAAGCTGCTGGTCGGCATGACTGATGAAGTGGCCGCCCTGGTGCTGCGCAATAACTACCTCCAGACCCAGGCCATCAGCATCGCCGAGTCCACCGCGGCGGAGCGCCTCAACGAGCATGCCTGGTTCATCCGCCAGCTGGAGAAACGCGCCGGACTCAACCGCGCGCTGGAGTTCCTGCCGGACGAGGAAGGCATCGAGCTGCGCCGCAAGGCGGGGCGCGGCCTGACCCGGCCGGAGCTGGCCGTGGTGATGAGCTACTCCAAGATGGCGCTGTACGCCGAAATGGTCCAGTCCAACGTCCCCGAGGACGAGTACCTGTCGAAGGAACTGGGCCGCTATTTCCCGGCGCCGCTGCAGAAGCGCTACACCAGCTACCTGCGCGAGCATCCGCTGGCGCGCGAAATCATCGCCACCATGATCACCAACAGCCTGGTGAACCGCATGGGCTCGGTGTTCGCCTTCCGCATGCAGGACGAAACGGGCGCCGATGTTGCCGCGGTGGCCCGTGCCTTCACCATTGCGCGCGAGGTGTTCGAGATCCGCGCCACCTGGGAGGCGATCGAGGCGCTGGACAACGAGGTGGCGGCCTCCGTCCAGCAGGCCATGCTGCGCTCGACCCAGGCGCTGCTGAAGCAGGCCACGCGCTGGCTGCTCGACCGGCGCGAAGAACTGCCCGACATTGCCGCCGCCGTGGCGCGGCTCAACCCGGGCATCCGCGAACTCGCGGAATGCCTGCCCGAGGTACTGCAGGGCAGCCGGCTGGAACGCTACGAGGGCGCCCTGCAGCTCTACGCCGAGACCAGCCTGCCCCAGCCGCTGGCGCGACGCATCGCGGCTCTGGCGCCGCTGCATACGGCGCTCGACATCATCACCCTGGCGGAAAACTGCCGCGTCGGCGTGCGCCATGCGGCGGAAATCTATTTCCGCGTCGGCGATACGCTGCAGCTGGACTGGATCGCCGACCAGGTGGACAACCTGAGCGTCGCGGGGGTGTGGCAGGCCAAGGCCCGCGGCAGCCTGCGCGACAACCTCTTCGGCCTGCACCGCGCACTGTGCGCGAACATCATCCGCTGTGGCGACCCGGGCCGGGATGCCGCCGCCGCGGTGCGCGACTGGATGGAGTCGGCAGGAGAGCGCGCGGATCATTTCAGCCAGACGCTGGCAGAAATGCGTGACTCAGCGCAGGTGGATTTTGCTACCCTGTCTGTTGCACTGCAGGAAATACGTCGCCTGGCCCAGGATTGAGCCTGTGCCCGCGGCCGGAGGAAAGGACCTATGGCCACTGAACCGCTGATCGCGGTATTCATCGATTTCGAAAACCTCGCGCTCGGCGTGCGCGATATGAAGGGCGACAACAAGTTCCGTATCGAGCTGGTCGTGAAGCGACTGCTGGAGAAGGGCCGCCTGGTTTTCAAGCGCGCCTACTGCGACTGGAGCGGCTACCGCGAGTACACGCGGGAGTTCCACGCCAACGGCATCGAGATGATCGACATCCCGCAAAGCCGGCACAGCGGCAAGAACAGCGCCGACATCCACATGGTCGTGGACGCGCTCGATCTCTGCTATGCCAAGCAGCACATCGACATGTTCGCCCTGCTGTCCGGCGACAGCGACTTCTCGCCGCTGGTTTCCAAGCTGAAAGAAAACGACAAGCGGGTCATCGGCTGCGGCGTGAAGAGCTCCACCTCCGACCTGTTGATCCACGGCTGCGACGAGTTCATCTACTACGACGACCTGGCGCGTGCCGCCGCCAAGCCGAAGCGCACCCGGGCCAAGACCGAGAAGCCGGACAAGAAGGCCGAGGCCATGGACAAGCTGGTGGAAATCGTCGATTCGCTGGATACCGATTACGACCAGCTGTGGGGCTCGATGGTGAAGCAGACCATCAAGCGCGTGCACCCCGGCTTCAGCGAAAGCTACTACGGTTACAAGAGTTTCTCGGACCTGCTCAAGGACGCGGAGTCGCGCGGCCTGATCCGGCTCGAGTTCGACGAGAACCGCGGCAACTACCTGGTGAGCGCGGCCGGCTGAGCCGTCGCCGCACCGCCATCGATGCGGAGCCTGAGACATGGGACATACACTGATTCTCCTGCGCCACGGCCAGAGCGAGTGGAACCTGAAGAACCTGTTCACCGGCTGGGTGGACGTCGACCTGACCGAGCAGGGGCGGGCCGAGGCCAAGGAAGCGGCGCGCCTGATCGAGGCCGAGGGCCTCGACTTCGATCTCGCCTTTACGTCAACGCTGAAACGAGCCATCCGTACGCTGTGGATCGTGATGGACGAGATGGACCGCATGTGGGTGCCGGTGACGCGGGCGTGGGAGCTCAACGAGCGTCACTACGGCGCGCTGCAGGGCCTGGACAAGGCCGAGACGGTACGCCGCCACGGCGAAGAGCAGGTCCTGATCTGGCGCCGCAGCTACGACGTCCCGCCGCCGCCGCTCGAGACAGATGATCCGCGCCATCCCCGGTTCGAGGCCCGTTATGCCGGCATCGAAGCAGCGCACCTGCCGGCCGCCGAGTCGCTGAAAGACACCCTGGCCCGCGTGCGGCCCTACTGGGAAAACGAGATCGCACCGCAGATTCGCGCCGGGCGCCAGGTCATCATCGCGGCGCACGGCAACAGCCTGCGCGCCCTGGTGAAGATGCTTGACGGGCTGGACGAGAAAGAGGTCCTCAAGCTGAACATCCCGACGGGCATCCCGCTGGTGTACGAACTGGACGACGACCTGCGCGCCACCTCCAGCCGCTATCTCGGCGACCCCGAGGCGGCGAAGCGGGCCGCGGAAGCCGTAGCCAACCAGGCCAAGGGCTGACTCAGGCCGGCTCCCGGCTGAGTGCCTCCTCGGCGCGCTCGCGCCCGAGGGCGATCATCTCCTCGGCACGGTAGAACTCGTAGAACAGGCAGGCGTCGCGCGGCACGTCGATCACCAGGTCCGGCGTGTACGACGCCAGCTTCATGCGCGCGATCGAGTTCTGCATCAGGTCCAGCGACGCGGTGACCACGTCGACGATGCCAGGCACCTTCGGTCCGTCTTCCTTGTCCCCTGCGCCGGGGTTCTTGTCAGGCGCCGCGGAGCCCTCCTGCGCACCCTCGCCGTCCTCCTGCATCAGCTCCGTAACGCGCTCGCGCGAACGCCGCGAATGGGCGTTGAGGTTCACCGCGATGATCATGTCGGCGCTCTGGTTCAGGGCGGGCGCGATAGGGATCGGGTTGAGCAGCCCGCCGTCCACCAGCACGCGATCCAGGTAGATGTGCGGCGTGAATACGGTGGGGATGGCGATGGAGGCGCGGATAGCGTCGAACAGCGGGCCCTTGTTGAGCCAGATCTCGCGTTGCTCGAGCAGGTCGGTGGCGACGGCCGTGAACCCGATCGGCAGGTCCTCGATGACGTGCTCGCCGACCAGCTCCCGGAGCACGCCCATGAGGCGATCGCCCTTGAACAGGCCCTTCCAGCCGAAGGCCAGGTCCAGCAGGCTGAACATGTCGCGCTTTTCCAGCTTGCGCGCCCATTCCGCGTACGCCTCCAGCTGGCCGGCGGCGTAGATACCGCCCACCAGCGCGCCCATGGAGCAGCCGGAGATATAGACGATTTCGTGGCCCAGCTCTTCCAGGTGCTGGATCACGCCGATGTGCGCCAGCCCGCGGGCGCCGCCGCTGCCCAGCACCAGGGCAATGCGCTTGCCCTTGCCGTCCCGCTTGCGCGTGGCGGCCGGCGCCTGCTCCGCAGTCATGTCCGGGCCGGCCCGAAGCGGGGCGCCTCGCCGGCCATCCCCGCACGCACCGCCTCCATCTGGTTCGGCCGCCCGATGATCTGCAGCTGCAGCTGCTCCTCGAGGCGCAACGCCTCGGCAGCGCCGCAGGCCCAGGCCTCGTTGAACAGCCGTTTCACGCCGCGCACCGCGTCGGGCGAGTGGCCGGCAATGGTGTCCGCGAGCGCCAGCGCCGCGGCCAGCGGGTCCTCCGCCAGGCGCGTCACCAGCCCCAGGGCCGCGGCCTCCTCGCCCGGCACCACGCGCCCGGTCCAGGCCAGCTCCAGCGCCACGTCGCGCCGCACCAGGTTACGCAGCGTCTGGCTCCCCGCCATGTCCGGGATCAGGCCCCAGCGTACTTCCATGACCGAGAGCTTCGCGTCGGGGGATGCGATGCGGATGTCAGCGCCCAGCGCCACCTGCAGCCCGCCGCCGAACACCTCGCCGTGCAGCGCGGCGATCACCGGCACCGGGCAGCGGCGCCAGGCCCAGCCCACGCGCTGCGCCAGGTTGGCTTCTTCACCTTCGGGCCGGTCGAGCAGCTTGCGCATTTCCGCCGCGCCGCCGGCGAAGGACATCAGGTCCAGCCCGGCGCAGAAGCTCTTGCCCTCGCCCGCCAGCACCACGGCGCGCAGTTCCGGGTCGGCTGAAAGGCTCTGCGCCGCCTCGTCCAGCGCCTGGAACATGGCGCTGTCCAGCGCGTTGCGTTTTTCCGGCCGCGCCAGGGTGACCACGGCCACATGGCCGCGGCGCTCGATGTTGACGCGTGTCTCGCTCATCTCTCAGTCCTCCCGGGGTGGTATCACGCCCGCCTCTGCCAGGGCCGCCAGCGCGGCCGCATCGTATCCTGCCTCGCCGAGCACCGCCCGTGTGTCTGCTCCCGGCTTTGGCGGCGGTGCGGGTGTTGCGGCGGCGCTGCGGCTGAAACGTGGTGCGGGCGCATTCTGCATCACGCCGCCCACCTCGACGAAGTTGCGCCGCGCCGCGTTGTGCGGATGCTGCGGGGCCTCCGACAGGCCGAGCACCGGCGTCACGCAGGCGTCGCTGTCCGCGAACATCTCGCACCACTCGTCGCGCGTGCGCGTGCGGAACACCGCCGCCAGCTCGCTTTTCAGCGTATCCCACTGCGCGCTGTCCATGCGCCCCATGCGGAAGCCGTGCGGCAGGAAGCGTTCCCGGTCCACGCCCACCCGGTCGAGAAACTCGGCATAGAACTCCGGCTCGATGGGTGCCACGGCGAGGAAGCCCCCGTCCGCGGTCTCGTAGGTGTCGTAGAAGTGCGCGGCGCCACCCAGCAGGTTGGACCCGGTGGCGTCCTCGAACAGCCCCATGGCGCGAAAGCCGCAGAACATGGCCATCATGGAAACGGCGCCGTCGAGCATGGCCGCGTCCACCACCTGCCCCCGTCCGGAGCGCTCGCGCTCCAGCAGCGCGCACACCATGCCGAAGGCCAGCAACAGCCCGCCGCCGCCGAAGTCTCCCACCAGGTTCAACGGCGGCACCGGCTTGCCGCCCTTCACACCAATGCTGTGCAAGGCGCCGGACAGGGCGATGTAGTTAAGGTCGTGGCCGGCGCGCGGCGCCAGCGGACCGTCCTGGCCCCAGCCCGTCATGCGTCCGTAGACCAGCCGCGGGTTGTGCTCCAGGCAGGTCTCGGGTCCGAAGCCGAGGCGCTCCGCCACGCCGGGACGGAACCCCTCGAACAACGCGTCGGCATCCTCGACCAGGCGCAGCAGGGCCGCGATACCTTCCGGCTGCTTCAGGTCGAGTGCGAGGGAGCGCCGGCTGCGCGCCAGCGGATCCGGGATGCGCGGCGGCGGCGGCATGCGCTCTACGCGCAGTACCTCCGCGCCCATGTCGGCCAGCATCATGCCGCAGTAGGGCGCCGCGCCGAGCCCGGCGACCTCGATGACCTTCAGGCCTGCCAGCGGCCCCGCCATCAGCCACGCTCCGGCCAGGGCACCCCGGCGGCGCAGGCCGCGTCGAACTCGCTCTTCAGGCGCGCGCACAGCTCGGCCGCGCCGGGCACGTCCTGCACCCCGCCCACGCCCTGGCCGGCCGACCAGATGGTCTTCCACGCCTTGGCCTCGTCGCCGAGGTCCTTGAGCTTGCCGCTGCCCAGGCCGCGCTTGAGCAGCTCGACCACGTCGAAATCGTTGGCCTCGAGGCTCTCGCGCAGGAAATTCGCCGGCACGCCGGAGACCGCATCGGTGTAGACGATGTCCTTGGCGGCAGCGCGCAGCATCATCTGCTTGTATTCCTCCGGCGCCAGGCTCTCGCGCGTGGCGATGAAGCGGCTGCCCATCCACGCCAGGTCGGCACCCATCATCAGCGCCGCGGCCACCTGGTGGCCCTGGTTGATGGCGCCGGCGAGCAGCAGCGTGCCGTCGAAGAACTGGCGGATCTCGCTGGTGAGGGCAAAGGGGCTGGTGGCGCCGGAGTGCCCGCCCGCCCCTGCGCACACCGCGATCAATCCGTCCACGCCGGCCTCCGCGGCCTTGTGCGCATGGCGGATGGAAATCACGTCATGGAACACCACGCCGCCGTAGCCGTGCACCGCCTTGACCAGGTCTGGCACCGCACCGAGCGAAGTGACGATGAACGGCACCTTGTGCTCCACGCAGGCGGCAAGGTCAGCCTCGAGGCGCGGGTTGGAGCGATGCACGATCAGGTTCACGCCCCAGGGCGCGTGCGCATCGTTGAGCGCGCCCCCGACCTGGTCCAGCCACTCGACGAACTCGGCCGTGCTGCGCTGGTTGAGCGCCGGGAAGGCTGCCGGGATACCGCCCTTGCAGGTCTCGATGATCAGCTCCGGCCCGGAGACCAGGAACATCGGCGCCGCCACCGCCGGCACCGCGATGCGGCCGCGGAAGGACTCAGGCAGAGCCACGGCGCGGATCCAGGCCCATCGAACGGGCGACGATTTCTTTCATGATCTCGCTGCTGCCGGCGTAGATGCGCGACACGCGGGCGTTGGCATACAGCCGGGAGATCGGGTACTCGTCCATGTAGCCGGCGCCGCCGTGCAGCTGCAGGCACTCGTCCGTCACCCAGCCCTCCAGCTCGCTGGTGAACAGCTTCGCTTCGGCGGCCACCTCGGCCGTCAGCTTGCCCTCGTTGTGGTCCATGACGCAGCGGTCGACGAAGGCCTGGGCCGCGTCGATCCTGGTGCGCATCTCGGCCAGCTTGAAGCGGGTGTTCTGGAACTCCGCGATGGCCTTGCCGAAGGCGCGGCGCTCCTTGACGTAGTCGATGGTGATGCGCAGCGCCGCCTCGGCCGCGGCGACACAGCCGCAAGCCACGATGAGGCGCTCCTCGGCGAGGAACTGCATCAGGTAGTAGAAGCCCTTGCGCGGGTCACCCAGCACGTTGGCCTTCGGCACCTTGACGTTATCGAAGAACAGCTCGGCGGTGTCCTGCGCCTTGAGGCCCAGCTTCTTCAGGTTGCGCCCGCGGCTGAAGCCCTCCATGCCGCGCTCCACCAGGAACAGGCCGACACCGTGCGGATGGTCGGGCACGGTGCGCGCGGCGACGATGAACACGTCGCCGTTGATGCCGTTGGAGATGTAGATCTTCGAGCCGTTCAGCACCCAGTGATCGTCCTGCTCCACCGCCATGGTGCGGATGCCGGCGACGTCGCTGCCGGCGCCGGGCTCGGTCATGGCGATGCCGAGAATGGTCTCGCCGCTGATGCAGCCCGGCAGGAAGCGCTGCTTCTGCTCTTCGTTGCCGAGCTGGCCGATGTACGGCGCACACAGGCGGCTGTGCAGCGAGAGGCCGAAGCCGGCATCGCCGTGGATCGCGTTCTCCTCGATCAGGATCTGCTCGAAGCGGAAGTCGTGCACGCCCATGCCGCCGTAGGCCTCGTCGGCCCACATCAGGCAGTAACCCTGCTCGCCGGCCTTCTTGAACAGCTCCCGGTCGATGATGCCGGCTTCCAGCCAGCGGTCGAGATGCGGCTGGACCTCGGCCTGCAGGAATTTCGTCACGGAGTCCCGAAAGATCTCGTGGTCTTCCTCGAAAATATTGCGGTGCATAGTCACTTCCCCTTGAACTCCGCCTTGCGCTTGGCGAGAAAGGCGGCGACGCCTTCCTGCGCATCCTCGCTCTCCACGCACACGTTCTGCAGCTGCGCCTCGTAAGCCACGGCCTCGCTGAAACTCAGGGTCATGGCGGCGCGCATGGCGAGCTTGGTGCGCGCCAGGGCCAGCGGTGCCCGCTCTGCCAGGCTCGCGGCCCAGGCGAGGCTCTCCGCCTCGAGCTCACTGGAGGGCACCACGCGATTGGCTAGCCCCAGCTCGAGGCAGCGCATCGCAGGCACGCGCTCGCTCTCCACGCACAGCTGGTAGGCGCGGTGATAGCCGAGGGTGCGCGCCAGCAGCCAGGTGGCGCCGCCATCCGGAATGAGCCCGATGGCGGCAAACGGCGAGAGAAAATACGCGTCCTCCGCCATCATCACCAGGTCGCAGGCGAGGGCGAAGGACAGCCCGATGCCCGCCGCCGGGCCCGCCACCGCGGCGATCACCGGCTTCTCCATGCCCGCGATCATGTCGAGTACGGGACGGAAATCCGTGTTCAGCAGGTCCTCGACGCGGCGGTCGGTCGGGAAGCCCTGCTTCAGGTCCGCCCCGGCGCTGAAGCGGCCCTCTGCCCCGCGCAGCACCACGGCGCGCACGGAGCGGTCCGCCGCCGCGCGCATCAGGGCGTCGCGCAGGTCGTGGGCCAGCTGCCGGTTGAAGGCGTTGAGCACTTCCGGGCGATTCAGCGTGACCAGCGCAACGCGGTCGCGCTGCTCGTAAAGGACCGTCCCGCCCTCTTCGCTGCCCCCCGCCATCAGCGCATCCGCTCCTGGCCGCGCAGCCACGCCGAGGGCCGGTAGTGCTCACCGAAGTCGTCCGCCATCGCGTCGCAGGCGGCGAGGAAGTCCGCCATGCCCACGGTGTCGATGTAGCTGGCCGTGCCGCCGGTCCACGGCGGGAAGCCCCAGCCGAAGATCGAACCCACGTCCGCATCGGCCGGCTCGGTCACCACGCCCTCCTCCAGGCAGCGCGCCGTTTCCAGCGACTGGATATACAGCAGGCGCCGCTTCACGGCCTCCACGTCGGGCTGCTCGGCAGCCGGCGGGTAGACCTCGGCCAGGCCCGGCCAGAGATGCTTCTTGCCGCCCTCCGGGTACTCGTAGAAGCCGGCGCCGTAGCGCTTGCCGAGCCGCTTCAGCTCGTCGTGGAACTTCACGATCACGGCGTCCGCCGGGTGCTCGCGGTAGTCGTCGCCGAGGTCCTTGCGCGTCTGCTTCATGATCTTGTACTGCAGGTCCAGCGTGACCTCGTCGGACACCGCCAGCGGGCCGACCGGCATCCCGGCCATCTTCGCTGCGTTCTCGATCAGGGCCGGCTTGACGCCTTCGGCCAGCATCGCCAGGCCTTCCTTGACGTAGGTGCTGAACACGCGGCTGGTGTAGAAGCCGCGGCTGTCGTTGACCACGATCGGCGTCTTGCGGATCTGTTGCACGTAGTCGAGCGCGCGCGCCACGGCCACGTCGCCGGTCTTCTCACCGACGATGATCTCGACCAGCGGCATCTTGTCCACCGGCGAGAAGAAATGGATGCCGATGAACTGCTCGGGCCGCTGCGAGGCTTCGGCCAGGCCCGTGATGGGCAGCGTGGAGGTATTGGAGGCGAAGATGGAATCCGCGGGGATCACTGCCTCGGTGGCCTCGGTCACCTTGCGCTTGATTTCGCGGTCCTCGAACACGGCCTCGATGACCAGGTCGCAGCCCGCGAGCTCGGCATAGTCCGTGGTCGGCTTGATGCGCGCCAGCACCTGCTCAGCCTGCTCCGGCTTCATCCGGCCGCGCCCGACGCGCTTCTCCAGCAGGCCCTTGGAATAACCCTTGCCCTTCTCCGCGTTGGCCTGGTCCATGTCCAGCAGCACCACTTCCATGCCGGCGAAAGCGGAGACGTAGGCGATGCCCGCGCCCATCATGCCCGCGCCGAGGATGCCCAGCTTCTGTACCGGCGCCTTGTCGACGCCCTTGGGCCGGCGCACCAGCTTGTCGGCCGCGCCCTTGTCGAGGAACAGGGTGCGGATCATGTTGCGCGCCACCGGCCCGGTGAGCAGCTCGGTGAAGTACTGCGACTCGATCTCCAGGCCCTTGTCGATGGGGACGATGCTGCCCTCGTAGACGCAGGACAGGATGGCGATCGGCGCCGGGTAGTTGCGCTGGGTCTTCTGCGCCACCAGCGCCGTGCCGACCATGAAGGTCTGCGCCGTGCCGGGGCGACTTGCACCCGGGCCGCCGGGGAACTTGAAGCCCTTCTTGTCCCAGGGCTGCACGGGATCGCCGTGCTCCAGGATCCACGCCCGCGCCTTGGCGATCATGTCCTCCGGCGTGTCGGCCAGCTGCTCGATAAAGCCGGTCTCGTGCGCCTTCACCGGGTCGAGGTGCGTGCCCTCGACCATCAGCATGAGCGCCTTCTCGCTGCCGATCATGCGCGGCAGGCGCTGGGTGCCGCCGGCGCCGGGCAGCAGGCCGACCTGCACTTCCGGCAGGCCGATCTTCGCCTTCGGGTTCTTCAGCGCCACGCGATGGTGGCATGCCAGGCAGAGCTCGAGGCCGCCGCCGAGCGCGGTGCCGTTGATCGCGGCGACCAGCGGCTTGCCGCAGGTTTCCAGCTTGCGGAACAGCAGGCTGAAGCTGCGCGCAAAGCCGTAGATCTCGGCCGGGTCCTGCATGCGCTCGAACACGCCGACCAGGTCCTTGAGGTCGGCGCCGGCGATGAAGCTGTCCTTGGCCGAAGTGATCACCGCGCCCTTCACCTTGTCGTCGGCCACCAGGCCGCCGACCGTCTGTTCCAGCTCCTGCATGAACTCCGGCGTCAGCACGTTCATGGGCCGGCCGGGGATGTCGATGACCAGCAGGGCGACGCCGTCCTGGTCCACGGAATACTTGATGGTCTCAGTCATGATCGACTCCCCTCACTCGCGCTCGAGAATGGTGGCGGTGCCCATGCCGGCGCCGACGCACAGGTTGACCAGCCCGGTGGACAGGTCGCGCCGCTCCATTTCGTCCAGCAGCGTGCCCATCACCATCGCCCCGGTAGCACCCAGCGGGTGCCCGAGCGCGATCGCGCCGCCGTTGACGTTGATCTGCTCGTGCGGCACGTCCAGCTGCTGCATGAAACGCAGCACCACGGAAGCGAACGCCTCGTTGAGCTCGAACAGCTCGATGTCGCTGCGCTTCATCTTCGCCCGCTCCAGCGCCTTCTGCGCCGAGGGCGCCGGGCCGGTGAGCATGATGGTCGGCTCGCTGCCGACCGAGGCGAAGGCGCGGATGCGCGCCCGCGTGGGAAGGCCGAGATGAGCGGCCATCTGCTTGCTGGCCACCAGCACTGCGGCGGCGCCGTCAACGATGCCGCTGGAGTTGCCGCCCGTGTGCACATGGTGGATGCGTTCCACGTCCGGATAGCGCTGGATCGCGACCGCGTCGAAGCCGGCCTGCTGGCCCGGGACCTCGAACGCCGCCCGCAGTCCCGCCAGCCCCTCCAGCGTGGTGTCCGGCCGCATGTGCTCGTCGTGGTCCAGCACCACCTGGCCGAGGCGGTCGCGGACCGGCAGGATGGAGGCGGCAAAGCGCCCGCCCTGCCAGGCCTCCGCGGCGCGCCGCTGGCTCTCCAGCGCGTAGGCGTCGCAGTCTGTGCGGCTGATGCCGTAGCGCGTGGCGATCAGGTCGGCGCTGATGCCCTGCGGCACGAAATACGTGTTCCAGGCGACCTGCGGATCGGTGGCCATGGCGCCGCCGTCGGAGCCCATCGGGATGCGCGACATCGATTCCACGCCGCCGGCGACCACCAGGTCCGCCTGGCCGGACATCACCAGCGCCGCGGCGGTATTCACGGCTTCCAGCCCGGAAGCGCAGAAACGGTTGATCTGCTTGCCCGGCACCCCTTCGTCGAAGCCGGCGTTCAGCGCCGCCACGCGCGCGATGTCCGCACCCTGCTCGCCGACCGGGGCCACGCAGCCGATGATGACGTCCTCGATCAATGCAGTGTCCAGCTGGTTGCGATCGCGCAGCGCCTGCAGCACCTGCGTAAGCAACTGGATGGGCGTAATGCCGTGCAGGGCGCCGTTGGGCTTGCCGCGGCCGCGCGGTGTGCGCACGTGGTCGAGAATGTATGCGTCTGTCATGACTCGCTGTCCCGTGTGTGGTGAGCGCCGGAGCACGCGACCCGGGGATCGCGCCGCAGGCGACTGGGGCGATGGGCTGAACCGCAGACCCTCGCGAGTCATACGGCCGTTTGACTCGACCATTATAGCCATGGCCGGGGCCTCGCAGCAGGCCCCTGCGCGGCACCCCCCGGCGGTTGCGGCGCCCGGCGTCGCAGAGTAGCTTTGTCGGGTTCAGCAGGAGATAAATTTGCGCATAGGCGTGTTCGACTCCGGCCTCGGCGGCCTGTCCGTGTTGCGTGAAATCCGCCACGCCCTGCCCGCTGCATCACTGCACTACGTGGCGGATTCGGCATGGGTGCCTTACGGCCCCCGAGGCACGGAATTCATCCAGCAGCGGGCGCGCGTCCTGGCGCGGTTCCTGGTCGACCACGGCGCCGATGTCGTGGTGGTGGCATGCAATACCGCCACGGCCGCCGCCGTACCGCAGCTGCGCGAGACGCTGGGCGTGCCCATCGTCGGCATGGAACCGGCAGTGAAGCCGGCCACGGCGGCGACGCGCAACGGCACCATCGGCGTCCTCGCCACCGTGGGTACGCTGCAAAGCGCCCGCTTCGCTGCGCTTCTCGACCAGTTCGGCAGCGACATCGAGGTGTTGACGCGGGCGTGCCCGGGCCTCGTCGAGCAGGTCGAGAGCGGGGAGCTCGACAGCGCGCGCACGCGGACCCTGGTGGAGCAATACACCGCACCCCTGCTGCGCGCCGGCGCCGATACGCTGGTGCTCGGCTGTACGCATTTCGTCTTCCTGCGGCCGCTCATCGAGCAGGTGGCCGGCCCCGACGTGCAGGTGATCGACACCGGCGCCGCGGTCGCGCGGCGCGTACGCCAGGTGGCCGCGTCCCTCGGCCCGAAATTCGCCCGCGCCGGCGGCGAGGAGTTCTGGACCAGCGGCGATGCCGACACGCTGTCCGCGCCCTTCAGCAAGCTTTGGGGCGCCCGCGTGGCACTGGCTGCCCTGCCGGAGGAATATGTCCTTCAGACCACCTGAGCACGCGGCTCAGCGGGTCTTGGACAGGGAACCAAGGATGCCGCGCAACAGCGATCGACCCAGGCTGCGCCCGAGCTGGCTGCTCATGCTGCGCACGGCGCTCTTCGCCGCCGCCTCGACGTAGCCCTGCCGGTTGCTGGCGCGCGGCTGGCGCGACTTGGCAGCCCGTGCCGCGGCCTCGGCAGCCTCCGCGGCCTCACGCTCCGCGGCAGCGCGCGCTTCCTCCGCCGCCGCCTGTGCGGCACGCGCCGAGAGGATCTCGTATGCGGACTCGCGGTTGAGCATCTGGTCGTAGGTCGCGCCGACCGGGCTCCTGCCGCGCACGGTGGCGCGCTCCTCGTCGCTGACCGGACCGATCCGCGAGCAGGGCGGCCGCATCAGGCAGCGCTGGACTACGCCCGGCACCCCCTTGGCTTCCAGCGTGGAGACCAGCGCCTCGCCCACGCCGAGCTGTGTGATCACCGTCTCGGTGTCGAGTTCGGGGTTCTGGCGGAAAGTGGTTGCCGCGGCGCGTACCGCCTTCTGGTCGCGCGGCGTGAAGGCGCGCAGCGCATGCTGGACCCGGTTGCCGAGCTGCCCCAGCACCGGGTCCGGCAGGTCGAGCGGGTTCTGGGTCACGAACCACACGCTCACGCCCTTGGAACGCACCAGCCGCACCACCTGCTCGACCTTGCTCACCAGGGCCGGGGGCGCGTTGTCGAACAGCAGGTGCGCCTCGTCGAAGAAGAACACCAGTTTCGGCACCGGCGGATCGCCGACCTCGGGCAATTGCTCGAACAGCTCAGCCAGCAGCCACAGCAGGCAGGTGGCGTACACGCGCGGAGAATGAAACAGTGCGCGGGCGTCCAGCACGTTGATGATGCCGCGACCCGACAGGTCCGTGCGCATCAGGTCGGACAGCTGCAATGCAGGCTCGCCGAAGAAGTTGTCCCCGCCCTGCGACTCCAGCGCCAGCAGGCGGCGCTGGATCGCGCCGATGGATGCACGCGTGATGCGGCCGTAACGCGCGGAAATCTCGCGCTCGTTGTCGGCCGCATATTGCAGCAGCGCACGCAGGTCGGGAATGTCCAGCAGCAACAGCCCGTCCTCGTCGGCGAGGCGGAACACCACGTGCAGCACGCCCTCCTGCGTCTCGTTGAGCTCCAGCAGGCGCGCCAGCAGCATCGGCCCCATCTCGGACACGGTGGTGCGCAGCTGGTGCCCGCCCTGGCCGAACACGTCCCAGAACACCACCGGCGACGCCGCCAGCACGGGCGGCGGCATGCCGATGCTGGCAACGCGCTCGTCGATCTTGGGATGCGGCTTGCCCGCCTGGGACAGGCCGGCGAGGTCGCCCTTCACGTCG
Organism: uncultured Thioalkalivibrio sp.; assembly: GCA_964413755.1. Taxonomy (GTDB): domain Bacteria; phylum Pseudomonadota; class Gammaproteobacteria; order Steroidobacterales; family XN24; genus XN24. Next base: position 21,738 of record CAYPTW010000003.1, on the reverse strand, counting down.
GCCAGGAACACCGGCGCACCGCGCGCCGAGAAGGCCTCGGCGAGCACCTGGAGCGAGACCGTCTTGCCGGTGCCGGTAGCACCCGCGATCAGGCCGTGCCGGTTGGCGTACTTCGGGTCCAGCGTCACGTGCCCGGCCGGGCCGCCGCCAAGGAGAATCATCTCGTCCGTCACCTTGCTGCCTCCATCGAATCAATCCGTCACTTCTTTCAGGCGCGAGGCGCCCAGGGCACCCGCCAGGCAGAACAGCCCCAGCACCCCGATGGTAGCCGCCGTGCCGACCAGTTCGGCCACCAGTCCGAAAATGCCGCCTGCCAGCAGCACCACGCCAATCGCGGTGTTGCTCACTGCGACGTAAGTCGCACGTGTCTCGGCGGTGGCCATGTCCACCAGGTAGGTCTTGCGCCCGATACGGATGCCCGCATGCGCAATACCGATGAGAAAGAACGCCGCCACCAGCACGAATTCACCCGGCAGCAACGGCGCGCCGGCCATCTGCCAGGCCGCGACGCCGAGACTGAGCAGCCCGGCGCCCGTGGCCGCGAGCCGCAGCACGTCGCGGCTGGACCTGTCCGACATGCGTCCCCAGAAGCCGGAGCTCACGGTGGATGCCACGCCGGCAGCCACCAGCAAGGCGCCGAGTCCGCCGATGCCCGCGTCCGACACTTCGCGCGCCAGCGCAGCGTAGAACGGCACCAGCAAAGCGGTCGCTACGAGCAAGGCCCGGGTGATGACGAATTTTCGAAAGGGCCTGTCGCTCACCAGGATGGACAGGCTGGCGATGGCGTCGCGACCGGCGTTGCCGCCGCCCGAGGTGGCCCCCGGCTGCTCCCTGAGGCCGGCGTAAAGCCCGGCGCCGAGCAGCCACAAGCCCCCTGCCAACAGCAGCAGTCCGACCACGACCGTGACGTCATCCGGGGTTCCGTCGCGCCATTGCAGCCACACCCCGGCCGCTATGGTCACCAGGCCCGACAGCGCCGTGGCATAGCCGGTGAGCGTGCCGCGGCGGGTCTTCGATACCGTCTTGCCCATGACGTCCTTGGCGGCCACGGAGCTCACGCCGCGCGCCAGGCTGAAAGCGACCAGCAGACCGACCACGGTCCAGCCGGCCGCGGCGCCCTCGAGCAGCAATGCCGCCAGGGCCATGAGCATCACGCAGACGGCTTGTACCAGGCTGCCGCCGATCCAGAACCACTTGCGTACGGCGCGCGCGCGAATCGCCGCGGCGACGAACAGCTGCGGCAACAGCGACAGCGACTCGCGCACCGGCACCAGCAGGCCGATAAAGAATGCGGGCGCGCCTGCCGCGGCCAGCAGCCAGGGCAACACCAGCTTGGCGCTGGCCAGCTCGTCGCCGATCTTGGTGCACACGTTGGCGCCGAGCTGGAGGAAGAAATTGACCGGCTGGTCGTTGCAGGCCGCGTCCGGGATGTCCTTGCAGACGCGCGCATCTTCGTCGCCAGTGACGAGGTCATACAGCGAACCGACCATGTCGGCTCGCCTCATCCCTCCGCCTCGCGCAGGTAACGCGCCCCGGAACGCATCAGCTCGGTGAAGCCGGCGGCATCGCCCGTGGTCACGGCCCGCTCAACGCGGGCAGCGGCGGCCGCCAGCGCGGCCACCGGCTCGGTGCCGTGCGGGTTGAGCGACTGGATCTCGAAATACAACTCGGGGTTCTCGGCGGCCACGCGCGCGGCGACCGACAGCTGGGCGCCGAAGGTGGTGCTGGCGAAACCGGCCAGCTCGCCGATCGGCCGGCCGCTGCGCGCCAGCGCGGTGAAAAAGGCGATGTTCGCCGCGTGCGACAAGCCCAGCACCCAGGCGACCAGGCGGTCGTGCTGCTCGAGCGACATCTCCGCCAGCCCGGCCGAAGTCTGCTCGAACAGCGCACGCGCCTGCGCCAGCGCCTGCGGCGCACCGATGTCCACCAGGATCACGTGCCGGCCCGCGAGCAGGCGGACGTCGGGACCGAACATGGGATGGATTGAAGCGACGGCTACGCCCGCATCCCGCAGCGCCTGCAGCGACGCTGCCACCGGCGCCTTGATGGAGCCGATCTCCACCACCAGTCCGGCGGGCTTCAGGGTCACCAGCTCGTCGAGGATCGCCGCAGTCGCCGCCAGCGGCGCCGCCACGATGACGAGTTCGGCGCTGCGCGCCGGCGCGCGCCAGTCCGCGTGCCAGGGCAGGCCGGGGACCTCGCCGGCCGGGTCCGCTACGCTCACGTCCCAGCCCTGGGTGGCGAGGAAGCCGGTGAACCAGCGGCCCATGCGCCCGGCGCCGCCGATCACCAGGGCGCTGCGTCCCGCGCCGGTACCGAGCGCCTCGAGGCGATCGCGCTCCTGGCTGGTGAGCGACGCCTCGATCATGGCGCCGACCAGGCGCTCGCCAAGGTCGGGGTCGAGCCCGCGGCTGGCGGCGCGGGCCCGCGCCAGCTGCCGCACTTCATGCTCACGGGTGAAATCGCGCGTCGGCTGGCGGTGATCCTGCTTCAGCCGCCCGATCTCCGCGACGATCTGCTGCCGGCGCGCCGCCATGTCGACCAGTTCGCCGTCGATGGCGTCGAGTTCCGCCCTCAGGCGGGCCAGCGTGGCCTGCGGTTCCTCCAATGCCCGTCTCCTCCCCGGTATCGTGGTTCGCCAGCATAGCCCAGCACACCGGCATCGGGCATTATCTGGCCGTTATGCGCCTCATCGATCGCATCGGCATGGCGGCGCGCATTGTGCGCTGGCGCCTCACCTGGGAACGGCGGGACCTGGACTACCGTCCGCCCGGCACGCTGGATGCGCGCTTCATGACGGCGCGCGAAGCTGCAGCGCTGGTCCCGGACGGCGCCTGCTGCCTCTCCACCGGCATGGCGGGCAATGCGCGCTGCTCTACCTTGCTGTGGGCCATCCGCGAGCGTTTCCAGCGGGACGGCCATCCGCGCGGGCTCACCTGGATGGCCGTGGGCGGCCAGGGCGGGCGCGGCCGGGCGCCGGGCACGGTCGAGGAGGTCGGGCTGCCGGGCCTGGTCACGCGCTTCATCTCGGGCCACGTTGAAACGACCAAGTCGATGCTGGCCCTCGCTGACGCCGGTCAGCTCGAGATGCACGTGCTGCCGCAGGGCGAGATGTGCTTTGCCCTCGAAGCCCAGGGCGAGGGCGGCGATGCGGTGCTGAGCCGCACCGGTGTGGGTACCGTGCTGGACCCGCGCTGCGGCCGGGGTTCCCCGGTCACGCCGGGCGCGGAGCTGCAGCTCATCGAGGCCGCGGAGGAAATGCTGCGCTACCGGCTGCCGCAGCTGGAAGTGGCGGTGATCGCGGCGCCCTGGGCGGACGCGCAAGGCAATCTCTACTTCCAAGATGCCGCGACCATCACGGAGATCCGCGAGGCGGCGCGCGCGGCCCGCGCCAACGGCGGGCGCGTGCTGGCCTCCGTGGCAGGGGTGATCCCGCCCGACCCGGAGCGCATCAGCCTGCCCGCCGCGCTGGTCGACGCGATTGCGGTCAACCCGCTGCAGGAACAGACCATCCTCTCCCCGCAGCGCGACTGCTGGCGCCTGTTCACCGTGGGCGGCGACGGCGACGACCAGGCTGCCATCGAGAAGCTGCGCTTCATCAACCGCTTCCTCAAGCTGACGCCAGTGCGCGGGCCGGTCGAATGCGCCCTGGCCCGGCTCGGCGCACACGTCTTCGCCCGCACCGTCGCGCCGCCGGCGACCGTGAATATCGGCGTCGGCTTCGGCGAGGAGGTCTGCCGCGAGCTTTACCAGAGCCGGCTGCGCCCGGACCTCACCTTCACCACCGAGACCGGTGTCTACGGCGGACTTCCCGCCCCGGGCATCTACTTCGGCGCCGCAGTGCACCCGGATCGCATGGAGAGCTCGGCGTGGATGTTCCGCCACTACCAGGACCACCTCGACGTCACCGTGCTCGGTTTCCTCGAGGTCGACGCCACCGGCAACGTGAACGTGTCGCGGCGCGGGCCGCGCTTTGCCGACTATGTCGGCCCGGGCGGCCTGCCCAGCATCACCGCCAGCGCCCGCACGTGCATTTTCGTCGGCACCTTCATGCAGGGCGCCAGGTGGCGTATCGAGAACGACCGCATGGTGCTGGAGGCGCCCGGCCAGGCCAAGCTGGTCGACACGGTCTCCGAGGTCACGTTCAACGGCCGCGAGGCGCTGCGCGCCGGCAAGCAGGTCTGGTACGTCACCACGGTCGGCGCCTTCCGCCTCACGGACGCGGGCCTGGTGCTGGAGATCGTCATGCCGGGCCTCGACATCGAACGGGATATCCGGCCGCATTGCGGCCTGCGTTTCGCCCTGCCGGACGACGGGCCGGCGACCGCGCCGGCTGCCGTACTGCGGGATACTGGCTTTAACCTCGCCTGGGGCGAGGGAGCTCGAGCTTGAGGGGGTCTGCATGAACGGCGGGGCGAGAATTGCCAGGGTGCTTCACGAGCGCGGCGTGAGCGAGATCTTCACGCTCTGCGGCGGACACATTTCTCCCATCCTGGTGGAAGCCAAGCGCATCGGTATCCGCGTCACCGACGTACGCGACGAGGCCACGGCGGTGTTCGCAGCGGATGCGCATGCGCGCCTCACCGGGGTGCCCGGCGTCGCGGCGGTCACGGCCGGGCCGGGGCTGACCAACACCATCACGCCGCTGAAGAACGCGCAGCTGGCGCAATCCCCGGTGCTGGTGCTCGGCGGCGCCACGGCGACGGCGCTGAAGAAACGCGGTGCGCTGCAGGACATCGACCAGATGCCGCTCATGGCACCGCACGTGAAGTACGCGCGCGCCGTGCGACGCCTGCGTGACCTCGCGCCGGCCGTGGTCGAGGCCCTGGAAGTGGCGGCCGCAGGCGTGCCCGGCCCGACCTTCGTCGAGTGCCCGGTCGACCTGCTGTACGACGAAGAGATCATCCGTGGCTGGTATGCCGACAGCATGCCGCGCGGCAACGGCCTGGCCGAAAAAGCGATCCGGGCCTACCTCGGCTGGCACACGGATCGCCTGTTCTCCGGCGGCGACAAGATGCCGCGGCCGGCCGAGCCGCCGGAGCCGGTGATGCCGCGGCCGGAGAGCATCCGCGATGTGGCGGCGCGCCTGGCCAAGGCCGAGCGGCCGGTGATGGTGTGCGGCAGCCAGGCGATGAACCGTCCGCAGGAGGCGGAACAGGTGCGCGCGGCAATCGAGAAACTGGGCATCCCGGTGTATCTCTCCGGCATGTCGCGCGGCCTGCTGGGCAAGGAACATCCGCTGCTGTTCCGGCACCGCAGGCGCGATGCCATCAAGGGCGCCGACCTGGTGATCCTGGCCGGCGTGCCCTGCGACTTCAGGCTGGATTACGGCAAGCAGATCCGGCGTAGTGCGCGCCTCGTCTCGTTCAACCTCAGCCGGCGCGACCTGCGTCTCAACCGCAAGCCGGACGACGGCCTGCTGGCCGACCCGGGCATCTGCCTGCGGCAGCTGGCCGAGGCCATGCAGGCGCCGGCGCCGGCCCGCGAGGAATGGCTGGCTGAACTGGCGGGACGCGACGCCGCGCGCGAGGCGGACATCGATGCGAAAGCGGCGGTCTCGGGCACTGGCGTGAACCCGCTGCGGCTGTGCCGCGAGATCGATGCCGTGCTGCCCGACGACAGCGTGCTGGTGGCGGACGGCGGCGACTTCGTCGGCACCGCTTCCTACACCGTGCGCCCGCGCGGCCCGCTGCGCTGGCTGGACCCGGGCGCCTTCGGCACCCTCGGCGTGGGCGGCGGCTTCGCCATCGGCGCGGCACGCGCACGCCCGGGCAGCGAGATCTGGATCCTTTATGGCGACGGCTCGCTGGGTTACAGCCTGATCGAGTTCGACAGCTACGTGCGACACGGCATGGCGCCCATCGCCATCATCGGCAACGACGCCTGCTGGGCGCAGATCGCGCGCGAGCAGGTGAAGATGCTCAAGGACGACGTGGGCGTGCGCCTCGCGCGCACCGACTATCACCGCGCCGCGGAGGGCCTCGGCGGCGCCGGGCTGGTGATCACGCGCGACGAGGACGTGGCGCCAATACTGGCGCAGGCGCGCGAGCTGGCTGCGGCGGGGACGCCGGTGCTGGTGAACGTGCACCTCGCGGAGACCGATTTCCGCGAAGGCTCGCTGTCGATCTAGCCGGGCTGCAGCAGGGCCGCGAGCGCCTGTGTCTCCGGCGCGACCTCGAGGAAATGGCGCGGCCGCGCCATCAGCTCGGCGAGTGCGGGAGGCATCGCCACCTCGGCGCCGACCAGCGGCTCGACGACGTCCTCGAACTTGGCCGGGTGCGCGGTCGCGACCACCACCCATGGAAGCTCCGCGGCCTCGGGCGGGAGCAATTCCCATGCCCGCACTGCAGTCGCGGTGTGCGGGCACCAGGTGCGCCCATAGCGCTCCGGGCCGGCGCGGATCGCCGCGCGGATCTCGGCGTCGCTCACCCTGACCGCGCTGGCCTCACCCCGCGCCGCCGCGGGCGACCCGGCCATGTGCAGGAGGCGTTCCATGTTGCTCGGGTTGCCCACGTCCATGGCGGTCGCCAGCGTCTGCACGGTGGCGCGCGGTGTCCATGCGCCGCCGGCGAAAAACTCGCCCACGGTCTCGTTGGCATTGGTGGCGAGCACGACGGGGCCGATCGGCAGGCCGCAACGGCGCGCCCACAGGCAAGCCAGGGAGTTGCCGAGGTTGCCGCTGGGGATGATGAAGCCGGGGGCAGTACCGGTCTCGCGCCATACGGCGAGTCCGGCCCAGGCGTAATAGGCGGCCTGCGGCAGCAAGCGCCCGATGCTGATGCTGTTGGCGGAGGTGAGCCCCGCGCTCACGCGCAGGTCGGCATCGCCGAATGCTTCTTTCACCATGCGCTGGCAGTCGTCGAAATCCCCGTCCACGCGCAGGCTGAGCACGTTCTCGCCCCAGCAGGTGAGCTGTGCTTCCTGGCGGTCGGAGACGCGCCCGCGCGGATACAGCAGGACCACGCGGAACCCGGGCCGGCCGCTGAAGGCGGCAGCCACCGCGCCGCCGGTGTCGCCCGAGGTGGCTACCAGCACGGTACGCGGCTGGTCGCCGGCGAGGCGCGCCAGGCACGCCGCAAGAAAGCGCGCGCCGATGTCCTTGAACGCGGCCGTAGGGCCGTGAAAGAGCTCCAGCACGCGGAAGCCGTCCGCGGCGGTGAGCGGCACCGGGAAGTCCAGCGCCTCTGCACACACCGCCTCCAGTTCTGCAGCCAGGGCATCGCCGGCGACGAACGGCTCCAGCAGGCGGTTCGCGGCGTCCGCGAGCGGAGCGCCGGGCGAGAAGCGATCGGGACCCAGGAGAGGGAACTGCTCCGGGACATACAACCCGCCGTCCGGTGCTAGCCCGGCGAGCATGGCGGCGCCGGCCCCCACGGGCGGCGCCGCGCCGCGCGTGCTCAGGTAGCGCATCAGACGTCGGCGCCGAGATACGCCGACAGGCGCAGCAGGTCGGCGAACACGCCGGCAGCCGTGACCGCGGGCCCGGCGCCGGGGCCCTGCACTACCAGCGGGTTGTCGCGGTAGCGGCGCGTGACGAACTGGATGATGTTGTCGGTGAGCCGGGCGTGCGCAAAAGCGTGGTCGGCGGGGAACTCCTCCAGCCCGACCGAGGCGCGGCCGCTCGCGCCGTCGAGCCGCGCCACGTGGCGCAGCACCCGGCCGCGCGCACGCGCCGCCTCGAGGCGCTCCAGCATCTGTCCGTCCCAGTCCCCGTAGCGATCGAGGAACTCGTCGATGCTCGCGCCTGCCAGTTCGGCCGGCACCAGGCTCTCGACCGCCACCTCCTGCAGCTCGATCTCCAGGCCCATCTCGCGCGCGAGGATCACGAGCTTGCGCGCCACGTCCTTGCCGGAGAGGTCGTCGCGCGGGTCCGGCTCGGTGAAGCCGAGCTCGCGCGCCTCGCGCACGATCGCCGAGAACGGCCGGCTGCCGTCGTAGCCGTTGAACAGGAAGGCCAGCGTACCGGAGAGGATGCCCTCGATGGCGATGATCTCGTCGCCGGTCTGGCGCAGGTCGCGCAGCGTCTGGATGATCGGCAGCCCGGCGCCCACGGTCGTCTCGCCGAGGTAGCGCACGCCGGCGGCACGGCGCGTCTCCTGCAGGCGCCGCCACTCGTCCAGCGGCCCGGAGGCCGCCAGCTTGCTGGGCGTGATGACGTGGATGCCCTGCGCCAGCCAGTCGGCATAACGCGCAGCCACCGCGGCGTGCCCGCTGCAGTCGATGATCACCGCGTGCGGCAGGTGCTCCGCCTGCACGTGGCGCGTGAAGGCGTCGAGGTCCGTGTCAGCCCCGGCCGCGAGCGCATCACGCCATGTCTCGAGCGCCACCGCACGTGGCGCCAGCACCATGCGCCGGGAACCGGCAATGGCGCGCACGCGCAGGTCGAGGCGCGACTCGGCGGCAAGGCGCGGGATCTCGCCGGCGAGCTGGTCGAGCAGGTGGGCGCCGACGCCGCCCGGGCCGACCACGCCGATGGAGACCGCCTGGGGTGACAGATAGAAAGCGGCGTGCACTGCGCGCAGCGCGCGATCGGCATCGGCGCTGGGGATCACAGCCGAGATGTTGCGTTCCGATGCGCCCTGGGCGATGGCGCGCACGTTCACGCCGCTGCGGCCGAGTGCGCCGAACAGCTTGGCAGCGACGCCGGGCAGCCCGCGCATGCCCTCGCCGACCACGGCGAGAATGCTGCATTCGTGCACCAGCTCCACGCCCTCGACCTGGCCGGCGCGCATCTCGGCGGCGAAGGCCTGCGCCACCGCGGCACGCGCGCGCAGCGCGTCGTCGCGCGGCACCGCGCAGCAGATCGAGTGCTCCGAACTGCCCTGCGAAATCAGCACCACGGAAATGCCGGCGTTGCGCAGGGCCTCGAACAGCCGGCTGGCCGTGCCCGGCACGCCGATCAGGCCGGCGCCCTCGAGATTCAGCAGCGCCATGCCCTCGATGGTGGTCACGCCCTTGACGCCGCCGTCCTCGCCCACCTCGCCGATGCGCGTGCCGACGGCCTCCGGCCGTGCCGTGTTGCGGATCCACACCGGGATACCGCGGGCCACCAGCGGCGCCATGGTGCGCGGATGCAGCACCTTGGCGCCGAAATACGCCAGTTCCATGGCCTCGTGCCAGGACAGCTCGGGGATCACGGCGACGTCGGGGATGCGGCGCGGGTCACCGCTCATCACGCCGTCCACGTCGGTCCAGATGACCACCTCGTCGGCGTCCAGCAAGGCAGCGAAGATCGAGGCCGTGAAATCACTGCCGTTGCGTCCCAGCGTCGTCGGGGCGCCATGCGGGTCGCGCGCGATGTAGCCGGTGACGACGCGCACCGCCGGCGGTTCCGACCAGCTGGCGGCGAAGCGTTCGCGCGTCGGATCCCACGCCACCGTCGGCCCGAGCTCGCTGTCGACCACCACCAGCGCATCACGCGCATCGAACCAGTCCGCGTCGACGCCGCGCTGGCGCAACTCGGCCGCCAGCAATCGCGCCGACCACAACTCGCCATGGCCCGCCACCAGCGCGTACACCTCCGCAGGCGCGCGCCCGATGAGCGCCGTGGCCTTGAGCACGTCGTGCAGGTCAGACTGCTCCTGCGCCAGCGTCGCCAGCCATTCCTCCCGGGCGCCGTCCTCGAGCAGCCCGATGGCGAGCTCGCGGCAGCGCGCCGTCACGGCTTCCAGGCCGGCCGGCCAGTCGTCGCCCTGCTCCGCACTGCGCACCAGCGCATGCAGCGCGTCGGTCACGCCGGCCGGCGCGGAGACGACCGCCGCCACCGGACCGGATTGTGCTCCGGCCAGGATCGCCGCCACACGGCGGAATTCGGCTACCCCCGCCAGGCTGGTGCCGCCGAACTTGTGAACCGCGCTGACCTTCTCGTTCATGATGGCGTCGAGCCTACGACAGGCGGTGTTGCGCCGCAACGCAGGCGGGGCTTGCCAGCCCGCGGCCGAGCGCGGACGATGGCCGCCGTGCAACGCTGTACCGATATCGAGGCCGGAGTCCTGGACTCCTGGGGACTGTCCCCGGGATCGCTGCGACCGCTCGGCTCGGGGCTCATCAACCGCACCTTTTTTGCGCAGCGCCCCGACGGCAGCCGCTGGGTGCTGCAGCAACTGAACCCGATGTTCCCGCCCGAGGTGCACGAGGACATCGAGGCCGTCACCGCCCACCTCGCCGCCCGCGGCATGCCCACGCCCCGCCTGCTGCGCACGCGCGACGGGCGGCTGTGCATCCCGGCCGCCGGCGGCGCCTGGCGCGTCATGAACTTCATGCCGGGCCGCGTGGTCGACGCGATCGAGTCACCAGCGCAGGCCGGCGCCGCCGGACGCCTCCTGGCGCGCTTTCACCGCGCCCTCGACGACCTGGTGCACGAGTTCCGCCACCAGCGGCCTGCGGTGCACGAGCCGGCACGGCACTTTGCGGCGCTCGAGTCCGCACTCGCGACCCACACCGGGCACCGTTTGCGGGCCGCGGCCGGCACCCTGGCCGAGCAGATTTTCTCCGCCGCGGCCGCGTTGCCGCCCCTGCCCGCAACACCGCCGCGCATCGTCCACGGCGATCCCAAGATCAGCAACCTGGTGTTCGACGCAACCGGCCGCGAGGGACTTTGCCTCGTCGACCTGGACACGCTCGGGCACATGGCCCTGCCCTACGAGCTGGGCGATGCGATGCGCTCCTGGTGCAGCGTGAGCTCGGAAGACGAACCGGAGGGGCGCTTCTGTGCCGCGCGCTTCGCCGCCGCCGTGTCGGGCTATGCCGGGGCGGCCCGCGGCTGGTGGAGCGTCGCGGAGCAGGGATCCGTGTTGGCGGCCACGGCCATCATCCAGCTCGAGCTGGCGGCGCGTTTCTGTGCCGATGCCCTGAATGAATCGTATTTCGGCTGGAATGCGGTGCGTTTCGCGTCACGCGGCGACCACAACCTGGCGCGGGCCCAGGGCCAGGTGGCGCTGCACAACTCGTTGCTCGCACAGCGTGACACGCTGGAACGCGCCGTCGCCGCCGCGATCGAAGCCGCCGCCTAGCAGGCCTCGGGGCCAACCCGGACTGCGGCAACTCCCGATTGCCGGACCCATCGGCCCTCCCCCAGAGTGGAGTCTCCAGTCAAGGGCGTCGGAGGTGCCGTCCAGTGATCAAGCAACCGCCCGAGCGCCGCGCTGCGGACGCCACCAGCGTCGTCAACCGCCTCGCCGCGCGTCCCGCGCGCATCCCGAGCAAGGTAGTGCTCGGCGGAGACCGCGAAGTGGTCATCGTGCACGGCAAGGACGAATACCTGCTGCGCATTACCGGGGATAACGAGCTCATCCTGAGCCGTTGAACGTCACTCGCTGAAGAGCAGCCGCCCGGCCGGCTCGCGCTGCGCCAGCAGCTGGGCCAGGGCCCGGCCGTTGATGGTGCCCTCGCGCCAGAACTGCAGGCGCATACCGGCGGCGAATCCGAGCGCTTCGTTGGAGCGCGCGCGGTGGGGGCTGCGCTGCGCCGGCGCCACATCTTCGCCCTCGATATCGACGTCTCCGAAGCGTTCCGACTTGCAACGGGCCTCCGCGTCGGTGCGTTCCAGCACGACCTGCACCAGCAGCATGCCGCCCGGCGCCAGCAACCCGCGCACCTGTTGCATCACGGGCGGGGAATAGAAATCGATGCAGGTGACCAGGTCGAAGCCCGGCTCGAGCTCGGGCAGGCCTGAATCGAGATCGGCCTCGATGCCCTGCACGCGGTCGGCTACCCCCGCGGTCTCCGCCTGGGCGCGCAGCTTGTCGAGCCCGCTGGGCGAGATATCCACCGCGGTCACCTCCAGGCCGCGCTGCGCCAGCCATACGGCCAGCTGCCCCTCGCCGCAGGCGATGTCCAGGGCCCGGCCGGCGCGCGGCAGGACCGCTTCGAGTTCGCGTAGCAGCGGCTTGACCCGCTCGCCCATCACCAGGCCTGCGCGGCCGTAGCGCGCCTCCCAGCGCTCCCGATCGCGGACACTCATGCCGCGCCCAGGATCGCCGCGTGATGGCGCAGGTGATCGGCGACGAACGAGGCAATGAAGAAATAGCCGTGGTCGTAGCCGGGGTGGCGGCGCAGCTCGAGCGCCTGGCCGGCCTTGTGGCAGGCAGCTTCCAGCGCCTCGGGATAAAGCTGCTCGGCAAGGAACTGGTCGTCCAGCCCCTGGTCGACGAGGATCGCGGGGCGATCCTGGCGCCCGCCGCCCTCGGCCAGCAGCCGGGTCGCATCCCACTCGGCCCAGGCGTCCGGGTCGCTGCCGAGGTAAGCCGCAAACGCTTTCTGCCCCCAGGGGCAGCGACTCGGCGCCGCAATCGGCGCGAAAGCCGAGATCGAGGCATAGGTCTCGGGGTGGCGCAGGCCGAGTACCAGCGCGCCGTGCCCGCCCATGGAGTGACCGAAAATCCCCTGGCGGCTCATGTCGGCCGGGAAATGCTCCCCGATCACCTGCGGCAGCTCGGCGGTGACGTAGGCATGCATGCGGTAGTGACGCGACCAGGGCGCCGCAGTGGCGTCGAGGTAGAACCCGGCCCCCAGCCCCAGGTCCCAGGCGCCGTCCTCCGCGTCCGCGACGCCGTCGCCGCGCGGGCTGGTGTCGGGGGCCACCAGCATCAGGCCGAGCTCGGCCGCCACGCGTTGCGCGCCGGCCTTGATCATGAAGGTCTCTTCCGTGCAGGTGAGCCCGGACAGCCAGGTCAGCACCGGCACTGGGCCGTGCGCGGCGGCCGGCGGCGTATAAACCGCGAAGCGCATGGCGCAGCTGTTGGCCGCCGAGGCGTGACGGTAGTACCCCACGGTGCCGCCGAAGCAGCGGTGCTCTGCAAGCAGCTCGGGCGCGTCCATGCCGGCCATCTCAGTACAGCACCACGGAACGGATGCTCTTGCCCTCGTGCATGAGGTCGAAGGCGGTGTTGATCTCCTCCAGCGGCATGGTGTGGGTGATCAGGTCGTCGATGTTGATCTTCCCCTCCATGTACCAGTCGACGATCTTCGGCACGTCGGTGCGCCCGCGCGCGCCGCCGAAGGCACTGCCGCGCCAGTTGCGTCCCGTGACGAGCTGGAAGGGCCGCGTGGCGATCTCCTGGCCGGCGCCGGCGACGCCGATGATCACGCTGGTGCCCCAGCCCTTGTGGCAGCACTCCAGCGCCTGGCGCATGACTTTCACGTTGCCGATGCACTCGAAGCTGTAGTCCACGCCGCCCCCGGTCAGGGACACGATCTCGCCCACGACGTCGTCGACTTCGGCGGCGTTGACGAAGTCGGTCATGCCGAACTTCCGCGCCAGCTCCGCCTTGGCCGGGTTCAGGTCGACGCCGATGATGCGGTCTGCGCCGACCATGCGCGCGCCCTGCACCACGTTGAGGCCGATGCCGCCGAGGCCGAACACCGCGACGGTTGAGCCCGGCTCGACCTTGGCGGTGAACACCACTGCGCCGATCCCGGTGGTCACGCCGCAGCCGATGTAACAGACCTTGTCGAAGGGCGCGTCGTCACGGATCTTCGCCACCGCGATCTCCGGCATCACGGTGTAGTTGGAGAAGGTCGAGCAGCCCATGTAATGCAGCAACGGCTTGCCGTCGAGCGAGAAACGGCTGGTGCCGTCAGGCATCACGCCCCGGCCCTGGGTGGCACGGATCGCCTGGCACAGGTTGGTCTTGGGGTTGAGGCAGAAATCGCACTCGCGGCATTCGGGCGTGTACAAGGGGATGACATGGTCGCCCTTCTTGATCGACTTCACGCCCGGACCCACGTCCACCACCACCCCGGCGCCCTCGTGCCCGAGGATGGCGGGGAAAGCGCCCTCGGGATCCTCGCCCGACAGGGTGAAAGCGTCGGTGTGGCAGATGCCCGTGGCGCGGACCTCGACCAGCACTTCGCCTTCGCGCGGGCCATCCAGGTCGACCGTCTCGATGGACAGGGGTTGGCCGGCGGCGAAAGCCACCGCTGCACGCGTCTTCATGATGTTCCTCCGGATCGGGCCAGCTGGACCCCGATTATCGACCCCCGTGCGCGGCCCTGCCACCCGGCCGCGGATGCCGGCCTTTCCTGTTATCTTTAGGCGCCTGCCCGCCGCCGGCGGGACACACGGGAACCCGATGAAAACGCGCGAATTCGACCTCATCCTCTGGGGCGCCAGCGGCTTCACCGGCCGCCTGGTCGCCGAGCACCTGGCGCGGCGCTGCCGCGACGGCCTGGAGTTGCGCTGGGCCGTCGGCGGCCGCAACGCCGGCAAGCTCGCCGCAATGCTGGCGGACATCGGTGCGGAACGCACGCCGATCGTGCTCGGCGACAGTCACGACACGCGCTCCCTCGCGGAACTCGCGCGCCGCACCCGCGCCGTGTGCAGCACCGTGGGCCCCTACGCGCTGTACGGCTCCGAGCTGGTCGCCGCCTGTGCCGACCAGGGCACGCACTATTGCGACCTGAGCGGTGAAGTGCACTGGATGCGGCAGATGATCGATGCGCACCAGGCGCGCGCGGTCGAGACCGGTGCCCGCATCGTGCATGCCTGCGGCTTCGATTCGGTGCCCTCAGACCTCGGCTGCTATTTCCTGCAGCAGCAGGCCGTCGCGCGCTACGGGCAACCCTGCAGCTCGGTCAAGCTCTTCGTGCGGCGCATGCAAGGCGCGTTCAGCGGCGGCACCGTGGCCAGCATCCTGAATGCGCTGGAGACCGCGCAGGCCGATCCGGCCCAGCGCAAGGTCATGGGACACCCTTACGCGCTCAACCCGCCGGGGGAGCGCAAGGGCCCGGACGGCCGTGACCAGTCGACACCGCTGAAGGACTCGGACGCGGAGTGCTGGACGGCACCGTTCGTCATGGCCTCGGTCAACACCCGCATCGTGCGCCGCAGCCACGCCTTGCTGGGCTGGCCCTGGGGCCATCGCTTCCGTTACTCCGAAGCGGTGAGCACCGGCACCGGCCTGGCGGGCCTCGCCCGCGCCACCGCCATCACCGCGCTGCTGGGGGGATTTCTCGCCGCCGGCTCGCTACGCCCGGCGCGCCGGGCCATGAACCGGCTGTTCCTGCCGCAGCCCGGCGAGGGCCCGGACGAAGCCGCACGCGAGGCCGGCGGCTTCGACCTGCGCCTGATCGGCCGGCATCCTGCCGCGCCGGGGCGGCGCCTGGTCGCCCGCGTCACCGGGCAACGCGACCCGGGCTACGGCGCGACCGCGCGCATGCTCGGCGAGGCTGCCATCTGCCTCGCGCTCGAGGATGCGGCCCTGCCGGTGGCAGGCGGCTGCTGGACGCCGTCCACGGCCTGCGGCGAGCTGCTGATCGGGCGCCTGCAGGAGCACGCGGATATCGGCTTCGCCCTGGAGGGCTGACCCCGGGCCCCGCGCGCACCCTGCTATGCTTGTGACCGGATGTTCTTGCCGGACACGACAGGATGAAGATCAGCTGGAGCCAGTACGATCCGGGCGACGCTTGGGACGAGTTGCTGGCCGGGCCGGGCCGGCCGCGGCCGCACGCGCAGCAGCTGACCCGTTACCTCGCCTCGCTCACGCCCAAGCAGCTGGGCCGCCGCCAGGAGGCCGCCGAGCGAGCGATCGTGGAGATGGGCATCACCTTCACGGTGTACAGCGAGGGCCAGAACATCGACCGCGCCTGGCCCTTCGACATCATTCCGCGCGTCATCGCCGCCAGCGAGTGGCGCGGCATCGAGGCCGGGCTGAAGCAGCGCCTGACGGCGCTGAACCTGTTCATCGACGACATCTACAACGAGCAGCGCATCCTCGCCGACGGCGTCTTCCCGCGTGAGCTGATCGAGACCTCGGGCAATTTCCTGCCCGAGTGCATGGGCGTGCGGCCCGCGCACGGGGCCTGGGCGCATATCTGCGGCAGCGACCTGGTGCGCGACGCGGACGGCACGGTGTACGTGCTCGAGGACAACCTGCGTGTGCCCTCCGGCGTCTCCTACATGCTGGAGAACCGCATCGTCACCAAGCAGGTGTTCCCCGAGCTGTTCGCGCACCAGCGCATCCTGCCGGTGGACGACTACCCCTCGCTGCTGTTCGACACCCTCGCCTCGCTGTCGCCGCGCCCGCTCGACTATCCGGAGGTGGTGGTGCTCACGCCGGGCATCTACAACTCGGCGTACTTCGAGCATGCCTACCTGGCCCAGTCCATGGGGGCCGAGCTGGTCGAGGGCGGTGACCTGCTGGTGGGGGACGACGATTGCGTGTACATGCGCACCATCGGCGGGCTGGAGCGCGTCGACGTCGTCTACCGTCGCGTCAACGACACCTTCCTCGATCCCGAAGTGTTCCGCGCCGACTCGCTGCTCGGCGTGCCGGGCCTGATGCGCGCCTGGCGCGCCGGCAACGTCGCCATCGCCAATGCGCCGGGCGCGGGCGTGGCCGACGACAAGCTGGTCTACGCCTTCGTGCCGGACATCATCCGCTACTACCTCGACGAGGAGCCGATCCTGCCGAACGTGCCGACCCACGCCTGCGTGCGGCCCGATGAGTGCGCCTACGTGCTCGAGCACATGGAACAGCTGGTGGTGAAACCGGTGAACGAGTCCGGCGGCTACGGCATGCTCATCGGCCCCGCCGCGAGCCGCGAGGAGCTCGAGAAATTCCGCCGCCTCGTCAAGCGCGAGCCGCGCAATTACGTGGCGCAGCCGGTGCTGCAGCTGTCCACCGCACCGACCCTGGTGAAGGGGCGGCTCGAGCCCCGCCACCTCGACCTGAGGCCGTTTGGCCTGCAGGGCGAGCGCAGCGCGGTGACGGCAGGGGGGCTGACGCGCGTGGCGCTGGTGAAGGGTTCGCTGGTAGTGAACAGCAGCCAGGGCGGCGGCAGCAAGGACACCTGGGTCATCGAAGACGGGGAGCACTGAGCATGCTGTCGCGCGTCGCGGAACGCATGTACTGGGGCGCCCGTTACCTGGAGCGGGCGGAGAACACTGCGCGCCTGGTGCGCGTCTACGATGCCGCCATGATGGACCTGCCGCAGGAAACCGGCGTGGGCTGGCCGCTGCTGGTCGACATCTGCGGCGCACAGGAGCTGTTCAGCGCACGCGTGCCGCGCGGCGGCGACCGGGAGACGCTCAAGTTCCTCGCCTCGGACCGGGGCAATCCCGGCTCCATCCTCGCATCGCTGGAGGCGGCGCGGGAGAACTTCCGCACCACGCGCGACCTGTGCCCGACCGAGGCCTGGCGCAGTGTCAACGAGCTGTGTCTTTTCGGCCGCAAGGAACTGCCCAAGATGGCCTCGCCGCGCCGGCGCCACGAGGTGCTGTCCGGCATCGTGCGGCAGGCGCAGCAACTGACCGGACTGCTGTCGGGCACGATGAGCCACGGCGACGCCTATCACTTCATCCGCCTGGGCCGGAACCTGGAGCGGGCGGACATGACGACCCGCATCATCGACGTGGCTGCAGCGACCCTGGTGGGAGCGCACGCCGCCGAGGCGCGACCGGACAACACCCTGTGGATGGCGGTGCTGAAGTCGCTTTCCGGCTACCAGATGTACCGCCAGTACGTGCGGCGGCGCATCCGCGACGAGGACGTGGTGCGCTTCCTGCTGCAGGATCCGCTGTTCCCGCGCGCGGTGATGCATTGCCTGCTTGAGCTGGAGGCCAGCACCGTCCTGCTGCCCAACCACGAGGGGCCGTTGCGCGCCATCCTGCGGCTGCAGCGCATCGTCGGCGAGCAGCTGCCGGAGGACGTCAGCGAGGCCCTGCTGCACCAGCTCATGGACGACCTGCAGCTCGAGTTCGCGACGGTGCACACCCAGGTCGCGGCGACCTGGTTCCTGCCCGGCGAGGTCGCGTGAAGCGTTTCCGCTGCAGCTGCGGTCTCACGGTGTTCTTCGACGATTACGCCTGCACGGGCTGTGGCGCGCAGCTGGGCTATGCGCCGCAGATGTCGACCTTCCTGGCGCGCCCCGCGTCGCAGGAGCTTTTTTTGGCGGCAGACGGGAGCGCCTGGAAGGCCTGCCGCAACCGCATCGAACACCGCGCCTGCAACTGGCTGCTGCGCGCCGACGACCCGCACGATTTCTGCGCCGCCTGCCGCCTCAACCGGACGATTCCGAACCTCGGGACCGAGCACAACCTGCGGCTGTGGCGCCGCACCGAGCAGGCCAAGCGCCGGCTCGTCTACAGCCTCATCAACCTCGGCTTGCCGCTCGAGGCCGGCGACGGGCGGCCGCCGCTGCGTTTCGAGTTCCTGGAGGACCAGCGCAGCAACCCGGACGTGGCGGAGTCGCTGGTCATGACCGGGCATCGCGCCGGGATCATCACCATCAACCTGCTGGAAGCGGACGACGTGGCGCGGCACGTGGTGCGGGAGCAGATGGCCGAGCGCTATCGCACCCTGCTGGGACATTTCCGCCACGAAAGCGGGCATTACTACGAGGCGGTGCTGGTACCGCCGGGCCCCGCACGGGACACCTACCGTGAGCTGTTCGGCGACGAGCGCCGCGACTACGCGGCCGCGCTGGCGCACTATCACGAGGAAGGCCCGGACCCGAGCTGGAACGGCCGTTGCATCAGTCCCTATGCCTCGGCGCATCCCATGGAAGACTGGGCCGAGACCTGGGCGCACTACCTGCACATCAGCGACGCGCTGGAGACGGCGCGCGCCACCGGCCTGATCCGGGAAGCGCCCGCGGAAGACTGGGACGAGGAACTGGCCCTGTGGATCCCCGGCGCGGTCAGCCTGAACGAGATGGCACGCTCACTCGGCCTGGATGATCCTTATCCCTTCGTCATCACCGGGCCGGTGCGTGCCAAGCTGGCGTTCATTCATCAACGACTCGCAGCAGCTCGGCAGGACGCGGCGGCAACGGCGGCAGCACACTGAAGGCCTTCTCCACGTAACCCTGCCAGGCGCGCCCGAGCTCGCGCAGGTAGTCGTCTTCCGGCCCGAAGATCATGTGGCGCACCAGCTGCGGGCGCTCCGGGTCGTAGATCAGCACCTCGATCGGCGGTCCCACGGTGACGTTGCTGCGCATGGTCGCGTCCATGGAAAGCAGCACCACGCGGGCCACGTCCTCGAGTTCCAGTCCGGGCTTCACCAACCGGTCGAGAATCGGCTTGCCATACTTCAGCTCACCGATCTGCAGGAACGGCGTCTGGCTCGAGGCGCGGATGTAGTTGCCCTCCGGGTAAACCAGGAAGATGCCCGGCGCACGCCCGTGGATCTGGCCGCCGAGAATAAAGGTCGCGGTCATTGCCGAGTCCGGCTCGCCGCCCTCGGCATGCTTGCGCCGCTGCTCGGCATTGATACCGCCGAGATACTCTGCTGCCTCCGCCATGCTCTGCACGGTGCGCAGGTTCGGACGGCGGTCGAACTCGAGGTCGTGGCGGATACGCGTCCTGACCGCCTGCGTGGTACCCAGGTTGCCCGCCGAAAGCAGCACGAAAAAACGGTCCGGCGCTTCCAGCAACACGTGCATCTTGCCGAACACGCTGACCTGGTCGGGGCCCGCGTTGGTACGCGAGTCCGAGGCGAATACCAGGCCTCGATCGACGGACAGTGCGACGCAGTAGGTCATGTATCCCCGCTCAGGGCATGCGAATCTTGCCGCCGCCGGGCGCGCCCGGCATTCCCGGCGGTATGGCGGCCCCGCCGGATTCCGGCAGGATAAGGGAGCCCGCCGCCTCGCGGCGCATTTCCTGCAGCCGCTGCATGGTCTCCTGCACGGCTTTCTCGGCGGCCGCGCCGAAGCCCTCCACCGCCTCGGCCAGCGAAGCCGCAGGGATCTCGAAAGAGAGCGGCAATGCGCCGGCCGGCGTCATCACCTGGGCCTGGCCGACGTAAAGCACCTCGCGACCTTCGTCGCGCGCGCCCTCCGCCGTCACCGGCGTGAGCCGCTGGATGGTGCCCACCCGGCGGTCGGTGAACATCTCTTCGCTGTAGAGGTCGGCGGCGTTCATGCCGGCGCCGTTATCCTGCTCTGCCATGTGTACGTTCCCATTGAAGCGAATTTGGGTGCGAACCTTAGCAAGTTCGGCTCACGGGTGGAACGGACCCGGGCGCCGCAAAGGAAAAGGGCCCCTTGCGGGGCCCTCTGCCTGCGCAGGGCCTAAGCCCCTTGCGTAGTCGACGTCTTACCAGCGACCGCCGCCGCCGCCACCACCGCTACGGGCGGGGCGCTCTTCGCGCGGCTTGGCCTGGTTGACCTTGACGTTGCGGCCGTTCAGGGGCTTGTCGTTCAGCCCGCGAATGGCGGCCTCGGCCTCGGAGTTGTCCGACATCTCGACAAAGCCAAAGCCCTTGGACTGGCCCGAGAACTTGTCGGTGATGACAGTGGCGCGAGTGACGCTGCCGAACTCCGAAAATGCATTCCGCAGATCGTCTTCAGTCACGCTGTAGGCCAGATTTCCAACATAGATATTCATAACGTTTGTGCTCATTCCATACAAGAGTGCGTCGTAGTAATGATGCGGCCGCGAGCTCCCGACGCACGAAGCGCCCGCCGCCGAATTGCCCTCAGGGGCAAATTTGTTGTTTCCTCGCCGGCGCGCCGCGCGAGCGACGTCCATGCCGTTCCATGCCACCGCGCGCACGCGGCTTGGCAGCCCCGCCGCCACGACGACCGTGCTCGATCGGCTCGGCGCGGATGCTCGGGTCGGGTTCGAAGCCGGCGACCGGGCGGCGCGGGATGTCACGCCCCAGCAGTCGCTCGATGTCGGCCAGCAACCGCTGCTCGTCCACGCACACCAGCGACACGGCCTCGCCTTCACTGCCGGCGCGACCGGTGCGACCGATGCGATGCACATAGTCTTCCGGCACGTGCGGCAGCTCGAAGTTGACCACGTGCGGCAGCTGGTCGATGTCCAGCCCGCGCGCCGCGACCTCGGTCGCCACCAGCGCGCGCACTGCGCCCGCCTTGAAATCTGCCAGCGCCTTGGTACGGGCACCCTGGCTCTTGTTGCCGTGGATCGCGGCGGCGCTGATGCCGTCGCGTTCCAGCTGCTGGGCCAGCCGGTTGGCACCATGCTTGGTGCGCGTGAAGACCAGCACCTGGCGCCAGTCGCCGCGGTGCATCAGGCTCGACAGCAGCTCGCGCTTGCGGCCGCGATCGACCGGGTGCACCACCTGGGTGACCAGCTCCGCCGGCGTGTTGCGCCGCGCGACCTCGATCTGCACCGGGTCGGACAGGAGACCGGCCGCAAGGCCGCGAATCTCGTCGGAGAAGGTGGCCGAGAACAGCAGGTTCTGGCGCTGCCGCGGCAGCAGGGCGATCACCTTGCGGATGTCGCGGATGAAACCCATGTCGAGCATGCGGTCGGCCTCGTCGAGGACGAGAATCTCGACCTGGGACAGGTCTACCGTGCGCTGCTGCGCGTGATCCAGCAGGCGGCCGGGGGTGGCCACCAGGATGTCCACGCCGCGGCGCAGGGTCGCGATCTGGGGGTTGATGCTGACGCCGCCGAAGATCACCGCGGCCTTGAGCCGCGGCAGATGGCGACCGTAGGTCTCGATGTCGCTGGCGACCTGGGCCGCCAGCTCACGCGTCGGTACCAGCACCAGGGTGCGGATGCGACGGCGGCCCTCGACGGGCTCGCGGGCAAGCCGCTGCAACATGGGCAGGGTGAAGGCAGCCGTCTTGCCGGTGCCCGTCTGGGCGCCGGCCAGCACATCGCGGCCTTCCAGCACGACCGGGATCGCCTGGGACTGAATGGGAGTCGGTGTGGAATAACCTTCTTCGCCGACTGCGCGAAGAAGCTCGGCCTGGAGGCCGAGAGAATCAAATGACATGAGTACGGGTGATCTCCTGATCGTATATTTCGCCCAGCGGAAGCTT
>CAYPTW010000002.1:0-51513 GCA_964413755.1 uncultured Thioalkalivibrio sp. | reverse complement strand
CCTGCCAGGCCTTGCCCTTACCGGGGCCCTCACCCGGGCCCTCGCCCGGGCTCTCGCGCCGGCTGTCGATGCCGATCACCACGCACTGGCTGCCGAAACGGCGTGCCAGGGCGTCTATCAGCGCCGGGTCCTCGAGCGCAGGGGTGTTGATGCTGATCTTGTCGGCGCCGTCGGCGAGCACGCCCTCGGCGGTAGCCAGGTCGCGGATGCCGCCGGCGACACAGAACGGGATATCCAGCAGCTCGGCCACGCGCGTCACCCAGCTGCGGTCCACGCTGCGCCCGCCGGGACTGGCCGTGATGTCGTAAAACACCAGCTCATCCGCGCCCTCGTCGCGGTAGCGACCCGCCAGCTCCAGGATGCCGCCCATGTCGCGATGATCGCGGAAGCGCACGCCCTTGACCACGCGACCGTCGCGCACGTCGAGGCAGGGAATTATGCGTTTGGCAAGAATGAGCGGATCTCCTCGTCAGTGATGCGGCCGTCCAGCAGGGCCTTGCCGATGATCGCGCCGCTCGCGCCGGTGGGCCGCAGCGCCGCCACGTCGCCGATGTCACGCACGCCGCCGGAGGCCTGCAGCCGCAGATCCGGGAAGCGCCGCATGCACTCGGCGTAAAGCTCGAAATTGGGGCCGCCCATGGCGCCGTCGCGCGCCACGTCGGTACACAGCAGGTTGAGCGGACCGAGGTCCTGGTAGATCTTGATCGCGTCCCACAGCGACAGGCCCGCATCCTGCGTCCAGCCGCGCGTGCGCAGCCACGGCGTGCCGGCCTCGTCGAGCTGCACGTCGAAGGCGAGCACGATCCTCTCGGCGCCGAATTCCTCGAACCAGGCGCGTACTTCCTGCGGCCGCTCCGCCGCCGTGCTGCCGACCACCACGCGTCCGACCTGCAACGCGAGCACCGCCGCGACATCGTCCCGCTCACGGATACCGCCACCGACCTGGACCTGGCCGGGCGCGAGGGCCGCCATGCGGCCAATTATTTCGCGGTTGCCGCCGGCGCCGGCACGCGCGCCGTCGAGGTCCACCACGTGCAGCCAGTCCACGCCGAGCGACAGGTAGCGCGCGGCCAGTGCCACGGGATCCTGCGTGTACTCGGACACCTGGTCGAAGCGTCCCTGGTAGAGGCGCACGCAGCCGCCGTCCTTCAGGTCGATGGCGGGAATGGGTTGCAGGCTCATGGTCGATAGTCCGCCATGGCGCTCACAGCGCCAGGAAATTCTTCAGCACCCGCGCGCCGGACGGACCGGATCGCTCGGGATGGAACTGCGCGCCGTGGAAGTTGCCGTGCGACACGGCTGCGGTGAATTCGCCGCCGTAGTCCGCCACCGCGATGGTCCCCGGCCCCACCGGCGCGGCATAGCTGTGCACGAAATAGAAATGCGCCGCGCCCGGCAGGCCGGCGAACAGCGGGCTTTCGCCCGACAGGCTGGTCAGGTTCCAGCCCATGTGCGGCACCGGCCGGTCCGGGGCCGCCGGGATCTTCTCCACCCGGCCCGGCACCAGGCCGAGGCAGGCGCGCCCCCCGTCTTCCGCCGAGTACTCGAACAGCAATTGCATGCCCAGGCAGATACCCAGCACCGGCTGCGTCAGCCCGCGCACCAGCTCCGCCAGGCCGCGCTCCTCCAGCCGCCGCATGGCGTCGTCCGCGGCGCCCACGCCCGGCAGGAACACGTGGCTGGCCGCCGTGATCAGCGCCGGGTCCGCCGTCAGCGGCGCGTTGCAGCCGATGCGCCCGAGCGCGAAGCGCAGCGAGCTGATGTTGGCACCGCCGGAGTCGACGATGACCGGGCCCATGGCGGGGCCGCCGCTCATGCCAGCATGCCCTTGGTCGATGGGACGCCGCCGCCCTCGACGCGGAAGGCGTCGCGCAGCGCGCGCCCGAGCGCCTTGAAGGCGCCCTCGACCTGGTGGTGATCGTTCTCACCTTCCAGTCGCACGTGGATGGACGCGCGCAGGCTGTCGGCCATGGAGCGGAAGAAATGCGGCACCATCTCGGTCGGCAGCTCGCCCACGCGCTCGCGGTGGAACTCGCCTTCGAACACCAGGTAAGGCCGGCCGCCGAGATCAACGGCCACCTCGGCGCGCGTCTCGTCCATGGGCAGCACGAAGCCATAGCGGCGTATGCCGCGACGCGCACCCAGCGCCTGGCGCAGCGCCTCGCCGAGAGCCAGCGCTACGTCTTCGACCGTGTGGTGCTCGTCCACGTGCAGGTCGCCGGCGCACTCGAGGCGCATGGCGAAGCCGCCGTGCTTGGCCACCTGCTCCAGCATGTGGTCGTAATAGCCGATGCCCGTCTTCGCCTCGACCGCGCCGTCCGGGTCGTCCAGGTCGACGCTGACGCTGATGCGCGTCTCCTTGGTCTCACGGGCCACCGTGGCGCGACGCAGCCCGCCGAGAACATGGCGCGCGATCTCGTCCCAGCCGAGCGTGCCGTCGCGGCCATTGCCCAGTTTCAGTCCCGGCAGGCCGAGGTTGGCGGCGAACTCGAGATCGGTGTCGCGATCGCCGATGACGAAGCTGCGCTCCAGGTCCGGCGGGTTGCGCGCGATGAAGGCGGTGAGCAGGCCGGTGGCCGGCTTGCGGCAGGCGCAGCCGTCGGCCGGGAAGTGCGGGCAGATGAACTCCGCCTCGAAGCGAATGCCCTGGCTGGCGAACAGCTCGAGGATGTAGTCATGCGCGCTGCGGAAGTGTTCCTCTGGGAAGGAATCGGTGCCGCGCCCGTCCTGGTTGCTCACCAGCACCATGCGGTAACCCGCGGCCTTGAGGCGCAGCAGGGCCGGGATCACGCCGGGCACCAGGCGCACCTTGTCGATCGCATCCACCTGCTCGTCGGGCGGCTCGGCAACGAGCGTCCCGTCGCGATCGATGAACAGGAACAGGCTTCTATCCACGGGTATTCACCATCTTGCCTTCCAGCCGCGCCAGCGCGCGCAGCAACTTGCGGTTCTCGGCAGCAGTGCCCACGGTGAGGCGCAGGCAGCCGGACAGGCGTGGCTGGCGGCTGAAGTCGCGTACCAGCACGCCTGCCTGCTCGCATGCGGCCATGGCGGCCGCGGCGTCGCTGAAACGCACCAGCAGGAAGTTTCCCTCGCTCGGCCAGACGCGCCGCACTGCCGGGAGCGCTCGCAACTCGTCGACGAGCGCTGCGCGGCGTCGAAGCAGGGCCGCCGTACGCCGGCGTGTCGCCGCCAGCTCGGCGGGCTGCAGGCGCCGCAGCGCCGCCTCGGTGGCCAGCGAGGGCAACGGGTACGGCGGCGCCAGGGCGCGCAGCACCGCCACCAGCTCGGGCTCGGCCAGCAGCGTGCCGACGCGTGCGCCGGCGAGACCCCAGGCCTTGGACAGGGTCCGCAGCAACACCAGGTTCGGGTGGCGCTGGAGCCGGTCGGCAAAGCCCGGCTGGCGCGAGAATTCGACGTAAGCCTCGTCCACCACCACCACGGCACGGCCGTGCAGTTCCCGGCACAGGGTGTCCACCGCGCGCGGCGAGACCAGGCTGCCGGTGGGGTTGTTGGGCGAGCACAGGAATACCAGCTTCACGTGGTCGCGCATCGCTGCCAGCACACCGGCCGTGTCGAGCGAGAAGTCCGCTTTCAGCGGCACCTCGACCACGCCGGCGCCCTGCAGCCGTGCCGCCACCGCATACATGCCGAAGGTCGGCGGGCAGACCAGCACTGCGTCGCGTCCCGCCTCACAGAAGGCACGCACGAGCAGATCGATGGCGTCGTCGCTGCCACGCGTCACCAGCACTGCACCGGGCGCCACGCCGTACAACGACGCCAGCGCGTGCACCAGCGCCTCGGGGCGCGGATCGGGATAGCGGTTCAGCCCGTCGTCGGTCTCGTCCCAGCCGGCGCGCCAGGACGACTCGTTGGCGTGCAGGCGCACCACGCCGCGGCGCGGCGAAGCGGCATGGTAGGCGGTGAAGTCCCTCAGGTCGGGGCGCAACAGGTGCAGTGTGCCGCTCATGCGTCCCCTTCACGCGCCGGCAGCGGCGCCTGCGGTTCACCCAGCGCCTCGAGGCGCAGCTTCACCGCCAGGGCGTGGGCATCCAGGCGCTCGAGCTCCGCCAGCGTGCGCGCCACCGGGCCGATCTGCCGGAAGCCGTCGGGCGTCGCTTCCTGCACCGAGATATGCAGCTGGAAATCGGCCATGGACAGGCCGCTCCAGGCGCGCGCATAACCATAGGTCGGCAACACGTGGTTGGTGCCGCTGCAGTAGTCGCCCAGCGACTCCGGCGTCCAGTCGCCGAGGAATACCGAGCCCGCGGTCTCGACATGCTCCAGCCAGGCCTCGGCGTCGGGCACCTGCACGATGAGGTGCTCCGGTCCGTACAGGTTGCTGACCTCGAAGGCCTCGGCCAGGTCGCGCGTCAACACCACGCGCGCATGCGCCAGCGCCGCGCGCGCCACGTCGTTGCGCGGCAGCACCGTGAGCTGCGCCATGATCGCAGCCTCCACCGCGTCCGCCAGTTCCGGTGCGGGTGTCACCAGCACCACCTGGGAATCCGCACCGTGCTCCGCCTGCGACAGCAGGTCGGCGGCGACAAACTCGGGATCGGCGCGACCGTCGGCGATGACCAGCACTTCCGAGGGCCCGGCGGGTAAGTCGAGCGCGGCGCCGTCGGGATCGCGCGAGACCTGCAGCTTGGCCTCCGTCACATAGGCGTTCCCGGGCCCGTAGATCTTGTCCACGGCGGGAATGGACTCGGTGCCGTAGGCCATGGCGGCCACGGCCTGGGCGCCGCCGACCAGGTAGACCTCCTCGACGCCGCAGTAGCGCGCCGCCGTGAGCACGGCGGGATCGGCGCGGCCGTCTTTCTGCGGCGGCGTGCACAGGATGCGCTTGGGGCAGCCCGCCAGCGCTGCCGGCACCGCCAGCATGATCACCGTCGAGGGCAGCGGCGCGGAGCCGGCCGGCACGTACAGGCCGACCGCGCGGATCGGCCGCGTGATGCGCCGGCACACCACGCCCGGCATGGTCTCGACGCTGATCGGCCCCGCCAGCTGCGCGGCATGGAAGGCGCGCACGTTGTCGATGGCCGTGCGCAGCGCAGCGCGCTGGACGTCGCTCAGGGCTGCCTCGGCCGCATCGAAAGCGTCCTGCGACACGCGCAGGGAATCGAGCGCCACGCCGTCGAAACGCTGCGCGAAACGCCGCAGGGCGGTGTCGCCATCGCGGCGCACCGCGGCGATGATGGCGGCCACGTCCGCCGCCAGGCTGTCGCGATGAGCCGCCTCGGGCCGCGCCAGCGCAGCCTGGCGCTCGGCCGGGTCGAGCTCGGACCAGCGATAGCGGGCCAGGTTCACGATGTCGTCAGGCAAGCATCTTCTCCACGGGCAGGACCAGCATCGAGCTCGCGCCGGCGGCCTTCAGCCCTTCCAGGGTTTCCCAGAACACGTTCTCGCGGCACACGGCATGCACCGCCACCTTGTCGTCCCTGCCTTCGAGCGGCATGACGGTGGGCGATTCGCTGCCGGGCAACAGGCGGCGGATCTCCGCCAGCGCCGCGCGCGGCGCGTGCAGCATGATGTACTTGCTTTCGCGCACGCTGAGCACGCCGCGCATGCGGCTGGCGAGGCGCGCCGGCCAGCCCGTGGCAGGCTCGCCGCCGCGCGAGATCAGCGCCGCCTTGCTGTCGAAGATCACCTCCGCCTCCTCCAGCTCGTTCGCCAGCAGCGTCGAGCCGGTGGAAACGAGATCGCAGATGACGTCCGCGCGCCCCAGGCGCGGCGCAATCTCGACCGCGCCCGACAGGGTCACGACGTCGGCCTGCACGCCCTGCGATTCCAGCCACTGGCCGAGGATGCGCGGATAGCTGGTGGCGATGCGCAGCCCCTCGAGGCTCTGCGCGCCGCGGTAAGCGAAACCCCGCGGCACCGCGATCGACAGGCGGCAGCGACCGAAGTCCAGCTCCATCACCGGCGCCAGGTCCATCTCCTCGCTGGTCTTTTCGCGGAACACGTTCATGCCCACGATGCCGAGGTCGCAGATGCCCTCCGCCACCAGCTCCGGGATGTCGTCGTCGCGCACCAGCAGCACGTCCACCGGCATGTTCTCGCCGAAACAGATGAGCTGGTCCCGACCACGGCTGTAGATGAGCCCGCAGGTCTCCATCAGGTGCAGCGAGTTGTCGGTCAGCCGGCCGGATTTCTGTACCGCGACCTTGATCCGCCGCTCTGCCTGAATCGTCATGAATTCTCTCCATCCAGTCTGTCGGCCACGGCGAGGTAACCCCCGTTGCCGTCGGCCAGGAACCGGGCAACGCGCCCGATGGTGGTAACGCTGATGCCCGTCTGCTCGTTGATCTGCCGGTAGGTCATGCCCTGGCGCAGCAGCCCGACCACGCGCCAGCGGTCGACCAGCGCCTGCAGCTCCGCCGGCGTGCACAGGTCGCGCAAAAAGGCGCGCGCCTCATCGGCACTCTCGAGCGCCAGCACAGCCCGGCACAACGCCGCTTCGGCCAGCTGCTCCTCGGACTTGGAGGGGGCGACGCGATTCTTCATAATTGGGGTGTCATCCGGTCAGTTCGGCAGCGCGATAGCGTATTAATACGCTAATACAACGCATCTAGCAATAGGCCGAGACCGAAACACGTCTGGCGGGCGGGAATGCCCGCGGCGTTTACGCCGGCGCCACCTTGACCACGAGGCCGGCATTGCTACCGAGTCTTAATCCCAGGAGTTCACCCATGCGCAAGACTCTTCTCCTGACCGCAGCGGCCGCCCTGTGCGTCGCCGCGATCCCTGCCCAGGCCGCCGACGTCGAGGCCGGCAAGGCCAAGTTCCAGCAGTTCTGCTCCGCCTGTCACGGCCCGGCCGGCCATGGCGACGGTCCGGCAGCCGCGGCGCTGAAGCCCAAGCCGCGCGCCCTCGACGACGCCGAATGGCAGAAGTCGGTCGATGACGACTACATCAGGAAGGTCATCGTGGAAGGCGGCGCCGCGGTCGGCCTGTCGCCGATGATGACGGCCTGGGGCCACGCGCTGAAGGGCGACGACCTCGAGAACGTGGTGGCGTACATCCGCAGCCTCGACGACTGAGTCCGTCGCAACGCGATGGCAAAGCGGGGCCGGCGCAGCAGCGCCGGCCTCTTTTTTTGCCCTCAGGCTGTCGCCTGCGCGGGTCCAGTCCGGCGCGGCGGGCGGCCGGTCTCGTGCAGGGCGAACAGCAGCGCGGCGATCAGCAGCACCGCCCCGCCCTGGTGCGCGGCGCCGAGGCCCACCGGCACGTACAGCAGCAGCGTCTTGATGCCCAGGGTGGCCTGCACCAGCACCATCACGCCGACCAGGTGCATGGCCAGGCGCTGGATCCGGTCGAGCGGGACGCGCCAGGCATAGGCCCAGGTGCCCAGCACCAGCAGCGCCGTGGTCACCCCCAGCCAGCGGTGCGTGAACTGCACCATGACCGGGTGCTCGGTCCAGTTGCGCCAGGCCGGTTCCAGGTGCAGCAGGCCGTCGGGAATCCACGCCCCGGCCATGAGTGGAAAGGTGTTGTAGATGTAGCCCGCCTTGTTGCCCGCGACGAAGGCCCCCGAGACCACGGTGACGACCAGCAGCCCGAGCAAGACCCGCAATGGGCGCTGTGCCGCCGTCGGCCCGCCCTGGCGCGGCCGCAACAGCCCGAGGGCGAGCCAGAACATGGCGCCGAAGATCAGCAGCGCCAGGCTGAGATGCGCCGTGAGCCGGTAGGGACTCACGCGGGGGACGTCCACCAGGCCGCTCTTCACCATGTACCAGCCCATGTAGCCCTGCAGGCAGCCCATGGCGAGGATGCCGAGCAGCGGCCAGCGCAGTCGCGCCGGGATCTTCCCGCGCACCCAGAAAATCACCAGCGGCACGACGAACACCAGGCCCAGCATGCGGGCCAGCAGGCGGTGCGCGTATTCGAAGCCGTAGATGAACTTGAATTCATCCATCGACATGCCGCGGTTGACCTTCTGGTACTCCGGCGTGGCGCGATAGAGGTCGAGCTCCGCCTGCCAGGCGGCCTCGCTCAACGGCGGCAGCACGCCGGTCACGGGCTTCCATTCGGTGATGGACAGGCCGGAGCCGGTGATCCGGGTCACGCCGCCCAGCACCACCAGGCTGAACAGGACCAGGCAGCAGGCCAGCAGCCACACCGCCAGCTGGCGTTCGGTGTGTCGGGATTCGCTTGTCATGATGCTTCCACTTTCGTGCCGGAGGGGGCGCCGGATGCGCGCCGGCAGGGGCGCAGATTCTAGCAACCGGGGCCGCGCCGTGGCAGGGCCGTTGCCCGCGTGGAACTTGACATCGCGCCCCCGCTCGCCGACGATATGCGGCTTCGCGCGCCGGGCCGAGGCCCTGCGCAGACCAGATCCAACGGGAGTCGAAACCTTGGCTAACATCAAGTCGGCCCAGAAGCGCGCTCGGCAGAGCGTCAAGAACCGGGGCCACAACATGGCGCTGCGCTCCAAGATGCGCACCTACCTGAAGAAGGTCTCCACGGCCATCGAGTCGGGCGACCGTGCTGCCGCCGAGGCCAGCTACAAGGCCGCGATGCCGGTGCTCGATTCCATGGTGAACAAGGGTATCGTCCACAAGAACAAGGCGGCCCGGCACAAGAGCCGGCTGAACGCGCGCATCAAGAGCCTCTCGGCCTGAGCCGCACCGCCATCTGCTGAGACGAAAAAGCCGGCGCTTGCGCCGGCTTTTTTCTTTGCTTCCTGGCGGCCATCAGCCGTCGCCTTCTGCGCCTTTCCCTTCCGCCTCCCGGCGTGCCTGGGCCTCGAGGTAAGTGCCCGCCGCCCGCACCAGTTCATCGGTGCCCTGGCCGGTCGCCGCCGAGACGCAAAATACCGGGCCCTCGTAATCGATGGCGGCGGCGATCCGCTGCCCGACCTCTTCGCCCTTGCCGGGCGGCAGCTTGTCGATCTTGTTGATCACCAGCCAGCGCGGCCAGGCGGCAAGCTCGGCGCTGTAGGCATGCAGCTCCTCGATGATGTCGCGCGCGCCCTGCTCCGGCGACGGCTCGCCCTCGCGCAGGGTCGCGTCCACGACATGGAACAGCAGGCGCGTGCGCTGCAGGTGCCGCAGGAAAC
The DNA here is from genome assembly GCA_964413755.1 of uncultured Thioalkalivibrio sp. Lineage (GTDB taxonomy): Bacteria > Pseudomonadota > Gammaproteobacteria > Steroidobacterales > XN24 > XN24. The sequence continues at coordinate 42,452 of CAYPTW010000002.1, read as the reverse complement.
GCGTGCCCAGGCCGTGACCCTCGGCGGCGCCCTCGATCAGGCCCGGAATGTCCGCGATGACGAAGGTGCGCCCCTCGTCCAGCTCCACCACGCCGAGGTTCGGGTGCAGGGTGGTGAAGGGGTAGTCACCGATCTTGGGATTGGCCGCCGTCACCGCCGACAACAGCGTGGACTTGCCGGCGTTGGGCAGCCCGAGCAGGCCGACGTCCGCCAGCACGCGCAACTCGAGCTTGAGGTTGCGGAACTCGCCCGGCGTACCCGGCGTCGTCTTGCGCGGCGCACGGTTGACGCTGCTCTTGAAGTGGGTATTGCCCTTGCCGCCGACGCCGCCCTGCGCCACCAGCAGCTTCTGGCCGGGCTCGATCAGATCGCCCAGCACTTCGCCGGTGTCCAGCTCGTGCACCACGGTGCCGACGGGCACCTGGATGAAGATCGGCTCGCCCGAGCGCCCGGAACAGTTGCTGCCCTGGCCGGGTGCGCCGTTGGGGGCGCGAAAACGCCGCGCGCGACGGAAGTCGGCGAGCGTGTTCAGCCCGGCATCCGCCACCAGCCAGACCCCGCCGCCATGGCCGCCGTCGCCGCCGTCCGGTCCGCCGAAGGGAATGAACTTCTCGCGCCGGAAGCTCACGCAGCCGTTGCCGCCCGCGCCCGCCTGGACCGTGATGCTGGCCTCGTCGACGAATTTCATGATTCCGCTCCCACAAACGCGAAGACCCCGGGGATGCCGGGGTCTTCAAAACATAGATCCACGCGGGCCGCTCAGTCCGTGACGATACTCACGAACTTCCTGTTCTCGGCGCCCTTGGTCTCGAACACGACCTTGCCGTCAGCCTTGGCGAACAGGGTGTAGTCGCGCCCGCAGCCGACGTTCACGCCGGGGTGGAACTTGGTACCGCGCTGGCGCACCAGAATGTTGCCGGCGATGACCTGCTCGCCGCCGAACTTCTTCACGCCGAGGCGCTTGGACTGGGAATCGCGGCCGTTACGCGTGCTGCCGCCTGCCTTTTTATGTGCCATTTGCCCTTACCTCCCCGTGATCCCGGCTCAGCCGCCGACGATCCCGGTGATCTTGACCTGGGTGAACTGCTGCCGGTGACCCTTGGTCCGCCGGTAGTTCTTGCGCCGGTTGAACTTCACGATCTCGACCTTGCGGGCCTTGCCCTGGGTCATGACGGTGGCCTGCACCTTGCCGCCCTCGAGGTAGGGCTTGCCGACGCTGACCTGGTCGCCGTCGCCGACCAGGAGGACCTGGTCGAACTCCACCGTGGCGCCTTCCTCGGCGTCGAGCTTCTCGACGCGCAGGACTGCGCCTTCGCTGACCCTGTATTGCTTACCGCCAGTGGCGATCACGGCGTACATGGATGCTCCTGGAAACTGTTTACCCGGCCGAACTGGCCCGGAGAAAGCCGTGCATTGTATGAGCTTGCGCGTCCCGGGTCAAACCTCCCGCGAGCGCTCCGACGGGGCTGCCGCGCCGCGCCAGATTCGCCATAATACCGCCCCCGGGGCCCGCCCTGCCGATGCCGCCAGCGAAAATGTCCAATTCCGCCACCGCGCCCGCCACCGCTGCCGTTTCGGCCGACACCCTGGAGGCCGTCCGCGCCCTCGTCGCCGACGACCTGGCGGCGCTCGACCGCTGCATCGTCGACAGCCTCAGCAGCGACGTGGCGCTGGTCGACCAGGTCGCGCGCTACATCGTGGCCGGCGGCGGCAAGCGGCTGCGCCCGCTGCTGGTGCTGCTGGCGGCGCGGGCCTGCGGCTACGAGGAGACGAACCACGTCGAGGCGAGTGCCATCGTGGAGTTCATCCACACCGCTACCCTGCTGCACGACGACGTGGTGGACGGCTCCGAACTGCGGCGCGGCAGGGACACGGCGAACTCGGTGTTCGGCAACGAGGCCAGCGTGCTGGTGGGCGACTTCCTGTACTCGCGCGCGTTCCAGATGATGGTGCGGATCGGCCGCATGCGCATCATGGAAGTGATGGCCGACGCCACCAACACCATTGCCGAGGGCGAGGTCCTGCAGCTCATGAACTGCAACGATCCCGACACCGACGAGGCACGCTACTTCGAGGTCATCCGCTGCAAGACGGCCAAGCTGTTCGAGGCCGGCGCCCGCGTCGCGGCCATCCTTGCCGACGCCGAGCCGCAAGTCGAGAGCGCACTCGCCGAGTACGGCATGCGGCTGGGTATCGCGTTCCAGCTGGTGGACGACACCCTCGACTACGAGGGCTCAGCCGAGGCCATGGGCAAGAACATCGGTGACGACCTGGCCGAAGGCAAGCCGACGCTGCCGCTGATCCACGCCATGCGCGCCGGCACCGCGGCGGAGCGCGCCGTCATTCGCGGCGCCATCGAAAACGGCGGGCTGGAGGAGCTGGCTGCCATCCGCAGCGCTATTGAATCGACCGGGGCGCTCAACTACACTGCGCGGCTTGCACGAGAGCAGGCGGACGCGGCGATCGAGGCCCTGGCGCCTCTGCCCCGCTCCGGGTTCAGGGATGCCCTGGCGGCACTCGCCCGCATCGCCGTCGAAAGGACGGCCTGACTCAAGCAAGCAGGGGCCGTCTCGCGGCCGTCGTTCGGGGTGTAGCGCAGCCTGGTAGCGCGTCTGCTTCGGGAGCAGAAGGTCGGAGGTTCGAATCCTCTCACCCCGACCACTCAGGACAAAAAAGACAGCCCCGGGAGGAATCCCGGGGCTGTCTTGCATTGTGCGTGCGTCAGGCCGACTGCTGCTGGAACAGGTGCACGTCGCGCTGCGGGAAGGGAATGCTGATCCCTTCCTGGTCGAAGCGCTTCTTCATCTTTTCCTGCAGGTCGAAGAACACCGGCCAGTAATCCGAGCTGTTGACCCAGGGCCGCACCGCGAAGTCCACGCTGCTTTCCCCGAGGTTCAGGACCCCAACCAGCGGTGCCGGGTCCTCGAGCAGGCGTTCTTCCTCGGCCAGCACTTCCTGGATCACGCGCTTGACCTTGTCCAGGTCGTCGCCGTAGCCGACGCCGAACACCAGGTCGAGGCGCCGCGTGTCGCGCGCCGAGTAATTGGTGATGGTGCCGGAGGTGACCTGGGCGTTGGGGATGATCACGGTCTTGTTGTCCGGCGTCTTCAGCGTGGTCGTGAACAGCTGCACCTCTTCCACCGAGCCGGCAGTGCCCGCCGCCTCGATGTAGTCGCCGGCCTTGAAGGGACGGAAGATGATCATCAGCACCCCCGCGGCGAAGTTCGCCAGCGATCCCTGCAGCGCCAGGCCGATGGCCAGGCCGGCGGCACCGAGCACGGCGATGAAGGACGTGGTCTGCACGCCGAGCTGGCCGACGGCAGCGATGACCACCATGGTGAGCAGGCCGAAGTAGCTGATGTTGCCGACGAAGCCGACCAGCGTCGGGTCCGTGTCCGCTCTCTCCAGCCCCCGCTTCAGCAGGTTGGAAATCTTTCGCGCCAGCCACTTACCGACGAAAAATACGACGATCGCGGCGATGAGCTTGAGGCCGAACTGGGATACCCAGTCCACCATGGTGCTCACCTGCTCGGGCGACAGCAGGCTCTTCACTTCTTCCATTTTTTCGACTCCCTTCAGGGGCTGATCCCCGGTAGGGGTCACATGGTAGGGTCCCCGCGCGCCCGCCTCAACCCTGGATCGCGTGCTTTGCCGCGTGGCGGCGGTGTCGTATGCTCGCCGGGCAACCACCCGGGAGGAGTCGTCATGGGACTTTGGATATTGCTGGCCATCATCGCCGCGGTCGTGCTCTGGGCGATCGGCATCTACAACCAGCTGGTCAACCTGCGCAACGCGGTGAAGAACGCCTTCGCCCAGATCGACGTGCAACTGACCCGCCGCTACGACCTCATCCCCAACCTGGTGGAAGCGGTCAAGGGCTACATGAAACACGAGCGTGAGACGCTCGAAGCAGTGATCTCGGCCCGCACCCGGGCGGTGCAGAGCCTCAAGTCCGCCTCCGAACACCCGGAAAGCGCCGCCGCGATCCAGGAACTCTCCAGCGCGGACGCGGGACTCTCTGCCGCGCTCGGCCGGCTGTTCGCCTTGTCCGAGGCCTACCCGGACCTGAAGGCGGACCGCAACATGATGCAGTTCCAGGAAGAGCTCACCAGCACCGAGAACAAGGTCGCGTTCGCGCGCCAGGCGTTCAACGATGCGGTCATGCGCTACAACAATGCGCGCGAGAACTTCCCCAACAACCTGGTGGCGAACTCCTTCAGCTTCGACGCAGCCGCCTTCCTCGAGATCGAGTCCGAGGAAAAGCGCGCCGTGCCCCAGGTCAGCTTCTGAAGCGCTGCTGACGCACGGCCGGGCACCGGCGCGGCATGGATTTCTTCGGACGCCAGGAAGCGGCCCGCAAGCGCTCGGGCTGGCTGCTCGGCGCTTTCGCCGTGGCGACCGGCGCGGTGGCGCTGGCGGTGGGCCTGGTGCTTGCGGTGGCGTTCTCGGTCATTGCCGCGCCCGAGGGCCAGCTCGCCACCACCTTCGACCCGCACGTATTCGTCGTCGCCGCCATGGTCACCGCGGCCTTTATCGGCCTGTCTTCGCTGTGGCGATTGCGCAACTTGCGTAGCGGCGGAGGCGCGGTGGCCCAGTCCCTGGGCGGGTCTCGCGTCACCGGGCTGGAGCGCGATCCGCTGAAGCGACGCCTGCACAACGTGGTCGAGGAGATGGCTATCGCGGCCGGGCTGCCGGTGCCCGAGGTCTACGTGCTGGAGAACGAGCCCGGCATCAATGCCTTCGCCGCCGGCGTGGAGCCGTCCGACGCCGCCGTCGCCGTGACCCGGGGCGCGCTCGACCGCTTGTCGCGCGATGAACTGCAGGGCGTGGTGGCGCACGAGTTCAGCCACATCCTGAATGGCGACATGCGGCTCAACGCGCGGCTCATGGGCTACCTGTTCGGCCTCGTGGCGGTGAGCACGATCGGGCGCGCCATGCTGCGCGGCGGAACTTACGGCTCCACCCGGGTGCGCGCCGTGAACCGCCGCGGTGGCGGCGCCGGCGCCCTGGTGGCAGTGGGACTGGCCATTCTCGTACTCGGTTCGATCGGCGTGTTCGCCGGCCGCCTGCTGCAGGCGGCGGTCTCGCGCCAGCGTGAACACCTGGCCGACGCGGCGGCAGTACAGTTCACGCGCAACCCGAGCGGGCTGGCGAACGCGCTGAAGCGGATCGCTGCCTCGCCGCTGTCGTCCGCAGTGCGCGCGGTGCGGCGCGAAGAAATCGGCCACATGTTGTTCGCCACCGGGCGGCGCAGCCTGGCCGGCCTCATGGCCACGCATCCGCCCATCGCCAGCCGCATCCAGGCGCTGGACCCGCAGTGGAAAGCGGGCGATCCGGCCCCGCCCCTGCCGCAGCCGCCACAGCCGGAGCCCTCCCGCGAAGCTGCTGCCGAGGCGGCGGGCGGGGACAATGCCGGCGGCATCCTGCCCGGATTCCCCGACCTGCCCGGGCTGCCCGGCATGGATCTCGGCATGGCCGCGGCCATGGTTGGTGCCGTGGACCTCGACATGGCCCGGCGTGTCCTGGCCATGGTGCCGGAGGAGTTGCACCGGGCGGTACTGGAACCCGACGGCGCGGCAGCCGTCTGTCTCGCCCTGCTGCTGGACCCCAAGGAGCAGCCGCGCAGCAGCCAGCTGGCGCTGCTGGAAGCCCGGCTGGGAAGTGGCGCCGCGGACCGCATCGCCCAACTGGCGGGGCATGTCGCGGCCCTGCCGAACACTCTGCGCCTGGCGCTGCTGGACCTGGCCAGCCCGGCGCTGCATCACCTCCCGGATGCCCGCCAGTCAGACCTGCTGCACCTCGTGCAGCGCCTGGTGGAGCTCGACGGCGTCATCGAACCGCGCGAAGCGGCCCTCGCGGCGGCGATCGAGACGCGCCTGCGGCCGGACCCCGGCACGGCGCCAGACGTCGAAGGGGCCCTGGCGATGCTCGTCCTGCTGGCGCGCGCCGGGCACGAGACCGATGCGACGGCGGCCGAGGCCTGGCGCAATGGCGCAGCGCAACTGCGCCAGGCCGGGTTCCCGCTGCCAGACCCGCTGCCCGATTTCGCCGCGACAAACCAGACTGCCGGCGCCTATTCGGCATCGCACGCGGCGCGCCTGGCGGCCATGAAGGCACCCCACCGCAAGGCGTTGCTCGAAGCCATGGCGGCGGTCGCCGGCCATGACGGGCGCCTGCGCCCGAGCGAGCTCGAGCTGCTGCGCACCGCGGCCTCGGCACTGGGGCTGCCGATGCCGCCGCTGGAACCTCAGTCGACCGGCTCGATACGGTAGAGCCCGCCCTCGGCGACGTCTGTCAGCACGTAGACCAGGCCGTCCGGGCCCTCGCGCACATCGCGAATGCGACCCACCAGCCCGAGCAGCAGTTCTTCCTCGTGCACCACTTCGCCGTTCTCGAGCACCACCCGCCGGATGCGCTCGGCCGCCAGGCCGCCCGCCAGCAGGTTGCCGCGCCATGCCGGGAACCGGTCCGAAGTCACCAGTGCCAGCCCGGACGGCGCCAGGGTAGGCAGGAACTCGTACACGGGATCGACGTAACCCGGCCGGCTGCGTGCCTCGCCGTACTGCTCTTCGGTTCGGTACTCCCGCGCCTTGCTGACGATGGGCCAACCGTAGTTCTTGCCGGGCTCGATGCGGTTGAGCTCGTCGCCGCCGCGCGGTCCGTGCTCGGTCGCCCAGACGACATCGCCCGCGCGGTCCACCACCAGCCCCTGGATGTTGCGATGGCCGAGCGACCAGATCTCGGGATAGACGTCGTCACGACCGACGAAGGGGTTGTCTGCCGGCACCGTGCCGTCGGCATTCAGGCGCAGCAACTTGCCGGCATGGTCCATGGGATCCTGCGCGCGCGGCGGATCAGAGCCGCGGTCACCGATGCTCAGCAGCAGGGTGCCGTCGGGCAGCCACGCGATACGCGAGCCGTAATGGCGGCCCGGGCCTGACAGGCGGTCCTGCGTGAAGACCTCCGCGAAATCCACCAGCCGATCGGCCTCTAGCCGACCGCGCCCCAGCGTGGTGGCCGTGCCCTCGGGCCCGCCCTTGGAGTAGCTCAGGTACACCCAGCGATTCTCAGTGAAGTCCGGATGGAGCGACACGTCCAGCAATCCGCCCTGGCGGATGGCTGCAATCTCGGGCAGCCCGCTGACCTCGGTCTTGCGCCCGTCGCGCACCAGCTGCAAGCGCCCGGGACGCTCGGTGACGAGGAAGCCCCCGTCGGGCAGGAAGGCCACGCCCCAGGGCCGCTCCAGTCCTTCTGCCAGCAGGGTGACACGGATTTTCTGGTATTGCGTGCGGACTTCGTCGGCCACCACCACGGGCTCGGCTGCCGCCAGTCCCGCGGGCACGCCAAGGGCGAGCATACACAGCGCCGCCATGCGCTTCAGCTTAGACACGCTCATCTCCTCCACAGGTTCAAAAACGTCGTTAACTCTAGCATCGGTCAGGGCGCCTCAGGGCTCTCCCAGCCGCGCAACGGCAGCTCCACGGCGGCCAGCAGCGCGTCGACCTGCTCGGGCGTGGCGCACTCCGCGGCGGACCGCACGGTGTACGGATCGAGGTGCGCCGCGAACAGCTGCAGGAACTCGAACATGTACTTGCGCAGCACCAGGTCGCGGCGAAAGCCGATCCAGGTGGTGCAGCGCGGGAACAGGCCCGTGGCGTCCACCGCCACCAGGTCTTCGTCGGCGGTTTCGGCATGCGCCATCCCCGCCACGATACCTATTCCCAGGCCGAGCCGGACGTAGGTCTTGATCACGTCGGCGTCGCGCGCGGTGAACACGATCTTCGGCTCCAGCCCGCGCGCCGCGAAGGCGTCCTTGAGGCTGGATCCGCCCTCGAAGTTGAACACGTACGTGACCAGCGGGTGCTGCGCCACCTCGGCCAGGTCGGGACGCCGCCCGAGCCCGGCGAGCGGATGGTCGCGCGGCACCAGGATCACCCGGTCCCAGCGAAAGCACGGCAGGCTGACCAGCTCCGGAAAGCGGTGACGGGCCTCGGAAGCGATGACGAAATCGACCTGCCGGCGCGTCGCCATGTCCGCCAGTTGTTCCGAGGTCCCCTGGTGCAGGTCCAGCGTGACCTCGGGGTAGCGCTGGCGAAAACGCGCGATCACGCCCGGCAGCACGTAGCGCGCCTGGGTGTGCGTGGTGCCGATGGACAGGCTGCCCGCGACCTCGAGGTAACGACCGGCGGAGATGCCGCGGATCGCCTCGACCTCCTGCATGATGCGCGCCGCTCGCCGCGCGACCTCCTCGCCCTCAGGCGTCAGGCCGACGAGATTCTTGCCGTGGCGGGCGAACAGGTGCAGGCCGAGTTCCTCCTCCAGCAGCTTGACCTGCTTGCTGACCCCCGGCTGCGAAGTCGACAGGCGCTCCGCCGCCGCGGTCATGTTGAGACCGTTGTCGATCACCGCCAGCAGGTAGCGTAGCTGTTGCAGCTTCATAACCAGATCGCATGTAGCTCCAAGGAAAGGGTATTTCCCGCGGACCGGGCCGGCCTTATATGCTTTTGAGCATAAGCCAACGGAGGTCTCATGATCTACGACAACATTCTCGGCACCATCGGTTCCACCCCGGTGGTGCGTCTCAACCGCATCGGCCCGAAGCACACGACCATCTACGTCAAGGTCGAGTCCTTCAACCCCATGGCCTCGGTCAAGGACCGCCTCGCCTTCGCCATCATCGAGGACGCGGAGAAGCGCGGCGTCCTCAAGCCGGGGCAGACGGTGATCGAGGCCACCTCCGGCAACACGGGGATCGCGCTGGCGATGGTCTGCGCCGCCAAGGGCTACCCCTTTGTCGCCACCATGGTGGAGACCTTCTCTATCGAGCGGCGGCGGGTGATGAAAGCACTCGGCGCCAGGGTCATCCTTACGCCCGCCGCCGAGCGCGGCACCGGCATGGTGCGCCGGGCCGAGGAACTGGCGGCGAAGCACGGCTGGTTCCTGGCGCGGCAGTTCGAGAACGAGGCCAATCCGGCCTTCCACCGCAACACCACCGGCCCGGAGATCCTGCGCGACTTCGCCGGCCGCCGTCTCGACTACTGGGTCAGCGGCTGGGGCACGGGCGGCACCCTCACCGGCGCCGGCGAGATCATCAAGCTGGCACGGCCGGAAGTGAAAATCGTGGCCACCGAGCCCGAGGGCGCCTCGCTGCTGGGCGGCAAGGAATGGAAGCCGCACAAGATCCAGGGCTGGACGCCCGACTTCATCCCCAAGGTCCTCAACCGGGACGTCTACGACGAGCTGGTAACCGTCACCGACGAGGAATCCCGCGACTGCGCCCGCGCGCTGGCCACCGAGGAAGGGATCCTGGTCGGGCTGTCGGCCGGCGGCACGCTGGCAGCGGCATTGCACGTTGCCGAGCGCGCCGAGCCGGGCGCGGTGCTGCTGGCGATGCTGCCGGACACCGGCGAGCGCTACCTCAGCACCTACCTGTTCGAGGACATCACGGAGACCTCCGACGACGAGTGGCTGGCGGCCCAGGGCTGAACCGGGGCTCGGCTGCGGCAATCCGAAGTGGCCGGGCAGCGGCCTGCTGACTAGCATGCGGGTGGGCTTCCAGGAGGGTTCCACCAGGTGAGCAAGCAGATCGTCATCATCCAGGGGCACCCTGATCCGGATGGCGGGCACTACGGCCACGCCCTGGCGCAGGCTTATGGCGAGGGCGCGCGCGCGAACGGCCATGCGGTCGAGGTGCTGCCCGTGGCGCAGCTGCAGTTCCCCCTGCTGCGCAGCAAGCGTGACTTCGACAGCGGGGAGCCGCCCGACGCCATCCGGCAGTGCCAGGCATCCATCAAGGCGGCGGACCACCTGGTGATCATCCATCCCTTGTGGCTGGGCTCCATGCCGGCGCTGCTGAAGGGTTTCCTGGAGCAGGTGTTCCGTCCGGACTTTGCCTTCGAGCGCGCGGAGAAACCAGGACGCCCGGGCAAAAAGCTGCTGCAGGGCAAGAGCGCGCGCGTCATCGTCACCATGGGAATGCCGGGCTTCGCCTATCGCTGGTTCTACGGCGCCCACGCCGTGAAGAGCCTGGAGCGGAACATTCTGGCCTTTACCGGCTTCAAACCTATTCACCGTACCCTGATCGGCATGGTGGAAGCCGAGGACGACAAGGGTCGGCAGAAGCGGCTGGCCGAGGTGCGCGCGCTGGGTCGCGACGCAGCCTAGCCCGGCACTACAATTGTTCCCCAGCGATGGCGGCGCGCCCGACGCGCCGCCCGGAGATGAATCATGTGGCGATTGATCGCGCCGGTGCTGGCAGTCCTGCTGCTCGGCGCCAGCTTCTTCCGCGCCGGCAACGAGCTGATGCTGGTCGCTTGCGTCGTGCTGCTCGGTGTCATGGCCGTGCCGCGGCCCTGGGCGGCTCGTGTCGTGCAGGCCGCCCTCGTGCTCGGCGCCGCGCGCTGGGTATTCGTGGCCTGGATGATCGGCTCGGCGCGCGCGGCTGCCGGCGCGCCCTACCTGCGCATGGCGCTGATCCTCGGTGCCGTGGCGCTGTTCACCCTGCTGGCGGCGCTGGTCTTCCGCAACGCGCGCGTGCGCCGCTTCTACGGTCTCCGGCCCGCCGCGGCGGCCTGAGGCCCCGGCAGGCGCCATGAACAGCAAGCGGGCCCGGCGCGGGCGGCTGCACAACCCGGAGACCTATCTCGATCACGCCGCACGCTGGATGCTCATCGCGGCGGGCATGATCTGCGTCGGCCTGGGCGTGCTGGGCATCCTGCTGCCGGGGCTGCCCACCACGCCCTTCCTGCTGCTGGCAGCCTACTGTTTTGCGCGCAGCTCGGAGCACTTCCACAACTGGCTGCTGAACCACCGCTGGCTGGGCAGCTATGTGCGCAATTTCGAGGAAGGCCGCGGCATGACGCGGCCCGCCAAGGCCACCACCCTCCTGGTGATGTGGCTGTCGTTCGGCGTCACCATCATCTTCTTCGTGCCGGTGACCTGGGCGAAGGTCGCAATGTTCCTGATGGCGTCCGCCGTCACGGTTTACCTGCTGCGTCTGCCGACTCCGCCGGCCACGTGATGGTGAAGGCGCCGCGCAGCTCGCCGGGCTGGTAGCCGCGTGCCTGGTCCTCGGGATACAGGCGGTCGATGGCCTGCGCCACCGGCGCAGCGAGTTCCGCACCGTGGCAGCCGAGGCACTGGGTCTGCACGATGATCGCGCTCATGAAGCGCTCGCGCCCGTCAGGCAGCGTATCCAGCCGCCACGGCGGCGACTCCGGCGCACCGGCGGCCAGCTCTGCGGCGAAGTCCTCCAGCACGGCTTGTTCGTGCGCGTCCGGGCGGTTGTCCGGGTTGCGCAGGCGGGTCGAGGTGCGGCCCACCTCGGCACCCGACTGCTCCGCCGCCGCGCGCGCGATGCGCGGCGCATCCTCGTTGCACACCTTGATCGCCGCCAGCGGCCCGCCCTCCTGCATGGCGGACTGCAGGGCGGTGCGCAGCTCGGCGCCGAACCCTGCGGCGATGGCGCGGCCCTCGGCCGCGCGGTCGGCTTCCTGCGCAAGGGCGGGGTACGCGGCGAGGAATCCGGCCAGCAGCGCGGCCAGCGTCAACGGGGCAAGGACTGTTCTCATTCGTCGTCTCCTAGAGGGTATCGAGCGGCACGCGCAGGTAGCGCCTGCCGTTGTCTTCGGGTTCCGGCAGGCGGCCGGCACGGATGTTCACCTGCACCGAGGGAATGATCAGCGCGGGCATCTTCAGCCCGGCATCCCGCTCCGTGCGCATCTGCACGAAATCCGCCTCGCGGGTGGCGGCGTTGATATGGATGTTGCCCGCCATCTGTTCCGCCACGCTCCACTCGCAGCGCGGCCCGCGACCCTGCGGCGGATAGTCGTGGCACAGGAACAGGCGCGTCTCCGGCGCCAGTGCGTAGAGGCGCTGCACCGAGGCGAACAGCCGCGCTGCGTCACCGCCCGGGAAGTCACAACGCGCGGTGCCGTAGTCGGGCGCGAACAGCGTATCGCCCACGAAGGCCGCATCGCCCACGCGGTAAGTCACGCTGTCGTCGGTATGCCCCGGGGTGGCCATGACTTCGACCTCGATCTCGCCGAGCGCGAAGCGCTCGCCGTCGGCGAACAGGCGGTCGAACTGCCGGCCGTCCACGGGGAAGTCCGCGCCGAGGTTGTAGATGTCGCGGAAGTTCTCCTGCACCGAGGTGATGCCGCGCCCGATGGCGACCGGCGCGCCGCTGCGCTCGTGCAGGAACGCCGCAGCGGAGAGATGGTCCGCGTGCGCATGCGTCTCCAGGATCCACTGCAGCTGCAACTGTTCGGCTTCGAGGATCGCGAGCAGCGCGGCCGCGCTCGCCGTGTCGGTGCGCCCGGCGGCGCCGTCATAATCCAGTACCGGATCGATCACCAGCGCCGCGCGCGTCGCCGGATCCCACGCCACGTAGGAAAACGTGGACGTCGGCTCGTGGTAGAGGCCTCTCACCTCGGGTGCTTTCGCCATGTGCGCTGGTCTCCCCGTCTGCGGACGATGTCGGGACGGTATTGTTTCAGATTTTTCTAATTTAGTTAACCGATCTTTTGTTAACCCCCGCTCCAGCGTAGGATATGTCCGATATGGATGCCAAAGCCCAAGCCGCCCCGGTGTGCACGCCCCGCCTGGACATCGATGCAGAGGAAATGCGGGAGCATTCCGAAGAGGCAGCGCGCCTGCTGAAGGCGCTGTCTAACAGCTCGCGCCTGATGGTGCTTTGCAGCCTTGCCAAGGGCGAGCTGAGCGTACGCGACATCAACGAGCGCGTGCCGCTGTCGCAGTCCGCGCTCTCGCAGCACCTCGCGGTGCTGCGCCGCGACGGCCTGGTCAACACCCGCCGCGCCGCCCAGGTGATCTACTACCGCCTTGCCGACGGCCCCGCGGGCCGGGTCATCGAGACGCTGCACGACATCTTCTGCGGCAACGCCTCCGGCTGAACAGCCTAGTTCTACGAATTTGAATCCGGCGGCTCGGCCTCCGGCGAACTCCCGTGCAGTCCATTTCGGGAGTATCTCGCCATGTCGCCACGCCTCATCACCGCCGCAGTCCTGCTGCTGTGCGGCCCCTGGGCCGCGCCGGCCCACGGCGCCGCCGACCATTCCGGCCCGCTCGACACGCTGTACGAGGTCGGCAGCGGCGAGCTGACCTGGTTCGGGCTGGAGGTCTACGAGGCGCGCCTGCACAGCGCCACCCCCGAGTTCCAGGGCCTGGGCGGCACCGCCCCCGTGGCACTGGAGATCACCTACCTGCGCAACATCTCCAGCAAGCGCCTGGTCGAGACCACGGCCAAGGAATGGCGCCGCCTGCGCACTGAGCTCGCCCTGCCCGGGGAGGAGCGCGTGCAGCCCTGGCTCGACGCGGTGGCCGAGATGTGGCCGGACGTGACCCCCGGGGACCGCCTCATCGCGCGCGTCGAGCCCGGCGGGCCCACCCATTTTTACGGCAATGACGGGCTGCTCGGCGTGATCGACGACCCCGACTTCGGCCCGGCCTTCCTGGGCATCTGGCTGCACCCCGACAGCCGGGACGCGTCCCTGCGCGCAGCGCTGCTGGGAGCTGAGCGATGAGCCGCCTCACTGGACGCATCCGCGCACTGGCCGCGGCAACCATGGCCTTGCTGCTCACCGGCTGCGCGGTCCAGGTCTCGGACTACGCGGGCCGCGAGCCGGAACTCGACCTGCAGCGTTACTTCGACGGCCCGCTGGTGGCCTGGGGCATCGTGCAGGACCGCAAGGGCGAGGTCACGCGCAGCTTCCGGGTCGACATGGTCGGGCGCTGGGAGGGCGATCGCGGCGTGCTCGAGGAAGACTTCATCTGGAGCGACGGCGCCACCGAGCGACGCGTGTGGAACTTCCGCAAGCTGGATGAGCATCGCTACATCGGCACCGCCGGCGACGTCGTCGGCGAGGCCGAGGGCGAGGCGCGCGGCAATGCCCTGCGCTGGCGCTACACGCTCGCCCTGCCCTGGAACGACGGCACCATCAACGTGCGCCTGGATGACTGGATGTGGCTCATCCAGGACGACATCCTGGTGAATCGCTCGGAAATCCGGAAGTTCGGCTTCCGCGTCGGCGAGGTCACGCTGTTCTTCCAGAAGAAGGGAGCCGGACATGGCGACTGAGTGGCGCGACGCCGGCAGCGGCGGCCTGTTTCCCATCCGCGTCGTCGCCCAGCTGACGGGAATCAACCCGGTCACCATCCGTGCCTGGGAGCGCCGCTACGGCCTGGTGCGACCCTCGCGCACGCCCGGCGGACATCGCCTGTACAGCCAGGTGGACGTGGAAAGACTGCGCGCGGCTTCGCGCCTGGTCTCCCGCGGCGTCTCGATCAGCGGCGCGTCGCGCATGTTGCACCAGTCCGGCGATGCGTCCACGGAGCGTCATGACGACGACCTGGCGCACTGGCTGGAACGCTTCCAGGAACGCCTCGCAGCGCTCGACGACATCGGCATGCACTCGGTCATCGACGCCGCCGAAGCCCAGCATCCCGGTCTCGGCACGGCGCTGGTCGACCGGCTGCCGGAGGTGGCGTCCACCCTGCCGGCCATGCAGGCCGGGTTCCTCGACGCCTGGCTCGCGGGGCGGCTCACCTTCTCTGCTGCGCGCAGCCCCGGTGGTGAACCGCGCGTCCTGTTCGCCACCGGACCTGCGCCGGACGACCATCGCACCTGGGCGCTGGCGCTGGCGGCCAACCTGCATGCGCATGGCCTGCGCGCGGTGATCATCGCGGCCCAGGCGACGGACGAACTGGCCGCCGCAACCGGGATGACCGGATGCTCCGCCCTGGTTCTCGCCGGCGCGCCGGCCCCGGCCCAGGCGAGCCTGCCGCGCGGGCTGCCGGTGTTCTCCCGCGCCGACGAGGCTGCCGGGACCGTTCTCGGCGACGACCTGGCCGCCGCACGCACCGTGCTCGCCGCCACCCTGCGCGCAGGAGCCCCGGCATGAGCGCCACCGTTGCCATGGCGCGCGCGGTCGAACCGGCGCTGCTGGCGCGTTTCCGCGAGGTCTACCAGGCCCTCGACCGGGACCACCTGCATCTGCTCGACGAGGTCTACGCGCCGGAAGTGGTGTTCGAGGACCCCTTGCACCGCATCGAGGGACTCGAGGCGCTGCGCGAATACTTCGCGCGCATGTACCAGGGCGTCGAACAGATCCGTTTCGAATTCGGCACGGTGCTGCACACCGCGGACGACGCCATGCTGACCTGGACCATGTACATGCGTCACCGCCGCCTGCGTCCTGGCGAGGAGCTCGCCCTGCCGGGCGCGACTCACATCCGGTTCGGCGCCAGGGTCCATTACCACCGTGACTATTTCGATGCCGGGGCGCTGCTGTACGAACGGCTGCCGCTGCTCGGCGGCCTGGTGCGCGCTGTGCGCAACCGCGTCTGAACTCTCCAGGAAGCAAACATCATGAGAATCGCTATCATCGGCAGCGGCATCTCCGGCCTCACGGCGGCACGCCGGTTGTGCGTCGATCACGAGGTCACCGTGTTCGAAGCCAACGATTACATCGGCGGCCATACCAACACCATCGACGTGGAGGCGGAAGGCCGCAGCTGGGCGGTGGACACCGGCTTCATCGTTTTCAATGACTGGACCTATCCCAACTTCATCGCCCTGATGAACGAGATCGGCGTCGCCTCGCAGCCCAGCCAGATGGGCTTCAGCATGCGCTGCGAGCGTACCGGCGTGGAGTACTGCGGCAGCTCCCTCAACCAGCTGTTCGCCCAGCGTCGCAACCTGGCCAGCCCGCGCTTCTGGGGCATGATCCGCGACATCCTGCGCTTCAACCGTGAGGCGCCGGAGTTGCTGCAGGGGCAGGACGAGACGCTCGGCCTTGGCGACTACCTGGCGCGCGGGAGTTATTCGCAGCGCTTCGTCGATCATTACATCGTGCCCATGGGCGCTGCCATCTGGTCCACGGACCCACAGACCATGCTGCGTTTCCCGGCACGCTACTTCGTCGATTTCTTCAACAACCACGGCCTGCTGTCGGTTAAGGAGCGGCCCCAGTGGCATGTGATCAAGGGCGGCAGCCGCAGCTACATCGGCCCGCTGACCGCACCCTTCGCCGACCGTATTCGCCTCAACGCGCCGGTGCGCAAGGTGCAGCGCGACGAAGGCGGCGTCGACCTGGTGCTCGACGGCGGGCACCGCGCGCGTTTCGATGCCGTGGTGTTCGCCTGCCACAGCGACCAGGCACTGGCCCTGCTCGAACAGCCGGACGCAGTCGAACGCGAGGTGCTGGGCGCGATTCCTTACCAGTACAACCGCGCCGTGTTGCACACCGACACCAGCGTGCTGCCGCGGCGTCGCCAGGCCTGGGCCGCGTGGAACTACCACGTGCCGCGCGAGCAGCGTGATGCGGTGGCCGTCACTTACCACATGAACATCCTGCAGAGCCTGCCGGCGCAAACCCAGTTCCTGGTCACGCTGAATCCGTCGATGGACATCGACCCGGCCAAGGTCATCCGCGAGATCGATTACCAGCACCCGGTGTATACGCCGGAGGGCGTCGCGGCGCAGCGCCGGCGCAGCGAGATCATGGGGCTCAACCGCAGCTTCTATTGCGGCGCCTGGTGGAGCTACGGCTTCCACGAGGACGGCGTGAAGAGCGGGCTGGTGGCCGCGGCTGCAGCGCAATCCTGGAGCAGTCATGCACAGCTGCCTCTACGTCGGGCAAGTTAACCACCGGCGGCACGGCGGCGGCGCCGACCCGGTGTCGAACGCCTTCACCTACCGCCTGTTCATGGTCTACCTCGACCTGGCCGAGCTCGACCGCGTGTTCCGCGGGCGCTGGCTGTGGAGCACCCGGCGGCGGGCCCCCGCCTGGCTGCGGCGCGAGGACCACATGGGCGACCCGGCGGTGCCGCTGGACCGGGCCGTGCGCGACCTGGTCGAGGCGCGTACCGGCCGGCGGCCGGCCGGAGCGGTGCGCATGCTCACCCACCTGCGCTACTTCGGGCACTGCTTCAATCCCGTCACTTTCTACTATTGTTATGACACTGCCGGGACCGAGGTGGAGACCGTGGTGTGCGAAGTAAACAACACACCGTGGGGCGAGCAGCATTGCTACGTGCTGCCGCGGGATGCCGCGCGCGTGCGCGGCCCGAGCCAGGAGTTCGAACTGGAGAAGGAATTCCACGTCTCGCCCTTCCTGCCGATGCAGACGCATTACCGCTGGCGCTTCACCGCACCCGGGCCGCGTCTGCTGGTGCACCTGCGCAACGAGGAGGCGCGGGGCCATGCCTTCGACGCCACCCTCAGCCTGGAGCGCCGCGAGATCAGCGGGCGTTCGCTGGCCGCGGCACTGGCACGTTTCCCCTTCATGACCCTGCGGGTCGTGTTCCTCATCTACTGGCAGGCGCTGAAACTCAAGTTCAAAGGCGCCGTTTTCTACACGCACCCGACGAAGCGCGCTGCGGGACTGGAGAAACCATGAACGAAGACATCATCCGGGCTGAACTCGCTCCCACCCTCGCCGACGACAGCGTCCGGCCGAGTCGCATGCAGGCACTGGCCAAGCGCCTGCTGCTGGAGCGCCTCGCTCACATCCGCCAGGGCGGCCTCGAGGTCCACGACGCGGACGGCACGCGCCGCTTCGGCGAGCATGGCGTCGAAGGGGTCCCGCAGGCGCGCATCGAAGTGCTGCACCCGCAGTTCTGGGCCGACGCCGCCTTCGGCGGCACCACCAGCGGCGGTGAGGCCTACATCCACGGCTTGTGGAAGTGCGACGACCTGACCTCGCTGGTGCGGATCCTGGTGGCCAACCGCGAAGTGCTGGAGTCGGTCGACGGCGGCGCCACGCGGTTCGCCGCGCTGGGCCGTCGCCTGGCGCACTGGCTGAACCGCAACAGCCGCGAAGGAAGCCGGCGCAACATTTCCGCGCATTACGACCTCGGCAACGATTTCTTCCGCCTGTTCCTCGACCCCACCATGAATTACTCCAGCGGCATCTTCGAGCACGAGGGCGCCAGCATGGAGCAGGCCTCGATAGCCAAGATGGATGCCGCCTGCCGCAAGCTCGACCTGCAGCCCGGTGACCACCTGCTCGAGATCGGCACCGGCTGGGGCGGCCTGGCAATGCATGCCGCGAAGCACTACGGCTGCCGCGTGACGACCACCACCATCTCGCGCGAACAGCACGCCCTTGCCTCCGAGCGCATCCGCGCCGCGGGGCTGGAGGACCGCGTCACGCTGCTGCGCCAGGACTACCGCGACCTGGAAGGCCAGTTCGACAAGCTGGTCTCGATCGAGATGATCGAGGCGGTCGGCCATCAGTACCTCGATGCATATTTCAGCACCTGCTCGCGGCTGCTGAAGCCGGACGGGTTGATGCTCATCCAGGCCATCACCATCCGCGATGAGCTCTACGCGCGCGCGCTCAAGAACGTGGACTTCATCCAGCGCTTCATTTTCCCCGGCGGCTTCCTGCCCTCAGTGTCGGCCATGACCGGCAGCCTGGCGCGCAGCAGCAACCTGCAGATGTTGCACTTGCAGGACATCGGCCTGCACTACGCCACCACGCTGCGCCATTGGCGCGAGCGCTTCTTCCGCAACATCGACCAGGTGCGCGCGCTCGGCTATCCCGAGAGTTTCATCCGCATGTGGGAGTACTACCTGTGCTACTGCGAGGGCGGTTTCCTGGAGCGCAACATCGGCACCGTGCAGATGCTGCTGGCCAAGCCCCGCAACCGCCGTCCCTCGCTGTCCTACTGAGCGCTCACTCGGCGGCGAGCCAGCGCTCGAACCAGGCCGCCAGCTCGCCGTAGAAGTGGCGGCTGTTGTGGCCGGTCATGATCCAGTGGTTCTCCTTCGGGTAGACCAGCAGGCGGCTGGGTACCTGCAGGCGTTGCAGCACGGTCCATAGCTCCAGGGTGTTGTTCAGCGGCACGCGGTAGTCGAGTGCCCCGGCCGTGACCAGCGTCGGCGTGCTGAAATTGGCCGCATAGGTCATCGGGCTCTGCTCCGTCCACAACGGGTGCCCTTCCCACGGCGGACCGCCGACGTTCACCTCGCGGTGGTACACGGCGTCGCTGGTGCCCCACTGGCTGGCCAGGTCCACCAGGCCCGCGTGGTTGACCAGGCAGCGGTAGCGATCAGTGCTGGCCAGCATCCAGCTCGCCAGGTGCCCGCCGTAGCTGGCGCCGGCGGCGCACTGGCGCGAACCGTCGATGAAGCCGAAGCGCTCGATGGCCACGTCGGCGCCCTGGTTGATCTCCTCGGCCGGACCCTTGAGGGGATCGCCCTGGATGCTCTGCGCGAAGGCCTCGCCAAAGCCGGTCGAACCCTTGTAGTTGGTCGCCACCAGTACGTAGTCGCTGCCGGCGATGAGGTGATAGTTCCAGCGCAGGTGCACCTGGTCGCGCCACATGCTGTGGGGACCGCCGTGCATCAGCACCACCACCGGGTACTTGCGCGCGGGGTCGAAGCCGGCCGGCCGGACCAGGAGGTTGTGGATACGCCGGCCGTCTTCCGTCTCGAACCAGAAATGCTCCACCGGCTGCAGGTCGAGCTGCGCCGTGCGCGGCCCGGTAAAGTCGCTCAGGGCGCGATGCCCGCCGCGCCGCAGGTCGATGCGCACCACTTCGGTGGGGCTCACGGCACTTTGGAAGTTCGCCAGCAGCACGGGACGCCCGCTCTGGGACATGGACAGGCTGCCGTAGCCGCCCTGCTCCATGTCGAAAGCCAGTTGCGCCTCGCCGCCGCTGCTGCGGCCGCGATACAGCTTCACCAGGCCGGCGTCCTGGCCGAGGACGTAGACCTCGCGCCCGTTCGGCGTGACTGCAAAGTCGCCCACGGTGCGCATCTCGGGCAGCGTGATCTCGGCGGCGAGCGTCGCGGCGGGCCACTCCAGGCGCGCCACGCGGCCGGCGTTGAACACGCGATCGGTGCGCGGTGTGCGGCGTGCGAACAGGCTGCGTCCGTCGGCGCTGAACACCGGGGAGCTCCAGTTGTCACCGCCCTCGAGGCCGTCCTTCCCGGTGAGGCGCCGCGGCTCGCCGCCGGACAGCGACACCTGCCACAACTCGGAGTTGGTGAAGTCGAAAGCTGCGCGATCACGGTTACGGCTGGCGACGA
This sequence comes from uncultured Thioalkalivibrio sp., assembly GCA_964413755.1. GTDB lineage: Bacteria > Pseudomonadota > Gammaproteobacteria > Steroidobacterales > XN24 > XN24. Next base: position 22,393 of record CAYPTW010000002.1, on the reverse strand, counting down.
ACACGATGGACTCGCCATCCGGCGCCCACACGGGATCCAGGCCGCCGCCGCTGGCTGCGTAGCCGGGCTGCCGCACCAGCTCGCTGCCGGCGAGCAGGTCCGTGGCGCCGTCCGCGCCGATGGTCTGCACCATCAGGCGCGGCTGCTGCTCGGGCTGCAGCCACTTGTCCCAGTTGCGGATGGGGAAACCCTCGTAAGCATGCACCTCGTACTTGTGCTCGCTTTCCTCTTTCTTGATGCGCTGGCTGTCCTCATCGTCGGCGGCGTCGCGGTGCACGTCGCTGGTGAAAGCAATGCGGCTGCCGTCCGGGGAGAAACGCGGCTGGCGTGCGCCGGTGCTGATGGAGGTCACGCGCTGGGCCTCGCCGCCGCGCACCAGGTCGAGGACGTAGACCTGCGCCGCCTCGTCGCCCTCGCGCTTGGCCGTGAAGGCGATGCGCGCGCCGTCCGGGCTCCAGGCCACGCCTGACTCACCGGACTTGATGAAGGTGAGCTGGCGCGGCGGCGTCTCGCCGTCAGTGTCCACCAGCCACAGGTGCGTCGCCTGCTCGTCCTTGTCGTAAGCGGGCTGCACGACCTGGAACACGGCCCGGCTGCCGTCGGGGCTGACCGCGGGCGCGCCGACGCGAGGCATCAGCCACAGGTCCTCGTGAGTCATCGGGCGGGGCGCCGCAGCCTCGTCGGCATGGGCGAGGGCGGGCAGGCAACACAGCAACAGCAGCAGGATTCTGAGCAGCATGGTCAGCAGGCTCCTTGGATAAGCCGGGGACATGAAGGCCGGATTCTGCCAGAAAGGCGGGTGCGGCGGGACGCGCTCAGGCGAGCGGGCTGCGGAATCCCGGCGGCTTGACCACCAGCAGGTCGCAGTCGACGCGGTCGAGCAGGCGCTCCGCCGTGCCGCCGATGAAAACCTGCTCGACGCGGCTGCGCGAGATGCCGCCGGTCAGCAGCAAGTCGGCCGCCAGCCCGGCAGCGAGACGCGGCAACTCCTGTTCCGGCCGTCCCTCGAGGAGGTGCAGGCGCGCGGCAGGAATGGAGCGCCCGGCCAGCAGGTCGAGCACTCCGGCACGCGCCTGGCGCAGCAGTTCCGCGGCATAGTCCTCGGCCGAGGCGCCGAGGGCTTCGGGCATCATCGCCAGGGCCGCAGTCGACTCGAGTGCGGCGCCACCGAGGATGCAGTGCGCCACGTGGCTCTCCGCCTGCAATGCGCTGCCGATCTGCTCGGCGAGGTCGAGGATGGCATGGTCGAGTCGCGCATGCCGGTCGTCGCAATGGCTGGGATCGACCGCGGCCAGCAGGCGCGGCTGCTCCGGCCAGGCGCGCCCCTTGGCCAGCAACAACGGCGTCGGGCAGATGCGGATCAGTTGCCAGTCCGCTGCGCTCAGGGTGGCTCGCGCCAGCCACGCGTGATGATGCGTGCGCATCACCACCAGGGCCGCGCCGACCGCCAGTGCGCGACGCGTCACCGCCTCGTGGCGCGGATTCGCATACTCGGCCGCGACCGACACCGGCAGGCCGCGCTCGCGCCATGGCCGCGCCTTCCCCTCCAGCCAGGCCAGGCTGGCGTCGACCCGGGCCGCGCGTGCCGCCTCGAGCCGCTCGGTGACGCGGAAGTGGCTGCCCTCCATGGCCTGGTCGAACTCGACCGCGAACAGTTCCAGCGGAAGACTCATCGCTGCGGCGAGGCGCGCGCCGCGCTCCAGGGCGTGGTCCGGCACATCCGCCGGGTCCATCACTACCAGCACCGGTGCCGGGCCGGAAATGTTCATCGCCTCACCTCGACTGGGGGCTTCCCCGCGTCGCGCTGCCGCCGTCCAGGTCGAGCGCCTCGCCCAGGCTGAGCAGTGCATTGAAATCGAGAATCTCCACCTCGCGCCGTTTCACCGCCACGATGCCCTGCTCCTGGAAACGCGCGAACAGGCGGCTCACGGTTTCCGTGGCGAGGCGCAGGTGGCTGGCAATGTCCCGCCGCGGCATGGGCAGCGTGACCAGGTGCGGCCGCAGGCCGCGCCGCGCATAGCGCCGCGACAGTCCCAGCAGGAAAGCGGCCAGGCGTTCGTCGGCGCTGTGCTCGGTGGCCAGCTGCGCGCTGGCCGACATCTCCCGGCTCATCACCCGGAGAATCTGCGTCTGCAAGCCCGGCACCTCGCGCGTGAGCTGCTCGAGGCGTGCGAACGGCAGCGCACACACGGAGGTGGTCTGCAGGGCGACCGCATTGCAGCGGTTACGCCCGGAATGGATGCCGTCCAGCCCGGCCAGCTCGCCGCCGATGTGAAAACCGAGCACGTGCTCGCGGCCCTGGTTGTCGATCGTGTAGGTCTTCAGCGCTCCGCTCTTCACTGCGTAGAGCGCATGGAAACTGTCACCCTCGCGGAACAGGTGCTCCCCGGCACGGATCGGGCCGCGCGTGTGGAGGATGGATTCCAGCTTCTCCATGTCGTCGGAGTCGAGGCCGAGCGGCAGGCACAGGTCGCGCAAGGAGCAGGTGCGGCAGGTCTGCCGGAGGTGGGCGATGCTGACGACGTTGGAATTGTTTGCGGACGACACCGGCGATCCTTATTAATCCTTATGAGGATTGTAAACAAAGACTTGGCCCCAGCGGCCTGTTGAAACCACCTATTTACCCCGAACTGGACTCTGTCCAGAATTGATCCAGGTCAATTCGCGGTTTCCTTACATGGCTAGAATTCCATGCAAATTCAACGACAAAGCATGGGAGTAACCACATGCGCATTTTAGCTTCAGCACTTGCATTGACCGCCACCCTCGGCCTCGCCGCCCCCGTCGCCGCCCACGAAGCCGGTGACTGGCTGGTACGCGTCGGCGCCAGCGTCGTCGACCCGAAGAGCAATAACGGCTCACTGGATATGAGCGCCGTGGACCTCGGGACCCTGGGTGTCGAGGTTGACGACCAGACCGGCGTCACCTTCAACTTCACCTACATGTACACGAAGAACGTCGGCGTGGAGCTGCTCGCCGCCCTGCCCTACAAGCACGACATCATGGTCGAGGGATTGCCGGGGACCGCTGCGACGGTCACCCATTTGCCGCCGACCATCAGCCTGCAGTACCACTTCCTGCCGGATTCCGCCTTCCAGCCCTACGCGGGAATCGGCCTGAACCTGACCTGGTTCATGGATTCCGACAAGAAGGAAGGGCTCGCTGCAGCAGATGACCTGCTTGGCGTGACCACGGACATCGATGTGGACAGCACTTCAGTGGGGCTCGCCGCCCAGCTCGGCTTCGACTACATGATCACGGACCAGTGGTTCCTGAATTTCGACCTGCGCTACATCGACATCAGCACCGACGCCACCCTGATAGTGGACGGCGCTGACTTCACGACAGCCAAGGTCGATGTGGACCCGGTGGTGTACGGCATCCACCTGGGCTACCGCTTCTGACATTGGCGCGGGGTAAGGCACTCCGCAACGGCCGCGAGGCGCCGGAACGCAACCAGGCGTTCCGGCGCCGGCTTGAAGAGCCGCGCCGGGCGCGGCTCTTTGCGTCCGGCCGACAGGCTCGGTTTTTTCCGCCACGGTCGGCGCTGGCGCCGCCCGTTTCATCTTCCGGCAGCCGGTAGAGGACTATGACGACAGCAACTTCATACAACGACAAGGTCGTCCGCCAGTTCACCATCATGACCATAGTCTGGGGAGTGGTCGGGATGCTGGTCGGAGTCATCATCGCAGCCCAGCTCATCTGGCCGGGCCTGACTCTGGACATCCCGTGGCTGAGCTACGGCCGTTTGCGCCCACTGCATACCAACGCAGTGATCTTCGCCTTCGGCGGCAGCGCACTGTTCGCGACCTCGTATTACGTGGTCCAGCGCACCTGTCACGTGCGGCTGTTCGGCAGCGGCCTGGCGGCTTTCACCTTCTGGGGCTGGCAGGTCGTAATCGTGCTGGCGGCCATTACGCTGCCGCTGGGCCTGAGCCAGGGCAAGGAATACGCCGAGCTGATCTGGCCCATCGACCTGCTCATCACAGCGGTCTGGGTGGCGTATGCGGTGGTGTTCTTCGGCACCATCGCGGTGCGCAAGGTGAAGCACATCTACGTGGCGAACTGGTTCTACGGCGCCTTCATCCTCACCGTCGCCGTGCTGCACATCGTCAACAGCCTGGCACTGCCGACCAGCATCGCGCACTCCTACCCCGTGTACTCGGGCGTGGTCGACGCCATGGTGCAGTGGTGGTACGGGCACAACGCGGTGGGCTTCTTCCTCACCGCCGGCTTCCTCGGCATGATGTACTACTTCGTGCCGAAGCAGGCGGGCCGCCCGGTCTATTCCTACCGCCTGTCGGTGGTGCATTTCTGGGCGCTGATCTCGCTCTACATGTGGGCCGGCCCGCATCACCTGCATTACACCACCCTGCCCGACTGGGCGCAGACCCTCGGCATGGTGTTCTCGCTGATGCTGCTGGCGCCCTCCTGGGGCGGCATGATCAACGGCATCATGACCCTGTCCGGCGCCTGGCATAAGCTGCGCACCGACCCCATCCTGAAGTTCCTCATCGTGTCGCTGTCCTTCTACGGCATGTCGACCTTCGAGGGCCCGATGATGTCCATCAAGACGGTGAACGCGCTGTCGCACTACACCGACTGGACCATCGGCCACGTGCATTCCGGCGCGCTCGGCTGGGTGGCCATGATCTCCATCGGCTGCGTCTACATGCTGGTGCCGCGCCTGTTCGGCAAGAAGGAGATGCACAGCATCAAGGCCATCGACGTGCACTTCTGGGTGTCCACCATCGGTGTGGTGCTGTATATCGCCTCGATGTGGATGTCGGGCGTGATGCAGGGCCTGATGTGGCGCGCGGTCAACGAGGACGGCACGCTCACCTACACCTTCATCGAGAGCATCGCCCGTACCTATCCCTTCTACATGGTGCGGCTGCTCGGCGGTGTCCTCTTCCTCGGTGGCATGCTGATCATGTGCTGGAACACCTGGCGCACCATCCGCGATGCCAAGGCCGCGGAAGTGCCCGTCATGGCGCCGGCGCACTAGGGGGGAACTGGCATGAAGCACGAATTTATCGAACGCAAGGTCGGCCTCATGGCCGTGCTGGTCATCTTCGTCATCAGTATCGGCGGCCTGGTGGAGATCGTCCCGCTGGTTTTCGACTCCCAGGTGCGTGATCCGGCGCCGGGCGTGGAGCCCTACCCTCCGCTGGCCCTGGCGGGGCGCGACATCTACATCCGTGAAGGCTGCTACGGCTGTCATTCGCAGATGATCCGGCCTTTCCGTGCAGAGACCGAACGCTACGGGCATTACTCGCTTGCCGGCGAGTCGGTCTACGACCGGCCGTTCCAGTTCGGTTCCAAGCGCACCGGGCCCGACCTGGCGCGCGTCGGCGGGCTGTACAGCGACGAGTGGCATCGCCTGCACCTGCGCAACCCGCGCATCGTGGTGCCGGAGTCCAACATGCCGGCCTACCCGTGGCTGGAGAAAAACGGCCTCAACGCGCGTGCCGTGGAGAAACGCATGCTCGCCCTGCGTGCTCTCGGGCACCCCTACTCGGACGAGGACATCGCCGGCGTCAGCGCCGCGCTGGAAGGCAAGACCGAGATGGACGCGGTCATCACCTACCTGCAGGGCCTGGGCACCAACCTCGGCCGGGGACGCTGAGGCATGGGCGGCGATAACTGGCATATCGTCTGGACCCTGCTCCTGATGACGGCGTTCATCGGGATCGTGGCCTGGGCGTGGAGCCATCGTCGGCACAAGGACTTCAAGGAGGCGGCGCACCTTCCCCTGGAGGAAGACGAGCGCCGGCCGCAAAGCACTCCTGAGAATGGGGAATCGCGATGAGCAGTTTCTGGAGCGGATGGATCATCCTGCTGACCGTGGCCAACATCATCGGCGCCGTGTGGCTGCTGTGGATGACTTCGAGGCTGAGCCCGGAGGAGAAAGCCTCCGAAACCACGGGCCATGTATGGGACGGCGACCTGAAGGAATACAACAACCCGCTGCCGCGCTGGTGGCTGTGGCTGTTCTACCTCACGGTCGTCTTCTCGATCATTTACCTGGTCCTGTTCCCGGGCCTGGGCAACTTCAAGGGCGTGCTCGGCTGGTCCCAGACCGGGCAGTACCAGGACGAAGTCCAGCGCATCGAGGAGCGGCAGGACGCGTTCTTCGCGCGCTTCGCGGAGATGGAGATCGCCGAGCTCGCGGCTGACCCGGATGCGATGTCGGCTGCCGCCAACATCTTCGGCAACCGCTGCGCGCAGTGCCACGGCTCGGACGGCCGCGGTGCGCAGGGATTCCCCAACCTGACCGACGAGGCCTGGCTGTGGGGCGGCGACGCAACGGCGGTGCTGACCAGCATCCAGAACGGCCGCAACGGCGTGATGCCGCCGATGGGCGACTCGCTCGGCGGTGAACAGGGTGTGGCGCAGATGGTCGAGTACGTGCGCAGCCTGTCCGGGCTGGACCACGATGCAGCCATGGCTGCTGCAGCTGCCCCGCTGTGGGCCGTCTGCGGCGCCTGCCACGGCATGGACGGCACCGGCATGACTGCGCTGGGCTCGCCGAACCTGACCGACGGCAACTGGTTGTACGGTTCCGACCGCTACACCATCGCGCAAACCATCAGCGGCGGGCGCCAGAACAACATGCCGGCGCAGCTGCCCGTGCTCGGCGAGCTGCAGTCACGCCTCATGGCCGCCTACGTGTTGCGTCTCTCGGGCCAGCTCGGCGACTAGGGGGTTAAGCGATGACGCCCGGGCGCACGGACAACGCCCTCCACGACGACGGCAAGCCGCGTCCCTGGCGACGCCGCCAGCGCGACGTCGCTTACGCGGCCTGGGCGTCGTTTCTCATGGCGTGCGCCGCATCGGCGGTGTTCTTTGCCATGGTCGACCCGGAGGTGCTGTCCGGCACGACCACCCCCGGCTGGGAGATCACCCGCCAGGCCGGCTACGCCATCGGCTTCTTCGGCTTCTGGCTGCTCACCGCAGCCACTGCGACCTTTGCCATCTGGCTGGTGCGCACCGAGCCGACGGGTAGTGCGGCAGGAACGCGCAGGCCGCGCAGCGCTCAGAACGGTCGGCGGCGCGGTTTGCTGCGCCGCCGCGCCCGCCCGGCTGCCGGCCGGGACGCAGGGGACAACTGATGAACACCCAAGTGCAAGGCGGCGCCGGCGGCGGCGCGCCGGAGTCCTTTTACGTCGCGCACGAAAAGATCTACCCGCGGGAAGTGAAGGGTCGCTACGCCTCGCTGCGCAACCTCGCGGTGTGGGTGCTGCTGGGCATTTACTACGTCCTGCCGTGGATCACCTGGGAGGGACGGCAGGCCGTGCTGTTCGACCTGCCGGCGCGCAAGTTCTACATCTTCGGCCTGACCTTCTGGCCGCAGGACTTCTTCTTCATGGCGTGGCTGCTGATCATGGCGGCGCTGACGCTGTTTTTCGTCACCGCGCTCGCCGGGCGCCTGTGGTGCGGCTACGCCTGTCCGCAGACGGTGTGGACGGAAGCATTCCTGTGGATGGAGCGCATCACCGAGGGTAATCACTCGCAGCGCCGCAAGCTCGACCGCGGGCCCTGGACGCGCGAGAAAGTGCTGCGCAAGTCGGCCAAGCAGGTGCTGTGGATCACCTTCTCCCTGTGGACCGGCTTCACCTTCGTCGCCTATTTCACGCCCACCGCGGAACTCGGCGCCAAGGTGCTGAGTTTTTCCACCGGGCCGTGGGAGACGTTCTGGGTCCTGTTCTACGGCTTCGCCACCTACGGCAATGCCGGCCTGCTGCGCGAGCAGGTATGCAAGTACATGTGCCCCTATGCGCGCTTCCAGAGCGCCATGTTCGACAAGGACACGCTGATCATCTCCTACGACCGGCAGCGCGGGGAACCGCGCGGCGGCCGCAAGCGCTCGGTCGACCCCAGGGCCGCCGGGCTGGGTGACTGCATCGACTGCAACATGTGCGTGCAGGTCTGTCCGACCGGCATCGACATTCGCGAGGGCTTGCAGATCGAGTGCATCGCCTGCGCAGCCTGCGTCGACGTGTGCAACGAAGTCATGGACAAGATGAAATACCCGCGCGGCCTGGTGCGCTACACGACGCACAACGCGATGGAAGAGCGCCAGCCGGTGCGTGTCCTGCGTCCGCGCGTCATGGTTTACGCCACGCTGCTGCTGGCGCTGCTGATCGGCTTCGGCACCGCGATCGCCAACCGCAGCACGCTCGTCGTGGACGTGATCCGCGACCGCAACAGCCTGTATCGCGAGCTTCCCGGCGGCCTGGTGGAGAACGTCTACACCCTGACTTTCGTCAACAAGACCGAATCGCCGCGCGAGTACCGCGTCAGCGCCAGCGGCGTGGCGGGCGTCAAGCTGGAGTTCGACGTCCCGCTGCCCATCACTTCCGATCCCGGCGAAGTGCGCCGCGTACCGATGCGCATCCAGGCCCCGCTGGCCGGGCTTCCCGCGGACGGCGCAGAGATCGAGGTGACCGTCGAGGCAGTCGGCGCCGTGCCGGACACGGTGCGGCGCGAGACGCGCCTGATCGGCCCCACGCGCATGCCGGGTGCACGCTGATGAACCACGCAGCGCACGAAGAGCAAACGCCTCCGCCCTGGTACCGGCAGTTCTGGCCGTGGTTCCTCATCGCCCTGCCCGCCAGCGTGGTGGTGGCCAGCATGTTCACCATCTGGCTGGCGACCAGCTCGCCGAACCCCATGGTGGTGGACGACTACGCGAAGATCGCGCGCAGCATCGAGCTGCGCCGCGAGCGCGACCTGGCCGCAGCGGCCCTCGGCGTCGAGGCGGAGATCCGGCTGGTGCCGGCCGCCGGGCTGGTGGAAGTGCGCCTCGTACCGGAGAGCCTGCAACCCGAGTCGCTGCAGCTGCGCCTGTCGCATCCCCTGGTCGCCGAACGCGACCGCATCGTCGACCTGGTCAAGGTGCCGGGCGGATGGAGCGGGCAACTGCCTGCGTTGGAAGGCCGCTGGTACGTGCAGCTCTACCCGGGCGACGCCGGCTGGCGCCTGGCCGGAGAACTCACCGGGGAAGGCACCCTGCGCCTCGCGCCTCCCGAGGCGCCCTGACGCCTCGTGGCACACACCCAGCCCTCCAACTGCTTCCATTGCGGCGAGGCGCTGACCGGTACCGAGCCGTGGTTCGTGGAGCTCGAAGGCGGCGCCCACCGCGTCTGCTGCCCGGGTTGCAAGGCCGTGGCGGAGCTCATCCGCGACAGCGGACTGTCCGACTTCTATCGTTTCCGCACCCTGCCGGCGGGGCGGCCGATGGACGCCGCCACAGCCGCGCCGGAGCTGCCCTGGCAGCCCTTTGACCGCCCGGAAATGCTGGAAGCGGTCAGCGCGCCGGTCGGCGACGGCCTGCGCAGCTGCACCATGCTGGTCGAGGGCGTGCGCTGCGCGGCCTGCGGCTGGCTCATCGAGCGCAGCCTCGAGCAGGTGCCCGGCGTGCGCGAGATCCGGGTCAACCCGGCGACCGCCCGCGCCCGGCTGGTGTGGGAACCCGGCGTCCTGCCGCTGAGCGGCGCACTCGGCGTGCTGTCCCGTCTCGGCTACCAGCCGCATCCCGGCAGCGCCGGCGCCGCCGACATGGCGCTGCGGGAACGTCGGGCCGCCCTGCGGCGACTGGGCGTCGCGGGCATCGGCATGATGCAGGTGATGATGTACGCGGTGGCCATGTACGTGGGCGCCTTCCAGGAAATGGACGCCGGCCTCGAGCAGCTGTTCCGCTGGGTCAGCCTGCTGGTGGCGACGCCGGTCGCGCTGTACGCCGGGCGGCCGTTCTTCGCCGGCGCCTGGCGCGACCTGCGCTCGGGCCGCCCCGGGATGGACGTGCCCGTCGCCCTCGCGGTCGGAGGGGCGTGGTCGGCCAGCGTATTGCACACGCTCAGCGGCCAGGGCGAGGTGTACTTCGACTCGGTCACCATGTTCGTCTTTTTCCTCTCGCTCGCGCGTTACCTCGAGATGAGCGCACGCCACCACGCCGGCGACACCCAGGAAGCCCTGGCGCGGCTGTTGCCGGAAGCAGCGCGGCGACGACGCGCGGACGGTGAATGGGAGACGGTGGCGCTGCGCGAGCTGCGCCCGGGCGACGTGGTGTCGGTGCGACACGGCGAGACCGTGCCGGCCGACGGGCGTCTCGTGGTGGACGGCGCCCGGCTGGACGAAGCCATGCTCACGGGAGAATCACGCCCGCGCCTGCGCCGCCAGGGCGAAGCGGCACTGGCGGGCAGCGTCAATCTCGGCGACCCGCTGGAGTTCGAGGTCGAGCGCACCGGCGGCGAGACCCTGGTGTCTTCCATCGGGCGCCTGCTCGACCGGGCGCAGTCGGAGCGCACGCCGATGGCTGCCGCGGCCGATCGCGTGGCGCGCTGGTTCGTGCTCGGTGTCCTCAGCGCCGCGGCCCTGACATGGTTCGCCTGGAACGCCATCGACCCCGCGCGTGCCTTCGAAATCACGCTCGCGGTGCTGGTGGTCACCTGCCCCTGCGCGCTCTCCATCGCCACCCCCGCGGCATTGACGGCGGCCACCGGAATGCTGGCCCGGCGCGGGCTGCTGGTCACGCGTGCCGGCGCGGTGGAGCGCCTGGCCCGAGTCGATCGGGTCATATTCGACAAGACCGGGACCCTCACGCTCGGGCAGTTGCGCATCACCTCGGTGGAAGCGGCAACCGGGTGGGAGGTCGACGACGCGCTGGCCGTGGCGGCATCGCTGGAGTCCGTCTCCGAACATCCCATCGCCCGCGCCTTCGGCATGGCCCATCCGGCCGGCACGCCCGCCGACGTGCGGGTCTCACCGGGGCGCGGCATCGAGGGCAGCGTGCAGGGGAGGCGCTGGCGCCTCGGCAGGCCGGACTGGGCGGCGGCGCTGTCGGGCGGCGCGCCGCCTGCGCTGCACGGCGACGACACGGCCGTGTGCCTCGGCGACGAGGGTGGCGTACGCGCGACGTTCCGGCTGGCGGACCGGCTGCGCAGCGGTGCGCGCGAAGAACTGCAGAAACTGCGCCACCTGGGACTGGCCACCGAGGTGGCGAGCGGAGACGCCGCCGAGGCGGTCGCGCCCATGGCCGCCGCAGTCGGCGCGGAATGCTGGCAGGGCGGCATGACGCCCGAGGACAAGCTGGCGCTGTTGCGCGCGCGCCAGCAGGCCGGCGACACCGTGGTGATGGTCGGGGACGGCGTGAACGATGCCCCGGTGCTGGCCGGTGCGGATGTTTCCGTGGCCATGTCCGGCGGCACGTCGCTGGCGCAGACCAGCGCCGACATGGTGCTGCTGGGGGAGTCGCTGGCACCGCTGGTGGAAGGCATTCTCCAGGCGCGCCGCACGCTCAGGATCGTGCGCCAGAACCTGGCCTGGGCGGCCGGTTACAACCTGGTGGCGCTGCCGCTTGCCGCCACCGGCTTCATCGCGCCGTGGATGGCCGCGATCGGCATGTCCGCGAGCTCCCTGCTGGTGGTACTGAATGCCTTGCGGCTGTCACGCCCGCCCCGCACGCGCGCCGTGGACAACGCGCCGGCCATGGCGGGAGCCGGCGCATGAGCATTCTCTACCTGATGATTCCGATGGGCATCCTGATCGTCGTCGGCGCCGTGTGGGCGTTCTTCTGGGCAGTCAACAGCGGACAGTTCGACGACCTCGACAGCCCGGCGTGGCGGATCCTCCTCGATGACGACACGCAGCCGCCGCAGCACAAGCAGGCCCCGGGCAAGACGCCGGGATCGAACACGGCTGAGAACACGGAGAGCGAACGATGAACCTGGTGGAAACAGGGCTCCCGGCGGCGCTGGTCGCCGGACTGGTCGGCAGCGTGCATTGCCTGGGCATGTGTGGTGGTATCGCCGGCGCGCTGGGCATGGCGGGCGGCGGCCGCGCCTCGCTGGCGGTTTCGTACAGCGTCGGGCGCATCGCCAGCTACGCGCTTGCGGGCGCGCTCATCGGCGCCATCGGCGGCAGTCTCGCCGGCGCCGCGGGTCTCGGGCCCTGGCTGCGCCTGGTCATGGCGCTGGTGCTGGTGTTGCTCGGGCTGCAGGTCGCCCTGAACCTGAAGCTGCTTGCTCCCCTCGAGGCCGCCGGCGCAGGGCTATGGCGCCGCCTGGCCCCCGTCGCGCGCAGGTTCATCCCCCCGCGGCATGCCGGCCAGGCACTGGCACTGGGTGCGCTCTGGGGCTGGCTGCCCTGCGGCCTGGTGTACGGCATGCTCGCTGCGGCCGCAGGGGCCGGCAGCGCAGCCGACGGCGCCCTGTTCATGGCGGTGTTCGGCCTGGGCACGGCGCCGGCGATGATCGGCGTGACCTGGGCCTCGGGACGGGGCGGCGGCTGGCTCACGGCGCGCCGACGCCAGATGCTGGGCTGGCTGCTGGTGGTGTTCGGCGCCTGGACTGCCGTCACGCCGCTGATGCGCCTGGCGGGCGCCGGCGGGCACGGCGCGCACCCGCCCGCCATGGAGCAGCAGGAACATCACCAGCACGATGCAATGTTGCAGGCACCCGGCGCACAGGTCGCGACAGGTCGCCGGCCGGCCTGAGGCGGCTATTCGGGGGGCGGCTCCGCCGGCTCCGGCTCGGAGACGATCAGGGCGCGCAGGCGCGCGTCCTCCGCCTCCGCCTCGGCCTTGAGGCGCAGCTCGCGCTCGCGGTCCAGCCGGGCCCGGTATTCAGCCCGCGCCGACTCGAAGGCCTGCTCGCGCGCCTGGCGCAGCAGGCGCTCCTCGATGGCCGCGATGCGTTCCCCGGCCTGGCGCGCATTGCGGCATTCCGCCTCGTCCACGGCATCCGGGTCGTTGTCACAACGCGCCAGGGTGCCGTAAAGCAGGATCTCGTTTTCCATGAACTCGGCCACGGTCAACGGCCGTTTCTCCTCGCAGCCGGCGCTTGCCAGGAGAGCGCCTGCGAGCACGGCAGCAGCAGCATATTTCATCGCTTGCACCCTTACTGATACCCGTTCGAGTCTAGCCGAGCCTGTGTGGCGCGGCGTGCGCGCCAGTTCACATTATTCGCCGGCCGGGTCGTGGCGCAGCTCGCCTTCAGCGTCGAAGTACAGCTGCAGGCGTGCCTGCCAGGCTTGCAGGTCGACGCTCCAGTCCTCGGGCGGAGGCTCGGCACGGTCGAAGTCGAGCACCGCCATGGTCTCTCCGCGCGCGCCGCCGACCAGGGCCACGCGCGTACCTGCGGCGTCGGCGGTACGCCAGCCCGACGGGGGGACGGATGCCGGCAGCATACGGCTGGAAAGCACCTGCAGCCGGCCCTCCTCGAGTCCGAGCCGATGCAGCCAGGACGGCGTCTGCGCCAGCAGCACCTCACCATCCGGGGAAAAGGCAAGATGCAACACCGGCGCCGCCAGCGCCAGGCTGACGGCCCGCCCGGCGGGCCCCATGCCCCAGGCCCGTACCAGGCCGGTCTCGCTGCCGGCAGCGACAGCCATCCCGTCCGTGCTCAGCGCGATGCTGTCGACCGGCGCGTCCAGCGAGCTGAACCACAGGCGCTCGCCGCCGCGGACATCCCAGCTCTCCACCAGCCCTTCAGGCGTGCCGGTGAATGCGCGGGCGCCATATCCGTCGAGGGCCACTGCAGTGACCTCGCGTCCAGCGCCGAGCATCGGGCCGGGACGCCCCTCCAGCCCGTTCCAGACCCGGGCGCCGCGCTCCCCGGCAACCACCACGGTGCGCTCATCCGGCGACAATGCCAGCGCCGCCAGCCGGCCGCCGCCGTGCTGAAACACCGGGCCGGCAGCACTGCCGTCCGCCGTATTCCACAGGACGATGCTGCCGTCGCCACCCGCGCTCGCCAGCCGCGCCCCGCCGGGCGAGAACGCGAGCGCTGCCACGCCCTCGCCGTGGCGCGTCTCCGCGTCGCTGATGCCGGCCAACTGCAGGCGCAAGGACTCCGGGTCGCGCAACCGCAAGGCCACGCGCCCGTCGGCGGTGCCCGAGGCGGCCCTCAGGCCGGCCGGCCCAAGCGCGACTACGGCCGGGATGCGCGGCAAATTCATCGGGTCTGCTGCAGCGTGCGGGCGCCAGGTGCGCACGACCCGGCTGCCGCCGCCGCCAACAAAGCGCCCGTCCGGCAGGAGCAGCGCCGCGCTGCGCTGCAGCGGCAGCGGCGCGGCGGCACGGGCGACGCGCATCCCGCTGTCGCGCAACACCGGGGAGGGCGCGCTCCCGGCAGCTAGATCCCACAGCTCGTAACCGCGGCCCGCGTCGAGATTGATCAGCTGCCCGCCCCCGGCAAAGCCGGCCATGCCGGCCATGCCGGCACTGTTCGGTCGCACCAGCCGCAGCGGCGCCGCCGGATCGCCGAGGTCCCAGGCGAGCAGCCGGCCCGAGGCCTCGGTCGCCGCGAGCCAGCGACCGGCCGGCCCGAACTCCAGGCGGGTTACCGGCCCGCCCGGCCGCAGTTCGACCGCCAGCGCACCGTCCGTCACATGCCATACCCGCACGAACCCGTCGCGGTCCGCCGCGGCCAGCTGTAACCCTCCGGGCGAAACGGCAAGCGCCGTGGCATCCCCCGCCAGCGGTTGTTCGCGCAGGACCCGGCCTGTTTCCATGGACCGGACCCAAGCGCTGCGCGATTCGCCTTCCAGGGCCGCCAGGAACAGGCCGTCCGGAGACACGGCCGGCCCGGCGACCAGGGAGGACGCCGCGACATGGCTGAAGCGCTCGCTGCCGTCGGTGGCGTCCAGTACACGGATCCTGTCTCCGCTCGCGTCCCGTTCCAGCAGCAGCAGGGTGCGGCTGTCGGCGAATCCCAGCTGCCGCTGCGCCGCGTCCAGCTCGATGCTCGCCAGCCGTGCCCCCGAGGCGAGATCCACAAAGTGCAGCCTGCCGCCGGCCGTGGCGTTGCGCGGCGCCGCGGCGGCAAGCGCCCCGTCCGGGCTGAGCGCCGCCACGAGCACTGAGCTCTGCGTCGGGGCTTCGAGGAGCGGCGGGTTCTCCGGTTCGTCCTGCGCCGCCATACCCGTTGCGTCGGACAGGCGCAGGGACCAGCCAAGCAACATGCCTGGAGTCCCGCCGCGCCTTTGTTCGAGTTCCAGCGTCCAGGTCCCGAGCGCCTGCTCACCGCGCAAGACCCGCAACCCCGGTGCCTGGCGCTCATCGATGACGAGGCTGCCGTCTGCAGAGCGCGCCAGCGCCAGCGGCAATACGACCACCCGCCCCGAGGGCGCGACCAGGCGCGCATGCAAGCGCGCCGGATCCTCGTGCTCCAGGCGCAGGTCAAGGCGCACCGCCGTGACACGCCCCGGGGCATCGAAGCCGAGCCGCCGGCGCACGGGCAGGAATTCGTCCGCGAGTAATTCGAGACCGGCGCCGCCAAGCGCTACCCCGGTCCGGCCGTCCCAGCGCTGCACCAGGTTGCCGCCGCTCAGGGTCACCAGGCTGCGGCCGGAAGGATCGGCCGCCAGCAACTCCACCGGCGCCGCGGTCCTGATCACGCCTTGCAGCTGTGCATAGTCGCCGCCTGCCAGGGCCGCCGCACGTCCTGCATCGGCCGTGGGGCCGGCCTGGTAAGCACGCATGCGATACAGCAGCGCCGCATCGCGACGCTCAGCCGCCTCCGCCGCGGCGGCACGGCGTTCCCAGAACTCGACCAGCAGGCCGTCGGCACGCGCCTCGTAGCCCGGCAGGGCACGCATGCGTTCATCCGCGGCAGCCGCCACGGCCCAGTTGTCCGCGCGCCGGCTGTGTCGTGCCAGCACGCGCGCCAACAGCCGGTCGGCCTTGGCGCCGAATCCCGGGATGCGTCGCAGCCCGCTCCAGGCCTCCTGCGCTTCCTCCATCTCGACCGACGCGACGCGCAGCGTCTGCTCGTAGGGCCGGGGCAGCACCTCGGCGTAGACCCACACGCCGCCCACCACAAGCGCCAGCACGACCGCGATACGACCGAGCCGGCCCCATTCGACGGGCAGCGCCTCGCGTGCCCAGCCGCGCGAGAAGGCTTCCGCGTAGATCCGGTTGCGCACCGCGAGGCGACGCTCGCCGGTCACCGTGGCGAGGCCGCAGACCCGCAGCAGCTGGTGCTTCGGGTTGTCCGGCTCGTGGCGCACGCGACGGCCGCGATGGATACGGCGGTACAGGCGCAATGCCGGCCGCGCGAGCTTGCCGGCGCGATCCAGGCTGTCGAGCACCCGGCTCATGCTGGCTTCGGTCCGCACCACGTTGCGGCCGAGGAACCGGCTCCGCACCAGCGCATCGACGGCGTCGTCCGAGTCCATGTGCGTGGCGTTGCGCGCTATCGCCTGGCACAGGCGCTGGGTCAGGTAGGGATGCCCGCCGGTCCAGTAGAGCACCCGGTAGAGCGCGCGCTCGGCATCCCCGGGCGCCAGCCCGAGCCCCTCGGCGAGCGGGCGCGCCTGTTCGAAAGTGAAGTCGTGCAGCTCGATACGCGTGCTGATCTCCGTCACCGCCTCGCTGGCCCGCTCCGCCGCGCCGGCCGGCAGCGCCGTGCCGAGAAGCGCGAAGCTGAGGCGGGCGTACTCGGGCTCCGCCGCACGCGCGTCGAAACAACCGCGGATCACCTTGAACAGCTCCGCGGCATGCTCCGCCTGCTCGACGCTCTCCATTTCGTCCAGCAGTATCACCACCGGGCCCTTGGTGCCGCCGACGACCACGGTCCAGAAAAACTCTCCCAGGCGCTGCGCCGGCGAGAGCGGCAGGTGCTCCTGCCACCATGCCTGCAGGTCCAGCTTCAGGCGCAGGTCGCGCAGCACGCGGTAAGCAAGGCTGTAGTACCAGCGGCCGGCCTCGGCCGACCCGTCCCGGCTCCCCAGTTGCGACAGGTCCACCACCGCGGCCAGGCCGTCCGCCTCGCGCACGCGTCGGGCAGTACTGGCTGCCAGGCTGCTCTTGCCCGAGAAGCGCGGCGCGATGACGTGGCAGTAGTCGCCGGACAACAGGCGCTCCAGCAACTGCCGGTCCGCGGCGCGACGCAGGTAGCAGCGTCGCTCGGGGGCCACGGGACCGCCGGCGACGAAGAATTCGCCGGCGCGGCGCCGCGGCGATTTGCGCGCTGCGGCTGCGCTCCCGGCCCCCGCGGCGGACGTGTCGCTGGTTGGCTCCATCGGGCCATTGTCCGCGACCACCGGCGGCGCGCCAAGCGCCGTGCCCCGGCGCCGGCCCCGGTCGTGCCGAGGCGCGGCTGGCGCGCGCAGCCGCGGGGGCGAATAATAGGGCCCGGATTCTCGAGTGTGAGCCCCATGCAACAGACCTGCCACGAACATAACCGCAGCCGCCCCCTGCCCGACTCGTCACCGGCGTGGGGCATCCGGCTGACCCTGCCCGAGAATGACCCGATGCGTGCGGTGCTGGGCGAGGACTGGCAGGAATACCAGTGGTTTGCCAGCGAGTCCGCGCGCGAGGCCAAGCTCGAGCAGCTGCGCCGCCAGTTCGTCTATTACCGCCCTGGCGACCGCCCCAGCTTCGTGCTCGAGCGCGTCAACCGGGCGGCGGAAGATGCCGCCTGATCCGCTGCAGGACTTCCCCGTCCAGGTCGAACTCCCGGTCGCGTGGGGGGAGATGGACGCCTTCGGCCACGTCAATAACGTGGTCTATTTCCGCTACTTTGAATCGGCCCGCATCGCCTGTTTCGAACAGCTCGATTATCCGGCGCTGACAAAGAAAACCGGCATCGGACCGATCCTGGCAGCCACGGACTGCCGCTTCAGGCTGCCGCTGACATACCCCGACACGGTCGTCGCCGCGGCCCGGATCGGTGTCATCGGCAGCGATGATTTCATGATGCATTACCTCGTCGTGAGCCGGCGCCATGGGCGTGTCGCGGCCGAGGGCAGCGGACGCATCGTCTCTTACGATTACGGGAAACAGTGCAAGTCACCATTGCCAGCCGAACTGCGGGCGCGCCTCGAGACCCTCGCTGCCGGCGACTGATCGGCGCCCTCGCCCTGCTCTCAGCCTGCAGCGCCGCGCATGCGGAGCTGGAGCCGCTGACCGTGACCGCGACCCGGTCGGCCACGCCGGTCCTGGCCACGCCCGGCAATGTCGCGCTCATCGACGCGGCAGCGGTGGAGACCGTGGCGCCGCGCCACGCCTCCGAGCTGTTCTGGCGTGCGCCCGGCACCTGGGTCACGCTCAACAGCGGCCAGGAGAGCCTCATCGCCATCCGCTCGCCCGTGCTCACCGGCGCCGGCGCCTGCGGCGCCTTCCTGGTGCTGGAGGACGGCCTGCCGTCGCGCCCGGCCGGCTTCTGCAACGTCAACCAGTTGTTCGAGCTGAACTTCGAGCAGGCCGAGGCGCTGGAAGTGGTGCGCGGCCCCGGCAGCGCGCTGTACGGGACCAATGCCCTGCACGGCATCATCAACGTGCTGATGCCGACGCCGGCAACCGGCACCGACTCGTTGCGGCTCGACGCGGGCCCATCCGGTTACCTGCGCGGACGCCTCAGCGGCGGCCGCTGGGATGGCGCCTCGGGCTTCCGGATCACGGCCCAGGCCATGCGCGACGACGGCTGGCGCGACGACACGGGCCATGAACAGGCCAAGCTGAATGCCTCCTGGCTGGCACGCGACGGCGCGGTAGAACAGGCAGCCGCGGTGGCCGGCTCGGTGCTGCGGCAGGAGACGGCGGGGTACATCACCGGCCTCGACGCGTATCGTGATCCGCAGCTGGCGCGCTCCAACCCCAACCCGGAGGCATTCCGCGATGCCGACAGCCTGCGCGGCTGGTATGCCTGGCGCCGCGTGGAGCAGGATCGCAGCCTCGAAGTGCGGCCGTACCTGCGCGCCAGCCGCATGGAATTCCTGCAGCACTTCCTGCCGGGACAGCCGCTGGAAGAGAACGGCCAGGTCAGCGCCGGCCTGCAGGTGACGGCGGCGCGCAACGCGGGCGCCGGGCGCCTGCACTACGGTCTCGACCTCGAATTCGCCGAGGGCAGCCTGCAACAGTTCCAGGCCGGCGAGACCACCGGCCTGCCGCCGGCCCTCGCGGCGACGCGCCCGCAGGGCCTGCATTACGACTATCGCGTGCGCGCCGGCAGCATCGCACCGTGGGCACACTGGGAGCGCGACCTCGGCCCGGGGTGGTCGCTGGGCCTCGGCCTGCGCGCGGAACGGCTGGCCTACGACT
This sequence comes from uncultured Thioalkalivibrio sp., assembly GCA_964413755.1. GTDB lineage: Bacteria > Pseudomonadota > Gammaproteobacteria > Steroidobacterales > XN24 > XN24. Next base: position 3,345 of record CAYPTW010000002.1, on the reverse strand, counting down.
ACGACAACCGCATGCTCGCGGGCAACACGCGCGACGACGGCAGCGAGTGCCCGGGCGGATGCCTCTATACCCGGCCGGCCGATCGCAGCGACGCATTCTTCAACCTCGCGCCGAAGCTCAGCCTGGGCTGGCGCGTCGCGCCGCGCCAGCTGGCCTGGGCGGCGCTGCGGCGGGGCTTCAGGGCGCCGCAGGCCACCGAGCTCTATCGCCTGCAGAGCGGGCAATCGGTCGCCGACCTGGACAGCGAAACGCTGGACAGCCTGGAGCTCGGCTGGCGCGGCTATCGCGACGGGTTCGCGTGGGAACTGGTCGGTTACTTCATGGAAAAGAACGACTACATCTTTCGCGACGGCGATGGTTTCAACGTCTCGGACGGAAGCACCCGCCATACCGGCGTCGAGGTATCGCTGCGCTGGGAGATCGTGCCCGGCCTGAGCCTGCAGGCCGACCAGTCATTCGCGCGCCACAGCTGGCGCTTCGACCGCGACGTGGGCCGGGGCGAGATCATCGTTGCGGGCAACGAGACGGATAGCGCCCCGCGCCGTTTCGGCAGCACGCGGCTGGCCTGGGACGACGGCGGGCCCTGGGGCGCCGAGCTGGAATGGCTCACCATGGGCGCCTACTGGCTCAACGCCGCGAATACGGCGCGCTACCCCGGGCACGACCTGCTTCACCTCAGGGTGCGGCGCGCCCTGTCGCCGCAGCTGGAGCTTGCCGTGCGCGTGCACAACCTCGGGGATCGCGCCTATGCCGAGCGGGCGGATTTCGCCTTCGGCCAGTACCGCTACTTCCCCGGGCGGGAGCGCACGCTGTTCGTCGAACTCGCCTGGCGCGGGCGCTGATATCACCGCCCCGACGCCGGACCCTTCCGTCCGGCCCTTCGCTTCAGCCCTTCGGGCCGAGGAACAGCCACAGCAGCAGGCCGAGCACCGGCAGCAACAGGATCACCACGATCCAGGCCACCTTCACGCCCGTGCTGGCATTGCTCTGCACCGTCTTGACGATCGCGTAGACGTCAAGGATGAGGATGATCAGGCCTAACAGGCCGCTGATTTCGAGCATAGGACCTCCTAGCCCCCGGTAACGTAGCGTTCCAGTTCCTCGATCACCACCTGCTGGTCGGCGATGACGCACTTCACCAGGTCGCCGATGGAGACGACGCCGACGACCTTGCCGTCCTCGATCACCGGCAGGTGGCGGAAGTGCCCTGCGGTCATCATGCCGAGGCAGTGCTGCGCCGTCATGGTCGGCGTTGCGGTCTCCACCTCGGCCGTCATGATCTCGGCCACGGGGGTGTCTTCCGAGCGGCGGCCCTTGAGGATGATCTTGCGCGCGTAATCGCGCTCCGAAACGATCCCGCGCAGGGTCTCGCCTTCCATCACCAGCAGCGCGCCGATGCCCAGCCTGGCCATCAGGGTGACGGCCTCCAGCACCGACTGCTGCGGCGCAACCGACCACACCTCGAGGCTTTCCTTGTTTTTCATGATCGTGCGCAGCGTGTTCATGCAACCGTCTCCGGCAGGGCCCTGCAGTGAAGTTAACTCATGCCCCGGCCATGGGCAAAATCCTTGACGCAGCCCCAGGGCCGGCACGCCCCGGCGGCCAGGCCGGCAGCCAGGCCGGCGGCGATGTTTCCACAAGCAGGCGGAAGCCCGCTAAACTCGCGCCTTGTCACCCTGCTGCAGGCGCGGCCCCCCCGGCCCGCGCACAGCGGCGGAGCCAACAATCCTGGAGAGCGCAACATGTCCATACGCGTCGCCGCCCGCTACCTGGTGTTTTCCTTCCTGCTGGCCCTGGTGGCCTGCACCCCGACACGCAGCGGGGAGGTGGCAGCGCCGCAACTGCCGCCCGAGCCGCAGGCTGAGCAACGGCCCTTCGTGGTCGTCTCGCCGCAAGGCAACCGTGAAGACCCCTGGTACTGGCTGCGCGACGACGAACGCAAGGACCCCGACGTCATTGCCTACCTGGAGGCCGAGAACGCCTACTACCAGGCCTACGAGTCACGCTATGCGGGGTTTGTCGACACGCTGTTCGAGGAGATCGTCGGGCGCATCAAGCAGGACGACGCCACGGTGCCCGTATTCGACAACGGTTACTGGTACTACACGCGTTTCGAAGAAGGCAGGCAGTACCCGATCCATGCGCGCCGCAAGGGGAGCATGGACGCGCCCGAGGAGGTCCTCCTCGACGGCAACGCCATGGCCGCGGAGCATGCCTTCTTCCAGATCGGCGGCTACGAGGTATCCGACGACAACCGGCTGCTGGCCTGGGCCGAAGACACCGTCGGACGGCGGCAGTTCGTGCTCAAGGTCAGGGACCTCGCCACGGGCGAAATGCTCGCCGACGGCATCGAACGCGTCTCCAGCTTCACCTGGGCGGCGGACAGCCGTCACCTGTTCTATGTCGAGAACCACCCGGTGACGTTGCTCTCCTACCGTGTGCGCCGCCACGAGCTCGGCGGCCAGGGCGACGACGCAGTGGTCTACGAGGAGGCGGACACCAGCTATTACACCTACGTCGGTCGCAGCCGCTCGAAGGACTATCTCGCCATCTACCTGGGCAGCACCGAGGCCACCGAGCTGCGCATCCTGGAGGCCGACGATCCGACCGGGACGTTCCGCGTCTTCCTGCCGCGCCAGCGCGAGCATCTTTACCTGCCCGACCATGTGGGCGATCGCTGGATCGTGCGCACCAACAAGGACGCGCCGAACTTCCGCCTCATGAGCGTGCCGGTCGGCGCGGAAAGCGACTTCGAGCAGTGGACCGACGTGGTGCCGCACAGCGCGGACGTGTTCATCCAGGACTTCCTGGTGTTCGATACCTTCATGGCGATCAGCGAACGTTCCGACGGCCTGCGGCGCGTGCGCGTGCGCGACTGGGACGGCAAGGAGCATTACCTCGCAGCCGACGAGGACCCGTCGACCACCTGGCTGAGCGGCAGCGGCAACCCGCGCCTCGACACCACCGTGCTGCGCTACGCCTACACCTCGATGACCACGCCGACCACCATCTACGACATCGACGTGACCACCGGCGCGCGCGAGCTGCTGAAGCGCGACCCGGTGCTCGGCGACTTCGACCCGGCGAACTACCGCACCGAGCGCGTCTGGGCCACGGCCCGTGACGGCGAGAAAGTCCCCGTGTCACTGGTCTATCGCAAGGGTTTCAAGCGTGACGGCACGGCGCCGCTGTACCAGTACGCTTACGGCTCCTACGGCAGCAGCACGGACCCGAGCTTCAGCTCGGTGCGCCTGTCCCTGCTCGATCGCGGCTTCGTCTACGCCATCGCGCACATCCGCGGCGGCCAGGAGATGGGCCGGCGCTGGTACGACGACGGCCGGCTGC
>CAYPTW010000001.1:0-57012 GCA_964413755.1 uncultured Thioalkalivibrio sp. | reverse complement strand
GCCGGCTGGTGCTGCCGCTCATGGTCTCCAGCATCTTCCTGTTCTATGCCGGCGTGGCCTTTGCCTATTACGTGGTGTTCCCGCTCATGTTCGGCTTCTTCACCGCCGTGGCCCCCACGGGCGTGGCGGTGATGACGGACATCTCGGCCTACCTCGATTTCGTCCTCGCGCTGTTCTTCGCCTTCGGCTTTGCCTTCGAGGTGCCGGTGGCGACGGTGCTGGCGGTCTGGGCCGGCTTCACCACGCCCGCCAAGCTGGGCCAGAAGCGACCCTACGTGCTGCTCGGCGCCTTCGTGCTCGGCATGCTGCTGACGCCGCCCGACATCATCTCCCAGACGCTGCTGGCGGTCCCCGTCTACATCCTCTTCGAGGCCGGCATCATCATGGCGCGCGTCATGGTGCCGGGGCACCGCGAGGTCGAGGCGCAGCAGCGCGAAAGCTAGGGCGTCGCCTTGCGCTCCGCCACGGCAAACTTCTCCAGCTTCTCCGGCGTCGCCTCCTGCTGGTACTGCCGCTTGTACTCGCCGTAGGGCATGCCGTAGACGATCTCGCGCGCCTGGTCGTAATCGAGCTCAACGCCGTGCTCGCCGGCCGCGCCGGCGTACCACTTGGAGATGCAGTTGCGGCAGAAGTAGGCCAGGTTCATCAGGTCGAGGTTCTGCACCTCCGGGTACTTCTGCAGGTGCTGCAACAGCTTGCGGAAGGCCGCCGCCTCGATCTCGGTGCGCGTGCGCGGGTCGATTTCCGGGCTCATGGCAGTCAGGCTCCTGTGTTCATTCTGGCGGCCGGCGGAACACGTCGTCCGCGGGCACGACCTGGACGGAATCCGCACTGAAACCGAGCGGCAGCACCTCGATCACCTTGTCCTCCGCGAGCAACTCGTCCGGCTTGGGCGAGTTGTACTGCATCGGCGAAGGCTGGTCCGTGACCAGGCGCTGCTTCAGGTCGGCGGCATCCGGCGTAATGAAGACGAATTTCACGTCCTCCGTAGAGAGGTGCTCGCGGATCACGCGGTTCACGTCCTCTACGGTCAGCTGCGCCAGTTCCGCACGCACGTAGGCGGGAAAATCGGGAATGCCGTACCAGGCGCTGTCGATGGCGTAGCCGAGCAGGGCGGGCTGCGAGCTCACCAGCTGCGCGACCCACTTGTCGAGAAACGCACGCGTCGCCTCGAACTCGGCCGCCGAGAGCCCCCGCTCGATGAGCTTGTCCAGCTCGAACATGGCCACCCGGGTAGCGAAGTGCGCCGTGTCGTTGCCGGTCAGCGGCCGCAGCCAGACCTGGAAGATCTGCTGCTGGCGGTACAGGTTGGGCTCCGGCTGGGTGAGGTACATGCCGCGCGGGAAGTACTCGACATAGGCGTAGTCGCCGTAGTTCATGCCGCGCTTTTCGCGGATGCGGTCGTAGAGGTGCGAATTCTGGCTGCGGTGCTGGCCCAGCCACTGCGTCGCCAGCCACAGCGCGGTCCAGTCGCGGTCGCCGCGCTTCAGGTCGATGGGAAAGCCGAAGGACACGGCATGCGCCATGGTGTCCTTCTCCAGGATCAACGCCTGGTGTCCGTCGATGGCCGGGGTGGCACCGGGCTCGATCGCCACCGCGGTTCCTTCCGGCAGGCCCGCCAGGTCGCGGCGCAAGCGCGCTGCGAAGTCCTCCGGATAGCCGCCCGCCAGCCCCACGGTGAGGTTGGCCGGCGCGTAGTGCCCTGCATAGAAGGCCTTGACGTCTTCCAGCGTCAGGGACTCTACGTCCTCCACCAGCCCCAGCGTCAGCGTGCCGTAGGCATGCGCCGGTCCGTAGATGAACTGGTACAGCGCCTCCTTGCCGAGCTCCTCGTCGTTGTTGGCCACGAGATCGGACAGGATGGCGTTCACCAGCTGGGTCTTGAGGCGGCTGAAGTCTTCTTCGCGCCAGCCCGGCGTGAGCAACTGCTCGCCCACCAGGGCGTACCAGCCGGGCAGGTTGTCACGGTGCACGGTGCCGCCGAAGGTCACCATCTCCTTGCCGACCCGGGCGCCGAAGCCGGCGGCCATCGGATACATGGCATCCCGGATCTCGTCGATGGGACGCGCCGCGGAGCCGCCGTCGGCGACCATCATGGCGGTGAGCTGCGCCAGGCCCTTCTTTCCCGGCGGGTCCAGCGCCGCGCCGGCGCGGAACACGAAGGACACGTTGACCAGCGGCGAGCTCTCGCTGCGGCGCTCGACGAGCGCGAAGTCCGCCGGATCGGTCGCCTGCGCGGCAGCCGCCAGGGCGTCCACGGACGGCGCGCCGGACTCGAGGCCGGCGAGCGCGTCGCCCTGGGCGATGACGCCGATGGTGCGCACGTCGTCGCGGAAATACCGGTTGGCGGCCGCTGCCAGGTCGGCCGGCTCGAGCGCCGCGAGGGTCGCATAGAGCTGGTTGACCGTTTCGACGGTGCGCTCGTATTGCACCACTTCCGCGAGCGCCCCGGCGATGTCGACCGAGTTGTCGAGGCCGGACAGGAAGCCATAGCGCATGCGGTCCTTGATCCGCTCCAGCTCAGCGGGAGCGATGGATTCGGTGCGGGCACGGGCGAAGGTCGCCAGGATCTCATCGCGAACCTCTGCCGCTGCCTCCTGTTCCGAGACGCGGGCGAACACCCAGAACAGGCCGGGGTCCCGGTTCATGCCCGTGTAGGCGAACAACTGGTCCACCACCTGGCGCTCCAGCACCAGCTTGCGGTACAGCTCCGAGTTGTCGGAGAAGTAATGCTGCGCCAGCATGCGGATCGCCGCCGTGTCGGGATTCGCGGGGTCGAAGCCCGGGCCGCGGAAGGCCACCGCAATCCAGGGCTGCGTCGGACTCTCGACCGGCACGTAGACCGAAGTCGGGCCGTCACCCGGCGGCTCGACCGGGATCTGCGCCTCGTAGCTGCCGCGCTCCCAGGGGCCGAAGTACTTCTCCACCAGGGCGAAGGTCGGCTCGAACTCGAGGTCGCCGACCAGCACGATGGCCGCCTTTTCCGGCCGGTACCAGCGGTCGAAGAACAACTTCGAGTACTCGTACTGCTCCGGCATTGCGACGATGTCGTCGAAAAAGCCCATCGTGGTGTGCTTGTAGGTGTGCTTCTCGTAGTGCGCATCGCGCACCTGCTCGAACAGCTTGCGGATCGGGTTGGCGCTGTTCTTGATGTACTCGCCCTTCACGGCCAGCGCCTCGGTACGGAACACGTCCTCGCCGTAGGACAGGTGCATGAAGCGGTCGGCCTCGAGCGCCAGGATGGTCTCCAGGTCGGCCTTGGTGAAGTCGATGTGGTAGTTGGTGTAGTCGTCAGTGGTGTAAGCGTTGATGTCGGCGCCAGCGCGCTTCAGTGCGGCGTTGAACTCTTCCGGCGAGACGTTCTTGGTGCCGCGGAACATCATGTGCTCGAAGAAATGGGCGAAGCCGGTCTTGCCGGGCTCGACCTCGTTGCGCGAACCCGTCTGCACCGGGATCTGCAGGCTGACGATATCCGGGTAGTCCGTCTTCACGACGATGACCTTCAGCCCGTTGGCCAGCTCGCGCTCCTGGCGCGGCAGGTCGAACAACGCGTCGCCGGAGGGCGCGGCTGCGGGCGCGGCGGTCTCCGTGGCGGCCGGCGCGGCGCAACCTGCGGCCAGCCAGGCCGCGGCGGCCAGCGCCAGGACGATGGGGGTTCTGCGAGTCTTGATCATTGCTCTCTCCCTTGCGGAGGAATGTGCGTCACGGCGTGCGGGTCTCGGGCAGCGCCTCGTGGGCGGCGGTCACGGCAACCTCGTCCTGGACCTGGTCGACATTGACCTTGGTCTCGGCACCGTGCATCCAGTCCACCAGCTTGTCGGCGAGGAACCACAGCACCACGCCGGCGATGATCGCCGCCGCGGCCAGGCCGCCGAAAATGCTCATGGCGTTCTCGACCTGCGATTGCGAGTCGCCGTGGCCGATGAGCGAGCCGATGAAGCCGGCAGTGTAGTTGGCCAGCGCAATGAAGCCGAACCAGGCGCCCATCATCAGCGAGGCCAGGCGCAGCGGCGCCAGCTTGGTGACCATGGACAGCCCGATCGGCGACAGGCACAGCTCACCCATGGTGTGGAAGAAGTAGGCGCCGACCAGCCACATCATGCTGGTCTTCACGGAGGCGTCACCGCCCTGCTCCAGCACCGCGCCGACCATGAACAGGAAGCCGATGCCGAGCAGCGTGAGGCCCATGGCGAACTTCACCGGCGAGGTCGGCTCGCGCGGTCCGAGCTTCACCCAGATCGCTGCGATCACCGGGGCAAACACCACGATGAACACCGGGTTCAGGCTCTGGAACCAGGTGGTGGGGATCTCGAAGCCCAGCAGCACGCGGTCGGTGAATTCGTGCGTGTAGATGTTCATCAGGCCGCCGGCCTGCTCGAAGCCGGCCCAGAAGACGATGGTGAACAGGCCGAGCACCAGGATCACCTTCATCCGGTCGCGCTCCACCGGCGTGAGTGCCACGCGCTGGCCCAGGACGCGCGCGTTCTCGCGCCGGTCGCGCTGGGCCGCGGGCTCGATGCCGATCTCACCGAGCAGCTTCTGCGCCCACACGGCCTGGATCACCAGCGACAGCAGCATGCCGATGCCGGCGCAGATGAAGCCGGCCTGCCAGTTGCCGTCCCACATCGCCACCACGATGCCGACCACGATGCCCGAGAGCGCGGCGCCGATGTTGATGCCCATGTAGAAAATGGTGAAGGCGCCGTCGCGGCGATGGTCGCCCTGTGCATACAGGTCGCCGACCATGGTCGAGATGTTCGGCTTGAACAGGCCGTTACCCGCGACCAGGGTGGCGATGCCGAGGTAGAACACGGTGATTTCCATGCCCGGTACCCACGCGTGCGGCGTGCCGAGCAGGAACTGGCCGGCCGCCATGAGTGCGCCGCCCAGCAGGATCGCCTTGCGCTGGCCGAGATAGTTGTCGGCCAGCCAGCCGCCGATCAGCGGGGTGATGTAGACCAGGCCCGTGAACCAGGCGTACAGCCGCAGCGCCTCTGCGTTGGTCCAGCCCAGGCCGTGACCGCCCTCGGACTGCACCTGGTCGACCAGGTACAGGACCAGGATGGCGCGCATGGCGTAATAGCTGAAACGCTCCCACAGCTCGGTGCCGAAGAGCAGGAACAGGCCCTTGGGGTGGCCGAGAAAATCGCCCACGCGCGGAACTGTATTCATTATTGCCGGGTCCTCTCGTGTTTCGTGACGTCGCACGGGCCAGTGGCGAGGCGGCGAGGCCCGGCATTATAGCGGCACTGGCTGGGCTGCTGTCTTGGCCGCCCTGCAGCATTACAATGCGCGCTGCCCGCCCGAGGACATCATGGACTCAACCGCTTCCCGCCTGGCCCTGGTCACGGCCTTCGCCGTGGTCTACATCGTCTGGGGCTCGACCTACCTCGCGATCCGTGTCGCGGTGCAGGACCTGCCGCCCGGTCTGCTGGCCGGCGTCCGCTTCATCATGGCAGGGCTGGTGCTGGGCGCGCTGGCCATGGCGCGCGGCCAGCGGCCGCCGCGCGCGCTGTCCGAATGGCGCACCGCGGCGGTCGTCGGCGTGGCTTTCATCGTGCTGGGCAACGGCGTGGTCACCTGGGCAGAGCAGTGGGTGCCTTCCAACCAGGCCGCACTGATCATCGCCAGCGGCGCGCTCTTCACCGCGTGGTTCGGCACTTTCGGGCGGCGCGGGGTGCCGCTGAGCACGGCCACGCGAATCGGCCTGCTGGTCGGCCTGTGCGGCACAGCGCTCATGGTGTGGCCGCAGGGGCCGGTGGGCGATGCGCCGGGCGGCGACCTGTTCTGGCCCAAGGCCGCGATCGTGCTGTCCACTGTGGCCTGGTCCTGGGCCACCATGTACAGCCGCAACACCCCGGTGGCCATGAAGCCGCTGATGTACGTGGCCTGCCAGATGCTCATCGGCGGCGCGGTGTTGACCGTGATCGGCCTGCTGAACGGCGAGCTGGCACGCTGGACCTGGACCCTGCCGGGCATCGGCGGCCTGCTCTACCTGACGGTGTTCGGCTCCTGCATCGCCTACGCCACCTACATGTGGCTGATCAACCAGACGACTCCGGCACGCCTCGGCACCATCGCCTACGTCAATCCCGCCATCGCGACGGTGCTCGGCTGGTGGCTGCTGGACGAGCAGCTGACGCGCATGCAGCTCGCCGGGATGGCGGTGATCATCGCCAGCGTGGCGTGGGTGAGCATCAGCGCGCGCGTGATCGGCCGGCGCTGAAAGCTAGTCGCGGCGCACCACCATCACCTCGTAGCGGCCGGCCGGGCCGATGAAAGCCGAGGCCAGCCAGCTGAAGAAGCTGACGAAGATGGCACCGAAGACAGCGCTCCAGAAGCCGCTGATGCTGAAACCGCTGAACATCGCCGACACCAGGCCGAGCATCATGGCGTTGACCACGAGCAGGAACAGGCCCAGCGTGATGATGGTCAGCGGCAGGGTGAGCAGCACCACGATCGGGCGCACGAAGGCGTTGACGATGCCCAGCACCAGCGCGGCGCCGAGCACAGTGCCGAAACCCGCGAGATGCATGCCCGGCACCACCAGGGCCGCGAGCCACAGGGAGATTGCGGTGATCAGCATGCGTACCAGGAATCCGTTCATGATGTCCTCCTCAGGTCTTGAGGATCTGCTCCAGGTCCATGCCCGTCAAGCGGCGGATGCGGCTGAAGAGGTACCACATGGTGATGATCATGATGGCCATCGAAGGGATCACGATCACCGGGTAGGAGAGCGCCGTCATGCGGCCCAGCTCCTCGTTGAACGCCGTCGTGCCTGCCGGGCTCTGCACGATGAGCTTGGCGAGCACGAAATTCAGCAGGGATGAAAGGAAAAATGATGCCGCCAGCATCCACGATGCGTGCACCAGCGTGCGCTCGAACGCCGTGTGGTTGCCGCGCTCGGCGAGCGCCGCGTCGACCTCCCCCACGCGGATGATCTTGTCGTTGTAAAGGAAGGTGCGCACGATCGGGTAGGGGGTGTAGAGCGAGAACAGCACCGCCAGCCCGATCACGCCCGGCACCGCCGCCTCCTTGACCGCGATCCATTTCGGGTCCAGCTGCAACAGGCCGATGCCGCCGGTGAGCAGCACACTGACGAAGCCGAGCACGGAAATGAAGTTCCACTCGCGGCGGCGGTGGAAGTCCCACGCCCCGTAAGCCAGCGGGAAGGCGAGTGCAAGCAGCAGCCCGCCGACCGGGCCCAGCGTCTCCTCTCCCGACAGCTTCATCAGGATCACCGCCGGGATGGCGATGTTGACGCCCAGCGAGAGCAGTGCGCTCTCGCGGGGCTCGACCGTCGCGCTCAAGTTTTCAGTGGTCCTCGTCGGCGTGGTGGGCGATGGGACCGTCGGTGAACAGGCGCTCCTTCAACTGCTTGGAGAAGAAGGGGTCGCGACGCTGGATCCACTCGAGCACCATCGCGGCATGCTCCTTTTCCTCGTCCCGGTTGTGGATGAGGATTTCCTTCAGCTCCTTGTCCTTGCAGACGTCGACGCGCTGGTTGTACCAGTCGACGGCCTCCAGTTCCTCCATCAGCGAAATGATCGCCCGGTGCATGTCCCGGGTCTCGTCGGACAGTTCGCCTACCGGCTCGTGGTATCCCTCGTTGGACATGTCGCCTCCTTGTCGGTGTTCCCTGTCAATAAATTATGGGGGTGAAATTCTGCCGCTGCACGTGCGGCCGCCGATGCTCGGGCGCCTTCTCGCGCGGTGGCAGCGACGGCGGGTCCGGCATCACGTCCTCGTAGGGGACGCATGAAAGCAGGTGCGCGATGCAGTTCAGCCGCGCGCGCCGCTTGTCGTCCGCCGGGACCGTCCACCATGGCGCCTCGGGGATATCGGAAAACTCCATCATCTCGTCCTTGGCGACGGAGTATTCGCGATACAGCCGCCGTGACTCCAGGTCCATGGGCGAGAGCTTCCAGCGCTTGAGCGGATTATGGATCCGGGCCTGGAAGCGCCGCTCCTGCTCGTCGTCGCTGATGGAGAACCAGTACTTGATCAGCAGGGTCCCGGAGCGCACCAGCATGCGCTCGAACTCCGGCACGGAGCGCGCAAACTCCTGGTACTCCTTGTCGCTGCAGAAACCCATCACGCGCTCCACGAGCGCGCGGTTGTACCAGCTGCGATCGAACAGCACGATCTCGCCGCCACCCGGCAGGTGCGCCACGTAACGCTGGAAGTACCACTGCTTCTGCTCGCGCTCCGTCGGCACCGGCAAGGCCGCGATCCGGCACACGCGCGGGTTGAGCTTCTCGACCACCCGCTTGATGGCGCCACCCTTGCCGGCCGCGTCGCGCCCCTCGAAGATCACGACGATCTTGCGCTTCTCGGCGCGCACCCATTCCTGCATTTTGACCAGTTCGACCTGCAGCCGGGCGAGCTCGCTCTCGTAGGGCTTGTTCTTCAGCCGTCCCTTGGTGGTGTACCACTCCTCGGGGCGCCCGAGAGGGCGATCGTAGAGGTTGCCGAGGGAGAGGATCGGCGAGACCGCTATGGCCGGTGGTTCGCGCCGCGCTTTCTTCTTGTCTGATTTGCTCATGCTTTCGTCCTTCGGCGCCGCCACGGGCACGTCGCAGAGCCACACTATAGCGCCACGCGGGGCTCCACGGCAGCCGCCCGCTCGAGCCAGGGCCGGCCCGCGCTGTCGATCACCCGTCGCAGCACGAAGTCCAGTGCGGACAGGCGCAGACAAACCTCGAAATCCTCCGGCGGAAACCACGGCTGCGCCGGGTCGAAGAACTTGGCGCCGCAGGGGTCGCGGCGCAGCGTGGCAGGAACCGGGGCGAAGTCCGCGGGCTCGCCGGCCAGGGCGGCGGCAAGGTAGGCGGCGCAGGCCTCGTCCTCCGCGCTGCGCTCGGCCGCGCTCCAGCCCATGCAGACCAGCGACACCAACTCGGGTTGCCGGGCGCGGATCCAGGCCAGGGTCGCTGCCGCGTTGATGAAGCTGCCGGTGAGCACTTCGCGGCGGGGATCGACCGCCAGCAGCCCCTGCACCCCGGCACTGGTCCGCAGCACCAGCGTGCGGCCGGCCAGGTCCGCCTGCAGCAGCGCCGCCGGCGAGTTGGAGAAGTCGAAGCCCGGCAAGGGGCGGCCGTCCTCCTCCCCGGCGAGCAGCAACTCCGGGTCCGCGGCCTTCAGGTCGAGCGCTTCGGCCGCGGTGGCGACCAGGCGGATGCGCCGCGCACCGCGCGCGAAAGCGCAGGGCGCCAGCGTGAACGCGCGGAACACGTCGATGACCACCACCAGTCCCGTGGCCGCACGCGCGCCTTCCAGCAGGTGCAGCGTGCGGACCTCCGGCGACCGGCCGTGCAACAGCCGGTCGCGGGTGGTCAGGACCCGATGCCTCGCGCCATCATTGCCGCCAGCAGCGGCAACAGCACCAGGATCAGCAGCTGCACGCGAATGGCCATCAGCACCCGTTTCGCCTCGGCGTCCGCCATCACCGGCGCCTGGCCGGCCTTCAGCTGGCGCCGCCAGGCGAAGAACTTGAAGGCGGGATAGAGCCACAGCACGGCCATCACCACGAACAGGCTGAACTTGGCATGGAAGGCCCAGGTCTGCATGTAGAACAGCGCGCCCTTGCCGCCGTGAAACAAGCGCGCGATGCCGGTCACGAACACGACCAGCAGGGACACGCCGTAGATCACGTCCACGGTGACGATCTTGCGCGCCACCGCGCGCTCGGGACGGGGCACGAACAACAGGTGCTGCGCGACCAGTGCCGCCGCCAGGAACATGATGCCGAGATAGTGGAACCAGGCGAGAGTCAGCACACCGGCCATCGGATATCTCCTGAGTGGGGATCGTCGGGGGCGATACCCTAGCCTACTTCGGGTTCCGGCGGCAGGTCTTCGAGCAGGGCCCGCTTGCGTTGATCCTTGTCGAGGTACATCGCGGTCTCCGCCGCTGCCATGAGTTCGCGCAGCGCTTGCGAGTCATCGGGGAAGCCGGCCGAGCCGATGCTCACCGACAGCCGCACCATGTGACCACCGACCTCGATGGAGCTGCGCTCGGTCGCAGCCCGGATGCGGTGCATCACCCGCGCCGCCTGTTCCCCCTCGGTCTCGGAAAGCAGGACCACGAACTTGTCCCCGCCGAGCCGGGCCGCCGCGTCGGTGCTGCGGATCAGTCGGGCAATAATGTTGGCGAACAGGATGATGGCCCGGTCGCCGACCTCGAAGCCCCACGTATCGTTGATCTGCCCCAGGCCATTGAGGTCCATCATCGCGACGGTGTACTGGCGATGGTGCCGGAGCGCGCGTTCGTGCTCCTGGCGATGCAGCCGCGAAAACGAACGCAGGTTGCACAGCCCCGTCAGTTCATCCGTCTCAGACAGGATGCGAATGCGCTCTTTCGCGGTCTCGATCTCGTGCGCCAGCACGGCAGTCACGTAACAGACCAGCAGGAAGGGCGCGAGGGCGATGGCCAGTTCGACCAGTTCCCGTCCCGGCGGCACCTCGCCCGGCACGCGCAGCAAGGCCGCCAGCAGGAAGCCACAGACGCTGAGAATGGTCAGCGCGAAAGTGGGCCAGCGGCCCAGCGTCAGCGCGGAGATGATCACCGGCGGCAGGTAGAGCATGAGCAACATGCCGGCCCGCGCCTCGATGGAGAACAGGAACACGGTGACGAACACGATCATGCCGACGAGCTCGAGCAGGATCTTGCGCCGCGTCGGACGCCGCAGCTGCGGCAGGAAGCGCAGCAGCAGCGAGAACATCACGAAACCGGCGAAGTTCGCCGCCACCAGGCCGGGCCGGAGCATTTCCGTGCCGGGGGCAAACAGGTACAAGCCGGCCAGCAACAGCAACAGCCAGGAACCGTCCGAGGTATTGCGCGCCAGGCCGCGCAACTCGGCCTGGTCCACCTGGGCGCCCAGCTCGTGAGCGACCTTGTGCAGCAGGCGCACTAGGTCTTGAGCTCCGCGACCACTGGACGCTTGCCGTCGGCAGGAGCGGCGTCCGGTCGCAGCGTCTCCAGCGCCACTTCAAGCTGCGGATCACCGGCGTCGTCGGCGGGCGACCCGATGCGCACGTCGGGCTGGATCCCGGTACCGTGGATCGACCGGCCGGACGGGGTGAAGTAACGCGAGGTGGTGAGCTTGATGGCGCGCCCGTCCGACAACGGGACGATGCTCTGCACCGACCCCTTGCCATAGGTGGTCTCGCCCACGATCACCGCGCGGCCGTGGTCCTGCAGGGCGCCGGCGACGATCTCGGCGGCGGAGGCCGAGCCGCGATTGACGAGCACGCTCAGGGGCGCGCCGGACAACACGTCGCCGGGCCGGGCCTCGACCAGGAATCGGGCGTCCTCGGCGCGGCCCTCGGCGGAGAGGATCAGGCCCTGTTCGAGGAAGGCGTCCGCCACCTCCGTGGCTGCGTCGAGGACGCCGCCGGGGTTGTTTCTCAGGTCGAGGACCAGCCCCGGCAAGGACCCGCCCGCCTGTTGCTGCAGCGCCCCGACCAGCTCCACGAGGTCAGCCGCGGTGCCGTCGGTGAACTGGCTCAGCCGCACATAGGCGGCGCCATTGTCGAGTATCCGGCCATGCACGCTGCGGAACTCGATCTTGCGACGCGTCAGCACCACGGAAAACGGGTCTGTGCCGCCCGGGCGGCGGATGCCGAGCACCACCTGGCTGCCTTCCACGCCGCGCATGCGCAGGATGGTGTCCGCCAGGTCGTCGCTGCCGACGCCGAGGCCGTCGATGGAAAAAATGACATCGCCGGGCTGCAGGCCGGCGGCCTCGGCAGGCCCGCCTTCCAGCGGCGTCACTACCACCACCTGGTCGGCGTCGACCCCGATCTCCACGCCGACGCCGGTATAGCGCCCGCTGGTGCTGATGCGGATGTCGCGGTATTCGCTGGAACCGAGAAAGGCGGAGTGGGGATCGAGTTCGGTCATGATGCCGCGGATGGCGGCGTCCACCAGGACCCGCTGCTCCACCGGGTCGACGTACTCGCGCCGCACCCGCTCCATCACTTCGGCCAGCAGTTCGCCTTCGACCCCCGGCGCCGGGGGCTCAGCGGCACGATCGCGGCTGCCCAGGCCGGGCGCCAGCGACAGGGCGAGGCCCAGCACCACGCCGAGCCAGACAGCAAGCAGGGCCCTCAGGATCAAAGGCTTCATCGGCCGGTCCGAGCGTTTTCCAGCGGCAGAACATAGCAGAAATCCCGCCCCCGGTGCGCCGCCCCGGAGCGGCGCAGGGTCATGGCCGGGAGAGCCAGGACTGCGGGTTTTGCGGCTCCGTGCCGCTGCGAATCTCGAAGTACAGGCCGGCCTGGTCGCGGCCGCCGCTGTCGCCGACGCGGCCGACGACCTGCCCGGCGGACACCCAGTCGCCGACGCTGCTGAACAGCACTTCATTGTGTCCGTACAGGCTCATGTAGCCGTCGCCGTGCTCCAGCACCAGCAGCAAGCCGAGCCCCGGCAGCCAGTCCGCATAGGCCACGCGCCCGGACCACACGGCACGGACCTCGCTGCCGCGCCCGGCGCCGATGAGCACCCCGTTGGACCGCGGCCCTTCGCCGCGGCGGCTGCCGAAGGTGCGCAGCAGCGCACCCTCCACCGGCCAGGCCAGCCGGCCCCGTTGCTCCTGGAAGGGTGCCGCATCCGGCACGGGGAGATCCGCCACCGCGGCGCGCAATTCCTCCAGCAGCCTTTCCAGCGCGGCCGCCTCCTCGCGCAGGCGCTCAGTTTCCTCCGCGCGCCGCGCCAGGTCGGCATCCAGGTCGGCCACGGCGCCGGCACGGACCGCCCGGGCATCCTCGAGCGCCGCGAGGGCCTCGGCCTGGCGCGTCTCGACTGCCGCGAGGCGCGCGCGCTCGGCTTCCAGCGCCTCGGTCACCTGTGCCAGCTCGGCAAGGCGCTCGCGCAGGCCGGCGATGCGCTCGGCCCGGTCCTCGGCGATGTAGCGGTACCAGGCCAGCATGCGGCCGAGGCGGGCCGGATCCTGCTGGTTCAGCGCCAGCTTCAGGCGAGGCTCGCGGCCTGCCAGCCAGGCGGCCCGCAGCTCCGCCGACAGGGCCTCGGTGTCGTCGGCCAGCGCGCCGGCCAGCTCGGCGCGCCGCCCCGCCAGCTCGTCGCGCCGCGCGGCGGCTGCGAGCCGCTCGCGCCGCGTCTGTTCCAGCTCGCGCGCCCGCGCGGCGACGGCCTCTTCGGCCTGGCGCAGGGCCCGCGTTTCGCGGTCGCGGCGTTCCGCGGCCCGGCGCTGCTCCTGCTCGATGACGGCAATGCGGGCCTTCAGCGCCTCCAGGCGCTGCTCGGTTGCGGCATCGTCGGCGCGGCCGGCCACGGGGCCGGTCGCGGCCCAGAGAGCGAGCAAGAGCAGCAGGCAGCGGGCGGGAATCCTGTTCACGGTGCGCCGAGTGTAGGGGATGCGGCCGGGGCGGCAAGCCCCGCGCGTGCAAGCAGGTATAATGGCGGGCTCGCGCCAGGGGATACCACCTTCATGGAAGCCATTTTCGCGTACGCCGCCAACCACCCGCTGCTGTTCGGCGGCCTGCTGCTGATGTTCGCCATCGTCTTCGGCTACGAGATGCGCGTGGCGCGTCGCAAGGGCACGGACGTGTCGCCGCCCGAGGCGGTAGCGCTGATCAACGCCGGGGCCCAGCCGATCGACCTGCGCGCGGCGGCGCAGTTCGAGAAGGGGCACATCCTCGACGCGCGCAACATTCCGCTCAGCGATTTCGACCAGCACCTCCCGGCGCTGGAAAAGCTGCAGGAGCGCGGCATGCTGCTGTATTGCGACAACGGCAGCGTATCCCTCAAGGCAGCGGAAACGCTGAAGGCCAAGGGCCTCACCGGGATGCGCACGCTGCGCGGCGGTCTCACGGCCTGGCGCGCCGACAACCTGCCGGTGTTCTCCGGGCGCAAGACGCGCAAGAAGGACAACGCATGAGTGCTCCGCGGGTCGTGGTCTACGCTTCGCGCTACTGCGGCTGGTGCACGCGCGCGCTGGTGCTGCTGGAGAACAAGGGCGTGCAGCCCGAGATCATCAACGTCGACATGGATCGCGCGGCGCGCAGCGAGATGGAAGACCGCAGCGGACGGCGCACCGTGCCGCAGGTATTCATTGGCGACCGGCACATCGGGGGCTACGATGACCTGCGCGCCCTCGATACCGCCGGGCAACTGGACCCGCTGCTCCTGGCGGAGACGGCGGACGCACAACAACACCCAAGCTCATAAGCAATTCGAGCTAACGATACTGCCCCAAGGAGCCATCATGGCCGAGCAAAAACCCGACGGTCTGGACACCAATCGCATCGCGGTCGCGCTGCAGCGCGTTTACCTCAAGGACAGCTCCTTCGAGGCGCCCAACAGCCCGGCGATCTTCACCGGCGAGTGGCGTCCGAACGTGTCACTCAACCTCGGCAGCAAGACGACCGAGTTGGGCGACGACCAGTACGAGTGCGTGCTGAACCTGACCGTGGAAGCCAAGCAGGAAGACCAGGTCGCTTTCCTGGTAGAGATCCAGCAGGCCGGCGTGTTCCTGCTGCGCGGCCTGGAGCAGGCCGACCTGCAGCGTGCCCTGGTGACGTTCTGCCCGCAGCAGCTGTACCCCTTTGCGCGCGAGGCGGTGTCCGACTTCACCAGCAAGGGCGGCTTCCCGGCCCTGCAGCTGCAGCCGATGAACTTCGACGCCATTGCTGCCGAAGCCTATCGCCGGCAGCAGGCCGAGCAGGCCGCGGCAGGTAACGACGCCGGCGCGTCACCCGAAGCCAGCCACTAGCACAGCCCATGAACGACTCCGCGCCCGCAGAGACCATTGCCGTTATCGGCGCCGGCTCCTGGGGCACGGCGCTGGCGATCCAGTTCGCGCGCACCGGTCGCCCGACGCTGCTGTGGGGCCGCGCGGAAGACGACCCCGCGGGTCTCGACCGTGCGCGGGAAAATGCGCGCTTCCTGCCCGGCGCCCGGTTTCCCGACGCCCTGCATGCCGACGGCGACCTGGCGGGCGTGCTCGCGGCCGCGCCGTTCGTCGTCGTGGCGGTCCCCAGCCACGCCCTGCGCCAGGTGCTGACGGACATGAAGCCGCTGTTGCGCCCCGACGCCCGCGTCGCCTGGGCCACCAAGGGCTTCGAGCTCGAGACCGGCAAGCTGCCGCACCAGGTGGCGCGCGAGGTGCTCGGCAGCGGGCGCGCCCTGGCGGTGCTGTCCGGGCCGACTTTCGCGCGCGAGGTGGGCATGGGCCTGCCCACGGCCATGACGGTGGCGGCCACCGACCCCGATTACGCGCGGCAGCTGGCGGAGAGCCTGTCCGGCGAGAATTTCCGCGCCTATACCTCGAGCGACATCGTCGGCGTGGAAGTCGGCGGTGCGGTGAAGAACGTGCTGGCCATCGGCGCCGGCATCTGCGACGGCCTGGGCTTCGGCGCCAACACGCGCGTGGCCCTGATCACCCGCGGCCTGGTGGAAATGACCCGTCTCGGCGTGGCGCTGGGCGCGGACTCGGCGACCTTCATGGGCCTGGCCGGCATGGGCGACCTGGTGCTCACCTGTACCGACGACCAGTCGCGCAACCGCCGTATGGGCCTGGCGCTCGCCGCCGGCCAATCGATCAAGGAAGCGGAGGCGGAAATCCAGCAGGTCGTAGAAGGCGTGCTGGCCGCCGAGGCCGTGCACCGCGTGTCGCGTCGCGCCGAGGTCGAGATGCCGATCTGCGAACAGATCTACCGCATTCTTTACGAGGGCGCAGAGCCCCAGGCCGCTGTGGCGGCCCTGATGAAGCGCGAACTGAAGTCGGAATTCGCCCCCGACGCCTGAGCCGGGCACCGGCCCTGGCCTCGACCCAGGGCCCGACTCAAGGCTCGACTCAAGGCTCGACTCAGGGCGCGGCGCCGGCGAAGCCGTGCTGGCGCCACGCCTCGTAGACTGCCACGGCTACCGCGTTGGACAGGTTCAGGCTGCGGTTGCCGGGTCGCATCGGCAGGCGCAGGCGACGCTCGGCCGGGAACTGTTCCAGCACTTCAGCGGGCAGTCCTCGCGTCTCGGGACCGAACAGCAGCGCGTCACCGGGGAGGAAAGCGGCGTTGTCGATGCGGCCGCTGGCGCGCGCGGAAAAGGCCCAGGTGCGCGGTGCACCCAGGGCATCGAGGCAGGTCTCCAGGTCCGGGTAGTCGCGCAGCTCGGCGAACTCGTGATAATCCAGGCCCGCACGGCGCAACCGCGGCGCATCCAGCGCAAAGCCCAGCGGCCTGACCAGCGACAGCGTGGCGCCCGTATTCGCACACAGGCGTATGATATTGCCCGTGTTCGGCGGGATCTCGGGCTGCCACAGGATCACGTGGAACATATCAGCTGACGGGAGCGGGCATGACGGCAACGACTCAGACGGATTCGCTGGCACTGGATTTCTGCGGGCTGGGTTTCTCTTCACCCATCGTGCTGCTCTCCGGCTGCGTGGGCTTCGGCGAAGAGTACACGCGCGTCGCGGGCTTCTCCAACGCCGACGCCGGCGCCATCGTGCTCAAGGGCACGACCGGCGCGGCGCGGCTCGGCAACCCGCCGCACCGCGTCTACGAAACACCGCAGGGCATGCTCAACGCCATCGGGCTGCAGAACCCCGGCGCCGAGCGCGTAGTGCGCGAGATCCTGCCCACCCTCGACTTCTCCGAGACCCGCTTCATCGCCAACGTCAGCGGCTCCACCATCGAGGAATACATCGAGGTCACGCGGCTGTTCGACGACTCGCCCATCGACGCCATCGAGATCAACATCTCCTGCCCCAACGTGAAGGAGGGCGGAGTGGCATTCGGCAATTACCCCGACATGTCCGCCAAGGTGGTCGAGGCCTGTCGCCGGGCCACCTCGAAGCCCCTCATCACCAAGCTGTCGCCGAACCAGACGGACATCCAGGAGAACGCGCGCCGCTGCATCGAGGCCGGTACCGATGCCTTCGCGGTGATCAACACGGTCATGGGCATGGCCATCGACGCGGAGAAGCGGGCGCCGGTGATCGGCAACGTGCAAGGCGGCCTGTCCGGTCCCGCGATCAAGCCCATCGCGCTGCTCAAGGTGCACCAGGTACACCAGGTCGCACGGCAGCATGGCGTGCCCATCATCGGCCAGGGCGGCATCGTCACCGCGCGCGACGCCCTGGAGTTCATCATCGCCGGCGCCAGCGCGGTCGGTATCGGCACGGCCCTGTTCTACGACCCGCTGGTGTGCCGCAAGATCAACGACGGCATCCGCGATTACCTGCAACGCCACGGTTTCAGCTCGGTGGCGAAACTGGTGGGCACCCTGGAGACACCGGGCACGAGCGCCCCCGCCGCCGCCCGCGCCTGAGAGACGGCTAGAGGTCGTCCAGGCCGAGCTCGCGGATCTTGCGCGCCAGCGTGTTGCGCCCCCACCCGAGCAGGCGCGCGGCCTCCTGACGGTGCCCGCCCGAACGCGCCATGGCCACCCGGATCAGCGTGCGCTCGAACTCGGGCATGGCGGCCTCCAGCAGCGGCGCGCCATCCGCATCGAGGCGTTGCCCCGCCCAGCGCGCCAGCGCTTCCGGCCAACTCAGGACGCGCTCGCCGGGCGCTGCGGATTCCAGCTCCGCCGGCAGGTCGGACAAGCGGATCTCCCGCCCCGGGGCGACCACGGTGAGGCGACGGCAGATGTTCACCAGCTGGCGCACGTTGCCCGGCCAGTCGAAGGTAGTGAGGCGTTCCAGCACCTCCGGCGCCAGCGTCTTCGGCGTCACCGCCAGCTCGTCCGCCGCCTTGCGCAGGTAGTGCTCGAGCAGCAGCGGCACGTCTTCCTGGCGCTCGCGTAACGGCGGAATGCGGATGCGCATGACGTTGAGGCGGTGGAACAGGTCTTCGCGGAAACGGCCCTCTTCCACGCCGCGCGCCAGGTCCTGGTTGGTGGCGGCGATGACGCGCACATCCACGCGCACGGGGACCTGGCCGCCGACACGGTAAAACTCGCCCTCCGCCAGCACCCGCAACAGGCGCGTCTGCAGCGCCGCCGACATGTCGCCGATCTCGTCCAGGAACAGGGTGCCGCCGTCGGCCTGCTCGAAGCGCCCGGTGCGCCGGCTCTCGGCGCCGGTGAAAGCACCCTTCTCGTGACCGAACAGCTCCGACTCCAGCAACTCGGCCGGGATCGCCGCGGTGTTGAGGGCGACGAAGGGACGGGCGGCGCGCGGGCTGTGCTGGTGCAGCGCCCGCGCCACCAGCTCCTTGCCGGTGCCGGACTCGCCGGTGATCAGCACCGTCATGCTCGAGCCCGACAGGCGCCCGATGGCGCGGAACACGTCCTGCATGGCCGGGGCCTGGCCGATCAGGCTGGGCAAGGTCGGCGCCGGGCCGGCCTCGCCCGACCCGCTGCGGTCGGCGGCGGCGCGACGCACCAGCTCCACCGCCTGGTCGATGTCGAAAGGCTTGGGCAGGTACTCGAAGGCGCCGCCCTGGTAGGCCGCCACGGCGCTGTCGAGATCGGAATGGGCGGTAATCACGATCACCGGCAGCTCCGGCCATTGCGCCTGCAGCTGCGCGAGCAGGTCCAGGCCGTCGGGTCCGGGCATGCGGATGTCGGTCACCAGGACCCGCGGACGACCGCTGCGCAACGCCTCCAGCGCGGGCGGCGCGCTGTCGAAGCCGCGGCAGGCCATGCCGGCCTGCTCCATGGCACGCTCCAGGACCCAGCGGATACCCGCATCGTCATCGACGATCCAAACCTCGACCGGCTCCTGGTTCAACTGTCGTCCTCCACCTTCGCTTCCTCCCCGATCGGGAACAGCATCCTGAACACGGTGCGCCCGGGACGGCTGGAATACTCGATCAGGCCGTCGTTGCGGCTCACCAGTTCCTGGGCCACCGCCAGCCCCAGCCCGCTGCCGCCGGGGCGCCCGGTGACGAGCGGATAGAACAGCGTCTCGCGCAGCGCCTCAGGCACGCCCGGGCCGTCATCCTCGATCTCGATGCAGGCCACGGGGCGGCCGTTGGCACGGGGCAGGGCGTCCGTCGACAGCACGCGGGTGCGGAACACCACCCGGCCGTGCTCGCCTACCGCGTTGAGCGCGTTGCGCGCCAGGTTGAGCATCGCCTGCACCACCAGGTCGGCGTCCAGCTGCAGCATGGGCAGGCTGGGATCGTAGTCCCGCTCCAGTTCCACGCCGTCCACGCCCTCGGCCACCACCAGGGCACGCACATGTTCCAGCAGTTCGTGGATATTGCACGGGGCCATGCGCGGTGCGCGTGCCGGTCCGAGCAGTGCCGCTGCCAGGTCGGCGAGCCGGTCCGCCTCGCGCATGATCAGGGCGGTGTAATCCTTCTGCGCCGGCGAGTCGAGCTGCCGCTCCAGCAGCTGCGCCGCCCCACGGATGCCGCCGAGGGGATTTCTCAGCTCGTGCGCCAACTGGCGCACCATGCTGCGACTGGCCTCGAGTTGCGCCAGCAGCGCCTTCTCGCGATCGATGCGCAGCCGCCAGCGCGCATCGGCAACCTCCAGCAGCAGCAGGCGCCGGCCCTCGGTATCCTCGGTCGCGCTCAGGGCGCAATCCAGCGCCAGCGCGTCCTCCTGTCCGGCGGGCATGGCGAACACCAGCTCGCGGCGCGACACCGCGCGGCCGGTGTCCCGCACCCGCTGCAGCAGCGGCAGCAACGCGGCGAGCCCGGGGACGGCCTGGGGCAGGGTGCGACTGCCGAGCTGCTGACGACTCACGCCGAGCAGTTGCTCGGCCGCGGGGTTCGCATAGCGCACATCGAACGCTTCGTCGAGGACGAGGACGCCCGTGCTGAGGTTCTCGAGATGCTCTGCCGGCGGGTAGCCTGGGTGATTGTCAGCGCCCACCGGGAGGACTTCAGCGTGGCCGGTTGGGGTTTTGCAGCGATGCCTGCTGGACGTAGAACGTCACGGGGTCGCTGGCGACGAGTTCGCGACCCTGCGCATCCATCACCGAGGCGCTCAGCGTGTGCTCGCCGCGGTACACCTCGTTGATGGTGAACTGGGTGGCGCCCCGCGGCGTCTCCACGCGCTGGCCGTCGAGCAACACGCGCAGCTGGTGCCCGGGCGCCAGTCCCGGCCGCACCTCGAGCTGCACATTGAGCTGGCCGCCGATGTTCCACAGGGTCTCGCCGGGCGCCGGCGAGACGACCCTGAGGCCGGTGTAGCGCGGACCCGGCGCCGCTTCGCTCTGCGCCGGCTGCGCACTTTCCGGTCGGGCCGGGACCGCTTGCGGCGTATAGGTCTGGGCCGGGTTGAGCTCGACCCGTTCCGCACCGGGACGCGGCCGGTCGGAGTAGTGCACCACGCCGTTCTCGTCGACCCAGCGCCATACCTCTTCAGCATGGGCGCCAAGCGCACAGCACATCAGCAAGACCACCAGGATCCAGCGCATCGGAGCACCTCCAGAGCGAAGCCGCCCGCCTAGCATAGTCGGGCGACCACCAGGCTGGCAAAAAAGCGGGCGGCGAAGTTGCCTTCGCCGCCCGAAACACGTCCTCCAGACTCGTCAGACGCTGTAATACATATCGAACTCGACCGGGTGCGTGGTCATGCGCAGGCGCTGCACATCGGCCATCTTCAGGCCGATGTAGGCGTCGATGAGGTCGTCCGTGAACACGCCGCCGGCGGTGAGGAAGGCGCGGTCGGAATCCAGCGCCTCGAGCGCCGACTCCAGCGAGTAGCAGACCTCGGGGATGCTCTTGGACTCTTCGGCCGGCAGGTCGTAGAGATCCTTGTCCATCGGGTCGCCCGGGTGGATCTTGTTCAGGATGCCGTCCAGGCCCGCCATCATCATCGCGGCGAAGGCGAAGTAGGGATTCGCCGTCGAGTCCGGGAAACGCACCTCGATGCGACGCCCCTTCGGATTGGGGATGTGCGGAATGCGGATGGAGGCGGAACGGTTACGCGCCGAGTACGCCAGCTTCACCGGAGCTTCGAAGCCCGGCACCAGGCGCTTGTAGCTGTTGGTGGACGGGTTGGTGAAAGCGTTGAGCGCACGGGCATGCTTGATGATGCCGCCGATGTAGTACAGCGCCGTCTCGGACAGGCCGCCGTACTCCTCACCGGTGAAGATGTTCTTGCCGTCCTTCGACAGCGACTGGTGCACGTGCATGCCGTTGCCGTTGTCGCCGACCAGCGGCTTGGGCATGAAGGTGGCGGTCTTGCCGTAGCCCTGGGCCACGTTCCACACCACGTACTTCAGCGTCTGCACCTCGTCGGCCTTCTTCACCAGCGAACCGAACGCCACGCCGATCTCGCACTGGCCCGCAGTGGCGACCTCGTGGTGATGCACTTCCGGATCGAGGCCCATGTCGGCCAGCACCATGCACATGGCCGAGCGCACGTCGTGCAGCGAGTCGACCGGCGGCACCGGGAAATAGCCGCCCTTCACCGTCGGGCGATGGCCGAAGTTGCCGTCGGGGTAAATCTTCTCCGAGTTCCAGCCGGCCTCCGAGGAGTCGATCTGGTAGGAGACGCCTTTCATCTCCGAGCTCCAGCGCACGTCGTCGAAGATGAAGAACTCGTTCTCGGGCCCGAAGTAGGCCACGTCGGCGACGCCGGTGGACTTCAGGTACGCCTCGGCGCGATGCGCCAGGGAGCGCGGATCGCGCTCGTAGCCCTGCATGGTCGAGGGTTCGACCACGTCACAGGTGATGTTGATGGTGGTGTCTTCGGAGAAAGGATCCACCACGGCGGTAGAGGGGTCCGGCATGAGGATCATGTCCGACTCGTTGATGCTCTTCCATCCGGCGATGGACGAGCCGTCGAACATCTTGCCTTCTTCGAACAGGTCGTCGTCGACCTTGCTCACCGGCAGGGTCACATGCTGCTCCTTGCCCTTGGTATCCGTGAAACGGAGGTCCACGAAGGCCGCCTCCTTTTCCTTGATGAGCTCGAGCACGTCTTTGGCTTTCATCGGGTCATTCCTCCGAGTCTGGATGCTAAGGAGCCCGTCTCCCCGGACTGTGTGCCGGGGTTCGACAGGCGATGGTGAATCATCGTCATGTTGCAATGCAGGAACCATGCCAGCGCGGTGCGCTCGCCGCGGCCCTTGTCGATCAAGGACTCGCGCGGCCAGGCCGTCCCGGGCATGCAGCCAGGCCGCACCACGGCGGTGCAAAGCGCCTGCGCCTTGCACCAGAATAGACCGCAACGGCGGCTTTCGCCCGTGGGTTATACTTTCGCGCCTTTTCGGCATGGGGACAGGCATGGCATCGGCGGATATCGGCGTGGCTCCGGCCACATTCCAGGACCTGCTGCTCAGGCTGCAACGCTACTGGGCCGATGCGGGTTGCGTGCTGATGCAGCCGCTGGACCTCGAGGTGGGGGCCGGCACCTTCCATCCGGCGACCTTCCTGCGCGCCATCGGCCCGGAGCCGTGGAGCGCCGCCTACGTGCAGCCCTGCCGCCGGCCGACGGACGGACGCTATGGCGACAACCCCTTCCGCCTGCAGCACTACTACCAGTTCCAGGTCGTCATCAAGCCGTCGCCGCTGGAAATCCAGGAGCTCTACCTCGATTCGCTGCGCGCCGTGGGGATCGACCCGCGCGTGCATGACATCCGTTTCGTGGAGGACAACTGGGAGTCCCCGACCCTGGGCGCCTGGGGCCTGGGCTGGGAGGTCTGGCTGAACGGCATGGAGATCACCCAGTTCACCTATTTCCAGCAGGTCGGCGGCCTCGATTGTCGCCCGGTGACGGGCGAGATCACCTACGGGCTGGAACGCATCGCCATGTACCTGCAGGGCGTCGACAGCGTGTTCGACCTGTGCTGGGCCGACGGCCCGCTGGGGCGCGTGAGCTACGGCGACGTGTACCACCAGAACGAAGTGGAGATGTCGACCTACAACTTCGAGCAGGCCGATGTG
This sequence comes from uncultured Thioalkalivibrio sp., assembly GCA_964413755.1. Taxonomy (GTDB): domain Bacteria; phylum Pseudomonadota; class Gammaproteobacteria; order Steroidobacterales; family XN24; genus XN24. Next base: position 34,198 of record CAYPTW010000001.1, on the reverse strand, counting down.
AAGGTCCTGTTCCGGCTGTTCGACGAGCACGAAGCGGCGTGTTCGGCGCTGCTGGCCCGGGCGCTGGCCTTGCCCGCCTACGAGCAGGTGCTCAAGGCCTCGCACGTGTTCAACCTGCTGGATGCGCGCAAGGCCATCTCGGTGACCGAGCGGCAGCGCTTCATCCTGCGGGTGCGCACCATGGCGCGCAACGTGGCGGAAGCCTATTACGCCAGCCGCGAGACGCTCGGTTTCCCGATGCTGGCGCGGGCGCAGGAGGCGACGCATGACTGAGCGCGCCGATTTCCTCGTCGAACTGGGTACCGAGGAGCTGCCGCCCAAGGCGCTGCCGGCGCTGGAGCAGGCGTTTCGCGACGGGCTGGTGGCGCGCCTCGCGGAGGCCCGGCTGGGCCACGGCCAGGTCGAGTCCTTCGCTTCGCCGCGACGCCTCGCGGTCAAGGTGCACCGCCTGGAAACGCGCCAGGCCGACCAGGAAGTCGTCCTGCGTGGACCGCCGCTGCGCGTCGCGCGCGTTGACGGCGCCTGGACCAAGGCGGCGGAGAAGTTCGCCGCCGGGGCCGGCGTCGAGGTCGACGCACTGGTGGAGCGCGAGGAAGAAAAGGGCGCCTACGTGTACGCGCTGAAACTGGAGCACGGCGAAGCGGCCGCGGCGCTGCTGCCCCGGCTGGTGGAGGGCGCGCTCGGCGCCTTGCCGGTGCCGCGGCGCATGCGCTGGGGCGCCTCCGAGGCCGAGTTCGTGCGGCCCGTGCACTGGCTGGTCATGCTGCTGGGCCAGGACGTCGTGCCCTGCAAGCTGTTCGGCGTGGCGGCCGGGCGCGAGACCCGCGGCCACCGCTTCATGGGCCCGGGCGGGCTGACGCTGGCCGGACCGGGGGAGTATCCGGCGCGGCTGGAGGAAGAAGGTTTCGTAGTGGCGAGCTTCGCCGCGCGCCGCGAGCGCATTCGTGCCGAGGCGGAGACCGCGGCCCAGGCCCAGGGCGGGCACCTGGTCCTCGACCCGGCCTTGCTGGACGAAGTCACGGCGCTGGTGGAATGGCCGGTTGCCGTGACGGGGGAGTTCGAGGCGCGTTTCCTCGAGCTGCCGGAGGAGGTGCTGATCGCCACGTTGCAGGACCACCAGCGCTACTTCCCGGTGCGGGCCCCGGACGGGCACCTGGCGCCGCAGTTCATCACCATCAGCAACCTGGACAGCCCGCAGCCGGACGCCGTACGCATTGGCAACGAACGGGTGGTGCGCCCACGCCTGGCCGATGCCGCATTTTTCTGGGCCCAGGACCGGCGCGCCCCGCTGGCGGCCCGCACCGCGCTGCTGGACAGCGTCGTGTTCCAGGCGAAGCTCGGCAGCATCGGCGCCAAGAGCGCGCGCACGGCGGCCCTCGCCGGTGAAATCGCGGGCCTGCTGCAGGCGGATGTCGAGCTTGCGGAAGAGGCGGCGCGGCTGGCGAAGTGCGACCTCGTGACCTCGATGGTGGGCGAGTTCCCGGAGCTGCAGGGCGTGATGGGCCGTTATTACGCGCTCGCCGACGGCCTCGCGCCCGAGTTGGCCGCAGCACTGGAAGAACAGTACCTGCCGCGCTTTGCCGGCGACCGCGTCCCGGCGACGCGCACCGGCCAGGCCCTGGCGCTGGCGGAGAAGCTGGACACCATTGCCGGGATATTCGCCATCGGCCAGCGGCCCACCGGCAACAAGGACCCGTTCGGTATCCGGCGTGCTGCGCTCGGGGTGCTGCGCATCTGCATCGAGTGCGAACTGGACCTGGAGCTGCCGGCGCTGATCGAGAGTGCGGTGGCGGCGCAGCCGGTCGCAACCGAGGCCACGCTCGCGGGCGATATCTGGGAATTCCTGCTGGAACGGCTGCGCGGCTACTACCTCGAGGGTGGCGGCACGCTGGTGGCATCGCACGACGCGTTCGCGGCGGTGCTGGCGCGGCGGCCGCGCTCGCTGCTGGACTTCCATGAACGCCTGGCCGCGGTGCTGGAGTTCCAGCGGCTGGAAGCGGCAGCGGCGCTGGCGGCAGCCAACAAGCGGATTGCAAATATCCTGCGGCAGGCTGACGGGAACGGCACCGACACGGTGGACGCCACCTTGTTGCAAGCCGCAGCGGAACGGGCGTTGCATGAGCGCGTCGAGGCGCTGCGGGCAGAGGTTACGCCGCTGGTAGCTGCGCGGCGTTACCGTGAGGCGCTGGAGAAACTCGCGGGGCTGCGCGGCGTGGTGGACCGGTTCTTCGACGAGGTGCTGGTGATGGACCCGGACCCGGCCGTGCGCGACAACCGGCTGGCGTTGCTGGCGCAGCTGCGGGCGCTGTTCACCGACATCGCCGACGTGTCCCGTCTCGGCGCGCCGGCAGGGTGACGGGACGCGGCCCATGAGCTGGCTGCGCTCCTTCCTGTACACGGCTTTCCTGTTCCTGTCCGTGCCGGTGCACGCCACGGCGGTGCTGCTGCTCAGTCCCTTCGGCCACCGCGTGTATTACCGGGTCGCCGTGAACTGGGCGCAGGTCAACCTGTGGATGTTGCGCAAGCTGTGCCGGCTCGACTTCGTGGTCGAAGGTCTCGAGCACGTGCCGGCCCGGCCCTGCGTCCTGTACTGGAAGCACGAATCGGTGTGGGAAACCATGGCCGGCGCCCTCACGCTGCCGCCGCAGACCTGGGTGGTGAAGCGGGAGCTGATGTGGCTGCCGTTCTTCGGCTGGGGGCTTGCACTGCTGAAGCCGATCGCCATCAATCGCGCGGCCGGTCGCACCGCGGTCAAGCAGGTGATCGGCCAGGGCCAGGAGCGCCTCCGGCAAGGCCTGTGCGTGGTCATCTACCCCGAAGGCACGCGGGTCCTGCCCGGCCACGAGCGGCGCTTCGGCATCAGCGGGGCTGCCCTGGCCAAGGCTGCCGGATGCCCCATCCTGCCCGTGACGCACAACGCGGGTGACTTCTGGCCGCGCCGCAGCCTGCTCAAGCGTCCGGGCACGATCCGCATGGTCATCGGCCCGCCCATCGACACCCGGGACCTGACACCGGAGGAAATCACTGCACGCGGGCGGGCCTGGATCGAGGCCACCACGGACCGGATCAGCCCGGCACGTGCGAAGCCGCGTACCGCCCAGGGCGTGGCCCGCGCCTGAGGCGCTGGCCGTAGCGCGGCAGCCTCAGGATTCGTTCCTGTGGAAATGATCTAGTTTGTATACAGAATTATGTATATCTGGACGATCGAGGGATGAAATCCGACGCCGGAATAGGCGCCGAAAAACTGGCAAATTGGAGCGATATGCGGCTAAAACGCGCTAAACGTCGAGATTTGCTACCGTCAAGGCGTTGCGCTCGATGAACTCCCTGCGTGGCTCCACGTGGTCGCCCATCAGCGTCGTGAAGATATCATCGGCCGCCACGGCATCCTCGATGCGGACCTGCATCAGGCGTCGGGTCACCGGGTTCACGGTGGTATCCCACAGCTGGTCAGGATTCATCTCGCCCAGCCCCTTGTAGCGCTGGATCGCCTGTCCCTTGCGCGCCTCCGCCATCAGCCACTCGACAGCTTCCCGGAAGCCCTTCACGGGCTGGCGCTTCTCGCCGCGAACCACGTAGGCGCCTTCGCCGACCAGGTCAGCAAGCTCCGTGCGGACCGCCGCAATGCGACGGTATTCGGGCGACTCGAAGAACTCCCGCTGCAACGAGCGCACCGTGTCCACGCCGTGATGCCGGCGCGCGATCCTGATTTCCCAGCCGGGCTTCTCGGCTTCGTGGACCAAGGACAACTCGTAGCGCGGCGCCTCGGCCGGCCCCAGCAGGCGCTGCGCCAGGCGGGCCATCCAGGCATCGACCGCTTCCAGGTCGTCCAGGTCCGCGCCGCTGAGCGCGGGGCAATACAGCAGCTGCTCCAGCACCCGTTCGTCGTAACGACGACCGAGCCTCGAGATGATCGCCATCACCTCGGTATATTTCTTTATCAGGGCCTCGAGGCCCGGGCCCTGCAGCGCCGGCGCATCGGCACCCACGTACAGCGCGGCTCCGTCCAGCGCCAGGCTGGTCAGGTAGGCATTCAGCTCAGCATCGTCTTTGACATAATGCTCCTGCTTGCCCTTCTTGATCTTGTACAGCGGCGGCTGCGCAATGTAGATGTGGCCGCGCTCGATCAACTCGGGCATCTGGCGGTAGAAGAAGGTCAGCAGCAGCGTGCGGATGTGCGAGCCGTCCACGTCCGCATCGGTCATGATGATGATGCGGTGGTAACGCAGCTTGTCGGGGTTGAACTCCTCGCGCCCAATGCCGCAACCCAGTGCCGTGATGAGCGTCCCGACCTCGGCCGACGACAGCATCTTGTCGAAGCGCGCCTTTTCCACGTTCAGGATCTTGCCCTTCAAGGGCAGGATGGCCTGGGTACGGCGGTCGCGGCCCTGCTTGGCCGAGCCGCCGGCCGAGTCACCCTCGACCAGGAACAGCTCTGACAGCGCGGGGTCTTTCTCCTGGCAGTCGGCAAGCTTGCCCGGCAACCCGGCCACGTCGAGCGCACCCTTGCGGCGGGTCATTTCGCGCGCCTTGCGCGCGGCTTCGCGGGCGCGGGCAGCGTCGATGATCTTGCCGACGATGGCCTTGGCGTCGGCCGGCTGTTCCAGCAGGAACTCTTCCAGCTTCTCCGCCATGAGGGATTCGACCACGCCCTTGACCTCCGACGAGACCAGCTTGTCCTTGGTCTGGGAGGAAAATTTCGGGTCCGGCACCTTCACCGACAACACTGCCGTGAGGCCTTCGCGCGCGTCATCCCCGGTGGTGCTGACCTTTTCCTTGCGGGCCATGTTTTCCCGCTCGATGTAGCCGTTCAGCGTGCGCGTCAAAGCGCTGCGGAAACCGGCCAGGTGCGTGCCGCCATCGCGCTGGGGAATGTTGTTGGTGAAGCAGAACATGCTCTCCTGGTAGGAGTCGTTCCACTGCATCGCCACCTCGACCACGATGCCGTCCCGCTCGCTCTGGAAATAGAAGGCGTTGGGATGGATCGGCGTCTTGTTGCGGTTGAGATGCTCGACGAAAGCGCGGATACCGCCTTCGTACTCGAAGACATCGTGCTCGTCGTTGCGCTCGTCACGCAGCTCGATGCGCACGCCGGAGTTGAGGAACGACAGCTCCCGCAGGCGCTTGGCGAGGATGTCGTAGTGGAAATCGATGTTCGAGAACACCTCCGCACTCGGCTTGAAGCGGATGATGGTGCCCGTCTGGTCCGTGTCGCCGGCGACCTTGAGGTCGTAGAGCGGCCGGCCCATCTGGTATTCCTGGCGGTAGACCTGGCCGTCGCGATGAATGGTCAGATCCAGGTGCTCGGACAAGGCGTTCACCACGGACACGCCGACACCGTGCAGGCCGCCCGAAACCTTGTAGGAGTTGTCGTCGAACTTCCCGCCGGCATGCAGGACGGTCATGATCACCTCGGCGGCGGACCGTCCTTCCTCGGGGTGCATGTCGACGGGCACACCGCGGCCGTCATCGGACACGGTGACCGACTCGTCGGCATGGATGGTCACCGTGACGGTGGAGCAGTAACCGGCGAGAGCCTCGTCGATCGAGTTGTCCACCACCTCGAACACCATGTGGTGCAGCCCGGTGCCGTCATCGGTGTCACCGATGTACATGCCGGGACGCTTGCGCACAGCATCCAAGCCCTTGAGCACCTTGATGTTTCTTGAGTCGTAAGTCCGGGTGTCGGTCATGGTGTTCGCTGGTCCAGGGAAATCGCGACATTATACCACCCGACGCACTTTCCCTTGTTCCACGTGAAACGTGGCGTCCGCCTGGAAGCCTGGCAGGGCCTCGGCATCCAGTGCCGTAACGAAGACCTGGAACGGGCTCTGCGCGATCAGCCCGAGTAACGCCTCACAGCGAGAGCGGTCCAGCTCCGCGGCCGGGTCGTCGATCAGGAGCACGCCGCGCCCGCCCCAGATCGGCGCCAGCAACTCTGCCTGGCCCAGCACCAGCGACGCCGCAAGCAGTTTTTGCTGGCCTCGAGACACCCAGCCGCGTGCCTTGTGATCATCCAGCCTCAAGTGAAGATCGGCCCGATGCGGGCCCACCTGCGTCATCCCGGCCTTGCGATCGCGCGGCCGGTGCGCCGCCAGGGCTTCGGCAAGACTGGTTCCCTGGGGATGCCCGGGCCGGTACTCGATCGCGACCTCTACGCCCAGCAGCTTCTCAGCCACCTGCCGCACCGGCTCCTGCAAGGCGCGCACGGTCTCGCTGCGGTACTCGTCCAGGCGCTCTCCTTCACTGATCAGAGTCCGTTCCCAGAGCTCCACCGCGGTATCGGGCTGGCCGGCTTTGAGAGCCGAATTCCTCTGTCGGAGTGCCCGCTGGTAATTGCGCCAGGCCTCGAGGAAACCGGGTTTCACGTGAAACGTCGCCCAGTCGAGGTAGCGCCGCCGCTCCCCGGGGCCTTCCTGCACCAGCCGGTGCACCTCCGGATCCATGACTTGCACGGCGAGCCAGTCAGAGAGCTGTGACAGCTGCGTAACCGCGTCGCCACCGGCGCGCGCTACCCAGGCGTCTCGACTCACTTCCATCCCAAGTACCCGGCCGTCAGCCACCCTGGCCACGGCTCGCAGGCGATCGGCCCCTTCGCGGATGAGTGCTTCCCGCCTGGCGCTGCGGAAAGACCGGCCGCGGCCCAGCAAGAAAATCGCCTCGAGCAAGCTGGTCTTGCCCGAGGCGTTCATTCCCGTTACCAGGTTGATGCCGGGAACCGGCTCCAGTTCTGCGTCTTCAAAACACCGGAATTGGCCGATCTTCAGGCTTTTCAGCCCCATGTGGAGCCTATAGCCGCATCGGCATCACGACGTACTTGCAATCGCGGCGCTCGGGATCCTGGATGAGGCAACTGCTGGCCGAATCGCGAAACTCGAGGCGGACCTGCTCGTCGTCCAAAGCGCGCAATGCAGCGATCAGGTATTCCACGTTGAAACCGATTTCCATCTCGGCGCCGTCGTATTGCACCTCGATTTCCTCCTCGGCCTCTTCCTGCTCCGGGTTATGCGCCTGCACAGTGACGCTGCCCGGCTTCAACTCGACCCTGACGCCCTTGTACTTTTCGTTGGCCAGGATCCGGATCCGTCCCAGGCACTCGGCGAGCTGCACCCGGTCGGCAAGCATCGGCGCCTCGCTCTCCTTGGGGATGACGCGCTCGTAGTCCGGGAAGCGTCCGTCGATCAGCTTGGAGGTCAACTGGATCCCGGGCAGCGCCACGCGCAGGTGATTGGTGCCGATCTCCAGGGTGCAGTCACCTTCGCTTCCCATGAGTCGTTGCAGCTCGAGCACGCCCTTGCGCGGCAAAATAACCTGCTGCGGCGTCGAATCCATGCCCTTCACCGTCAGCTCACACAATGCCAGGCGGTGGCCGTCGGTGGCGACGCTGCGCACGATCGCATCGGCAACTTCCAGCAGCATGCCGTTCAGGTAATAGCGCACGTCCTGGTTCGCCATGGAGAACTGGGTCTTCTCGATCAGCCGGTGCAGGAGCTCCTGCGGCAGCGTCAGCTTCTGCTGCGCCTTGATGTCTTCAACCACGGGGAAGTCCCCGGCCGGCAATGTCGACAAGGTGAACCGGCTGCGACCGGAGCGCACCGTCACTTTCTCTCCGGAGAGGCTGAAGCTGACAGATGCCCCTTCCGGCAGGGCCCGGCAGATATCCAGCAGCTTGCGCCCCGGCACCGTGATTTCGCCACCCTTGTCCACTGCGACTTCCACTCGGGCGACCAGCTCCACTTCCAGGTCGGTGGCGGTAACCGCCAGACCTTCTCCTTCCTTCACGCTGACGAGCACGTTCGCCAGTACCGGCATCGTCTGGCGCCGTTCGACCACACCGATGACGGCCTGGAGGGGTTCAAGCAGGGTCTCTCTGGGTGCGCTGAACTTCATCGGTTCACCTGTTCACTAATAGTATTAAGGTATATAGATAAAGACTGTTATTACTATTGTTAGCCCGGCGGAATTCCGGGAATACTCAAATAAATCTAATTAAAACAATAAGTTAAGTGCCATCAAAGCGTGTGGGCAAGTGACCGTGGCCGCGCCGACAGCCTGTGGACGACCTGTGGATGCTTTTTCCCGTGCAAGTTATCCACAGCTTGTGCACATCAAGCCGTCAGGGTTCTCAACAGGTTTGCGTAATCCTCTCTTACCCGCGTGTCGCTTTCCCGAAGTTCCTTGATCCGCTTGCAGGCATGCAGCACCGTGGTGTGGTCCTTGCCGCCGAAGGCATCGCCGATTTCCGGGTAGCTGCGTTCCGTCAGTTCCTTTGCCAGCGACATCGCGATCTGCCGCGGCCTGGCCACCGCCCGGTTGCGCCGTTTCGACATCAGGTCCGCCACGCGGATCTTGTAATACTGCGCCACCGTCTTCTGGATGTTCTCGATGGTCACCAGGCGGTCTTGCAGGGACAGGAGGTCACCGAGTGCCTTTTTGGCGAAATCCATGGTGATTTCCCGGTCCAGGAAACGCGAGGTGGCGATCACGCGGCGCAGCGCCCCTTCGAGTTCCCTGACGTTGGAGCGGATGCGCTTGGCGATGAGGAAAGCCACCTCGGAGGGCAGAGTCACTCCCTCCTGGCTCGCCTTTTTCATCAGGATCGCCACGCTGGTCTCCAGCTCCGGCGCCTCGATGGCGACCGTCAGGCCCCAGCCGAAGCGGGTCTTGAGGCGGTCCTCGAGGCCGTCGACTTCCTTCGGGTAGCGGTCGCACGACAGCACGATCTGCTGGCGTTCCTCGAACAGCGCATTGAAGGTGTGGAAGAACTCCTCCTGGGAGCGGTCTTTCCCGGCGAAAAACTGGATATCGTCGATGAGCAGCGCGTTCAAGGAGCGGTAGCTGCGCTTGAACTCGTCGATGCGGTTGTTTTGCAGCGCCCGCACCATGTCGCTGACGAAGCGCTCGGAGTGGACGTAAGCGACGCGCGCCCCCGGGTTGCGGGCCAGGATGCTGTTGCCGATGGCATGCATCAGGTGCGTCTTGCCCAGCCCGACACCGCCGTACAGGAACAGCGGGTTGTATGAGCCGCCCGGGTTCTCGGCCACCTGGAAAGCACCGGCTTTGGCCAGCTGGTTGCTCTTGCCCTCGACGAAGCTGTCGAAAGTGAAGTCGGGGTTCAGCCGCGCGCCGCTGAGAAACTCGCTGCGCGGCGGTGCGACCGGCGCCGGCGTCGCCCGCGTGCCGGAGACGACCTCCATACTGGCGCCTGTCATGCGCGAACCCACGTCGATGGAAACGTCGAGCGAGGCGCTGCCGTCGTCGGGCGTGCGTGCCAGCTCGCGGATCCGCTCCAGGCAATGCTGGCGCAACCACGCCACGACGTAGGGGTTCGGCGCCAGCAAACGCAGGGAATTACCCTCGCTGATCGCCTGCAGGGGGGCGACGTAGGTGTTGAACTGGTCCGGGGACAGTTCGTTCCTGAGCCTGTTGAGACATTGATGCCAGGCGGCCGCCACTTTGCGTCCTGTGCGTCGTGTTGTCGGGGTTGCCGGAGAGAGCCGCAGTCTATCTTGCCGCGCCCGGGTTATCCACAGGCCGCCAGCCACCTCTGCCGCGCCGGGTCTCGGTTGACAGCGCACCGCCCTGCAAGTACGCTTCCGCGTCTTTTTGGCAGGTCCCGCCGGGGCCGGCCGCCGGTACTTCTCGGACGGAATCAGTACGATGAAACGCACTTATCAACCGAGCAATCTGCGCCGCAAGCGTACGCATGGCTTCCGTGCCCGCATGGCCACCAAGAACGGCCGGCAGGTGCTCTCGCGCCGGCGCGCCAAGGGCCGCGCCCGACTCGCTGTCTGAGCTGCGGGCCGACGGCCCGTCTGCAGGCGGCGAGCACGAGGCCACCCGGCGCCCGTTCGCGTTCGCTCGCCAGCAGCGCCTGTTGTCCCCGCCGGAGTTCGGCAGGGTTTTCAGGACTGGACGCCGTCATGGGGACCGCTATTTCTCTCTCGTTTTCGCGCCCGGAACCGGCCCCTTGCCCCGCTTAGGGCTGGCCATCTCGCGCAAGGTCTCGCGGCGGGCAGTGCAACGGAATCGCATCAAGCGTCTCGTGAGAGAATGTTTCCGTCGCCGACCGGACCTGCCGGTGGTGGACATCGTCGTGATGGCGCGACCGGGCGCCGCGGCATGCGACAATCGAGAGCTCACGGCGAGCATCGAAGCCTTGTTGGAACGGACGGCACGTACATGCGAAGCATCGCGATCTTCCTGATCCGCGGTTACCAGTTGTTGTTGAGCCCCCTGCTGGGCAACAACTGCCGTTTCCATCCCACCTGCTCCGAGTACGCCATCGAGGCGCTCCGCACCCACGGACTCGCGCGCGGATCGTGGCTGGCCCTGCGCCGCATCGGTCGCTGCCATCCCTGGGGCGACGCCGGCCACGACCCTGTGCCGCCGCGTCAGCCCACCGCCTGAGGAACCCCGCAAGCTCATGGATAACCAGCGAGTATTTCTCTGGATCGCCCTCGCGCTGCTGGTGTGGTTGAACTACACCGCATTCCTGCAGGACCAGCGTCCGCCGCCGCCGCCTGCCGCCGCGGAGAGCGCTGACCCCCTCCAGGCACCGGGCGCCGACGCAGGTGCAGCCGCCCCGTCCTTACCCGAGGACGCGGGCGCCAGCGACGTGCCGCCGCCGCCGGCCGCGGCCGGCGCCGAGGCGCGCGCACTCCCCGGCGCGGCCGAGACGGCCCCGGCGTCGGAGCAGCGCATCCGCGTGACCACGGATGTGCTGGAACTGGAGATCAGCCCGCGCGGCGGCGACCTGGTGAAAGCCCTGCTGCCCGAGTACCCGGTGCACAAGAACGCGCCCGACGTACCGGTGCAGCTCCTCGACCCGACCGCCGACGGTCTCTACGTGTTCCGCTCCGGACTGACGGCGCGGGCACCCGCTGCGTCCACGCGCTCGGACACCCTGTTCAGCGCGCCGCGGATGGAATACACGCTGGAGCCCGGCCAGGACGTGCTGGAAGTCCCGCTCACCGCGACGCTGGCAGACGGCGTGGTGGTCACCAAGACCTGGCGCTTCGAGCGCGGCAGCTATGCCGTGGTACTGGAGCAGCGGCTGCAGAACGACAGCGAGGCGCCCTGGGACGGTGCCAGCTACCTGCAGATCCGGCGCCTGCATGACCCGCCCGGACGCAGCCTGACCAACGTGGAGAGCTACTCCTTCCGTGGCCCGGTGACTTTCAACGGGGAAAAGTACGAGAAGCTGGATGTCGGTGATCTCGCCCAGACGGGCCTCGAGTTCACTACCGAAGCCGGCTGGGTGGCGTCCATCGAGCATCATTTCCTGACCGCCGCGGTGCCCGGCGGCCGGGCCCAGTTCAGCGCCAATTCGACCCCGGCGGGCTTGTATACCCTGACAGCCGTCGGGATGCCCAAGGCAGTGCCGCCCGGGCAGACGGCCGTATTCAACGACCAGTACTTCGTCGGCCCGAAGTTGCAGGACCAGCTCGAGGCGACGGCCCCCAGGTTGCGCCTGACGGTCGACTACGGCTGGTTGACCGTCATCTCCCAGCCGCTGTTCTGGCTGCTGTCCCAGATCCACGACCTGGTCGGCAACTGGGGCTGGGCCATCATCCTCATGACGGTGCTGATCAAGCTGGTGTTCTACAAGCTGTCGGAGACCAGCGGCAAGTCCATGGCCAAGATGCGCAAGCTGCAGCCGCGCATGAAAGCGCTGCAGGAACGCTACGCCGACGATCGCCAGAAACTGTCGCAGGCGATGATGGAGCTGTACAAGAAGGAGAAGGTCAATCCGGCCGCGGGCTGCCTGCCCATCCTGGTGCAGATGCCGGTGTTCCTGGCGCTGTACTGGGTGCTGCTGGAAAGCGTGGAGATGCGCCAGGCGCCGTTCGCGCTGTGGATCCAGGACCTGTCCGAGCGCGATCCCTTCTTTATCCTGCCGTTGCTGATGGGCGTCACCATGTGGTTCCAGCAGAAGCTGAACCCCGCCCCGCCCGACCCGGTGCAGGCGAAGATCATGCAGCTCCTGCCGGTGATCTTCACGGTGTTCTTTGCCTTCTTCCCGGCGGGGCTGGTGCTGTACTGGTTCGTCAACAACCTGCTCGCCATCCTGCAGCAGTGGCGCATCAACAAGGTCGTCGAGGCGGGCGGCGCATAGCGTCGCGCCGGGCCGCCGCGGCCACCCCGTGAGCGTCCTCGCCGCGGGCGACACGATCGTCGCACCGGTCACGCCGCCAGGGCGCGGCGGCGTGTGCATCGTGCGGCTCTCCGGTGCCGCGGCACTGCCCCTCGCCGCACGCGTCGCGGGGGCCCTGCCGCCGGCCCGTCATGCGGCCCTGCGCGAGTTGTGCATCGACGGCGAACCGCTCGACCGCGGCCTCGTGCTGGTGTTTCCCGGACCCCGTTCCTTCACCGGCGAAGACAGCGTCGAATTCCAGCTGCACGGCAGCCCGGTGGTGGCGACCCTGCTGGTGCGCGGGCTGGTGGCGCTGGGGGCGCGCGAAGCCGGGCCGGGTGAATTCACCCGGCGCGCTTTCCTCAACGGCCGCCTCGACCTGGCGCAGGCCGAGGCCATCGCCGACCTCATCGCCAGCGCCTCGGCGGAAGCGGCGCGCGCCGCGTTACGGTCGCTGGAAGGCGAGTTCTCCGCGCGCGTCACGGCACTGGTGGAACAACTGACGCGCCTGCGCATCCGGCTCGAGGCCGGGCTGGATTTTCCGGAAGAAGGCGTGGACGACCTGGACGATCCCGAGCTCGAGCACCAGCTCGACAGCCTGCTGCAGGAGCTCGTGGCAGTGCGCCGGGCGGCCGACCGCGGCCGGGTGCTGCGCGACGGCCTCACGCTGGTGATTGCCGGACGGCCCAACGCCGGCAAGTCGAGCCTGTTGAATCGCCTTGCCGGCTACGAGGCGGCGATCGTGACCGAATTGCCGGGCACGACGCGGGACCTGGTGCGCGAGGACATTCTCATCGACGGCATGCCGGTGCGGGTCATCGACACCGCGGGCTTGCGCGCGGAGGCAGACCGTGTCGAGCAGGAGGGCATCCGCCGTGCGCGCGAGGCCATGGCGCGGGCGGACCTGGTGCTGCTGGTGGAGGATGGCGACCGGGCCGGCGCGGGGGGCGAACCGCTCGAGCTGCCCGCGGGCATCCCCGTGCTCACGGTGCGTAACAAGACCGACTTGCTGGGCCTGCCGGCCGGACCCGAAACAGCGGCCGACGGCACCGAATACCTGCGGCTTTCGGCGTTGACCGGCGCGGGAATGGACCTGCTGCGAGAGCGCCTGCGGGCGTTCGCCGGGCACACCAGCGGCGAGGGCGGCAGTTTCGCTGCGCGGCGGCGGCACCTGGAGGCGCTGGACGGCGCCGCAGCCGCCACGGAGAGGGCGCTTGCGCTGCTGCACGCCGGACATGCGCCGGAGCTGGCCGCCGAGGAGCTGCGCCAGGCGCAGGATGCGCTTGGAGAGATCACCGGCCGGGTCAGCACCGAGGACCTGCTCGGGCGGATCTTCAGCGAGTTCTGTATCGGTAAATGAGTCCGTCGCGCGCCGTTGCTCAGTCGCGCTGCACCAGGCGCACGACCTTGTTCGGCCGCGAGGCCGGCTTCTCTTCGTAGACACGGTTGCGGCCGGCATTCTTGGCGCGATAAAGCGCGTCGTCGGCACGGCTGAGTGTCTGCTCGATGGTCTCGCCGTAGCGGTACACGGCGATGCCGGCGGAGAACGTTACCGAGATGCCGTTTTCGAAGCGTTCCTCGGCCATCACTTCCTGCATGCGCTCGGCGCAGTGCCGTGCGCCTTCCAGCCCGGTCTCGGGCAGCAGGGCGATGAACTCCTCGCCGCCGAAACGACCGAAAGCATGGCGTCGTCGTCCCGGTGAAATGACGTCCACGGCGCGCAGCTCGCGCCGTGCGACCTGGGCGAAACGGCTGAGCACGCGATCACCGGTGACATGGCCGTGATGATCGTTGATGTTCTTGAAGTGATCGAGGTCGAAAATGATGATGGCGAAGGGCGCATGGCGCCGTTCGGAACGCGAGCGCTCCTGCTCCAGGGCCTGCATGATGTAGCGCCGGTTGTAGGCCGAGGTCAGGTGATCGCGCTCGGCAATGCGCTCGGCATCCTTGACGTGCTGCTGCAAGGCGTCGTTCTGGCGCCGCAGCGTGGCGCGCAGCTGCGCCACGTGTGAGCCGAAGAAGGTGCACCACAACAGGCAGGAGGTCAGCACCAGGAAACGCACGGCCTCGGTGAACATGTCGACCTGGACTTCACGCACCGCCAGGTCGGCGGCCACCACCACGATGTAACCGACCAGCGCGAGACCCGTGAGCCGGAGGAAGTCCTCGCGATCGAGGCGGAAGATGCCGAACAGCATGATGACGATGTAGACGACCATCATCAGGCTGCGGTCCTTGTGCGATGCGCCGATGACGACCAGGATCCAGAACAGCCCCAGCATCACCTGCGCCTTGGTCATGGACGGGTCGGCGTAACTCAGGCTGCGGCCGGAGCTGAGCATGTACCAGAACCAGGCGTTGGACAGCGTGACCCCGGCAACCATCGCCACCATCAGCCAGACCGGCATGGCGATGAGGCCGCCCGCCCAGGCGACCAGCGCAATCACGGTCCACAGGGCGTATGAAGCGAGCGCCATGTGGAAGCGGCGCAGGCGCACCGCCAGGCGCGCATCCATCTGCGCCTTTATTTCTTTGGCATGCTCCACCGCTGCCGGCTGGCCCAAGTTCCGTCCCCCTGGAAACCCCCGGGCCTGTTCATCGACCCGCGACCCCGAAGATTGACCTCGGGGGCGGGCCCCGTCTGTGACCCCATTCTCAGATACGCGCCCCGTGCCGGCCGGTGCCCGCTGTCGCGCGGGCGACGCGCGGGTATCATTGGCGCCCGGAAAGCCCTTCAGGAAACGGCGGTACCCGCGCTTTGCAGCATCCGCAGGCATTCGAAGTAATCGTCATCGGCGGCGGCCACGCCGGCACCGAGGCGGCCCTGGCGGCCGCCCGCATGGGCGCGCGCACCCTGCTGTTGACGCACAACATCGAGACCATCGGCCAGATGAGCTGCAACCCGGCCATCGGCGGCATCGGCAAGGGGCACCTGGCGCGCGAGATCGACGCCCTCGGGGGTGCCATGGCGCGGGCTGCGGACTGCGCGGGGATTCATTTCCGCACGCTCAACGCGCGCAAGGGCCCGGCGGTACGCGCCACGCGCGCGCAGGCCGACCGCGCCCTGTACCGCGCCGCGATCCGCCGCATGGTGGAGGCGCAGCCGAACCTGGTGCTGTTCCAGCAGGGCGCTGCCGACCTGCTGCTCGAGGGCGAGCGCGTGGCCGGGGTGGTCACCGACATGGGCTTGTCGTTCCGCGCCCGCGCGGTGGTGCTGACCGCGGGCACTTTCCTCGGCGGGCGCATTCACGTCGGCGAGGCGCAGCATGCCGGCGGGCGCGCCGGGGATGCGCCATCGAACCGGCTCGCGGCGCGGCTGCGGGAATTGCCACTGCGGGTGGGCCGCCTGAAGACCGGGACGCCGCCGCGGCTGGACGCCCGCAGCCTCGATTACGATGCCATGCAGCAGCAGCCGGGCGATGAACCGCGGCCCGTGTTCAGCTTCCTCGGCCGGCATGCGGACCATCCGCGCCAGGTGCCGTGCTGGATCACGCACACCACCGAGCAGACGCATGACATCATCCGTGCCGCGTTGCATCGCTCGCCGATGTACAGCGGCACCATCGAAGGCGTCGGCCCGCGGTACTGTCCCTCGGTCGAGGACAAGATCACCCGCTTCGCCGACAAGCCGTCGCACCAGGTGTTCGTCGAGCCGGAGGGGCTGGACAGCCGCGAGGTGTATCCGAACGGTATTTCCACCAGCCTGCCCTTCGACGTGCAGCACGACCTGGTGCGCAGCATCCCGGGTTTCGAGCGCGCCCACATCACCCGTCCCGGCTACGCCATCGAGTACGACTACTTCGATCCGCGCGACCTGCGTCCGAGCCTCGAGACGCGCCATTTCGAGGGCCTGTTTTTCGCCGGCCAGATCAATGGCACCACCGGCTACGAAGAGGCCGCGGCGCAGGGGCTGCTCGCCGGTGTGAATGCGGTGCGCGGCCTGCGTGACGAGGCGCCGTGGGTGCCGGGCCGTCACGAGGCCTACCTCGGCGTGCTCGTCGATGACCTGGTGACGCGCGGCACGACGGAGCCTTACCGGATGTTCACCAGCCGGGCCGAGTACCGCCTCATGCTGCGCGAAGACAATGCCGACGAGCGCCTCACGCCGCAGGGCCGCGAGCTCGGCCTGGTGGACGACACGCGCTGGACGGCCTTCGCGCACAAGCAGGCGGCCGTGGCGGCGGAAACGGAGCGTCTCGCCCGCGCCCGGGTGCGGCCCGAAGCGCTCGACCCGGAGCGCGCCGCCGCGTTTCCGGGCGGAGCGCCGAGCCGCGAGACCACCGCCCTGGACCTGCTGCGCCGACCGGAGGTGTCGTACCCGGACCTGGTGGCGCTCGGTTGCGTTGAGCCGCCCGGCGCCACGCCCGAGATCGCGCGCCAGATCGAGGTGCGGACGCGCTACGACGGCTACATCCGGCGCCAGCAACAGGAAATCGAGCGCCAGCGGCGCCACGAAACGGCACCCCTGCCGGACGATCTCGATTACGCTGCGGTGCGCGGCCTGTCGCACGAGGTGCGGCAGAAGCTGGCTGAAGCCCGTCCGGCCACCCTCGGCCAGGCGGCGCGGTTGCCCGGCGTCACGCCGGCGGCGGTGTCGCTGCTGATGGTGCACCTGAAACGCCGGCAGGGTCCGGACGGGGCGGTGGCATGAGGCGCGCGCTCGCGCTGGGACTCGCCTGGCTGCTGGCGTGCGCGGCGGCCGGCTGCGAACGGGCGCCGGCACCGGAAGCCCGGGACGCCGCAGAGGCCGCACCCGTCGTGTTCCGGCGCGGCAACGGGCCGGAGCCGGCGACGCTGGACCCGCAGCGCGCCCAGGACGAGAACAGCCGCGACGTCATTCGCGATCTCTACGAGGGCCTGGTAGCCGAGACCAGCACCGGGGAGCTGGTGCCGGGCGCGGCATCGTCCTGGACGGTGAGCGACGACGGCCTCGAGTGGACCTTCATGCTGCGGCCGGACGGGCGCTGGTCGAACGGGGACGCCTTGACCGCGGCCGATTTCGTCGCCGGGTTTCGCCGCGCCGTGGATCCGGCCACCGCCAGCACCGAGGCCGGTCTGCTGCGGCCGGTGGCCGGCGCGGGAGCCATCATCGCCGGCGATGCGCCGCCGGAGACGCTCGGCGTGCATGCGCCCGAGCCGTATCGCCTGGTGCTCAAGCTGGCGCGCCCCACGCCCTACCTGCTCGGCCTGCTCACGCATCCCGTCACTTTCCCGGTGCACGGCCCCAGCCTGGCGGAGCACGGCAACGGCTTTGCCCGTCCGGGCCGGATGGTGTCGAACGGCGCCTATCGCCTGGACGCCTGGGAGCCGCAGAGTTACGTGCAACTGGTGCGCAACGAGTTCTTCCGCGAGCGCCCGCAGGTGGACCGGGTGCGGTTCATGGCCTTCGACATGGCGGAGGCGGAACTGAACCACTACCGCACGGACGCGCTGGACTACACCTCGCAGATTCCCCTGACGCGTTACCAGTGGCTGAAGGAGAACCTCGGCGACGAGCTGTACCTGACGCCGGCGCTATCCACCCAGTACTGGTTGTTCAACACGCTGCGGCCGCCAACCGACGACCTGCGCGTGCGCCAGGCCCTGGCGATGGCCGTGGACCGCGAGCAGCTGGTGGAGGCGGTGCTCAGTTCCGGTGACGCCCCGGCCTACGGCCTGGTGCCGCCGGGCGTGCTGAACCACACCTCCCAGTCCTTCGCCTGGCGCGACCTGGACATGGGGCAACGCATCGAGCGGGCGCGCGCCCTGCTCGCCGAGGCCGGCTATGGCGCGGATAATCCGCTGCAGCTGACGGTGCACTACAACACCGACGAGAACCTGCGGCGCGTGGCGGTGGCGGTGACCTCGATGTGGCGCCAGCACCTCGGCGTCGAGAGCACGCTGTACAACGAGGAGTTCCGGGTCATGTTGTCGCGGCGCAAGGACCCGGACCAGTGGCGCGTGCTGCGACTGTCGTGGCGCGGTGATTACAACGACGCCTCCAACTTTCTCGAGATCCTCAAGACCACCGGCGCGGTGAGCGACACCGGCTACGACGACCCCGTCTACGAAGGCCTGTTGCGCGACGCCGCCGTGGAGCAGGACCCCGCTGCGCGGCGCGCGTTGCTGGAGGCGGCGGAGCGGCGCATGCTCGAGTTCGTGCCCATCCTTCCCCTGTACCACCCCGTCACCAGGCAAATGGTGAAGCCCTGGGTGCGGGGCTACGCGCCCAACATTCTCAACCGCACCTACACGCGCAACATTTCCATCGATGTGGCGCAGCGCGGCTACTGACGTGATCACACCCTCGCCGCGCGGTCGTCTCCAGGCAGTGGCACTGCTTATCGCCCTGGCCGTGCTGCCGGGCTGCGCGCGCGATCCCGCACCGCAGAGCGACGGCGTCGCCGTGGCGGAATTCGTGCGCGGCAACAGTGCAGACCCGGAGTCGCTCGACCCGCTGCAGGCGCGCAGCGAGCCGGCACTCAATGTTTTGCGGGACCTGCACGAGGGGCTTACCGCGCTGGACCCCGGCGGGCGGGTGATCCCGGGCGCGGCGCGCAGCTGGCAGGTCTCGGCAGACGGCCTGGAATGGGTGTTCGAGCTCGACCCGGCCGCACGCTGGTCGGACGGGCGCCCGGTGCAGGCCGCGGACTTCGTGCTGGCGTTCCGGCAGATGGCGGCGCCGGCCGTCGCCTCGCCCCATCGCGAACTGTTCGGCGCGGTCAGCGGCATGGGCGGCGGCGATGCTGGGCCGGCGGTGCACGCGGCGGATCCCCGCACCTTGCACATCGGGCTGCAGCAGCCGACGCCCTGGCTGGACGAGCTGCTGGCCCATCCGGCCGCCAGCCCGCGACGTGACGACGTGCCCCCGGACGGCAAGGTCTCCAGCGGGGCGTTCCGGCTCGGCGAGCGCGTACCCGGCTCCCACCTGGTGCTGTTGCGCAACGCGGATTACCGGGCTGCGGATGCCGTGTCACTGGACCAGGTGCGCTACGTCTCGCTGCCGGACCAGGCCAGCGAGCTGTCCCGCTACCGCGCTGACGAGCTCGACATGACCTACACGGTGCCGGTGTCGCGCGTCCCCTGGCTGCAGGAGCATCTCGCCGAGGAGCTGCGCATCAGCCCGTACCTGGCGGTGTATTTCTACGGCTTCAACACGCGCCGGCCGCCGCTGGACGATGCGCGCGTGCGCCGGGCGCTGTCGCTGGCGGTCGACCGCGACCTGATCGCCAGGCGCGTGGTCGGGGCCGGCGAGTTGCCGGCATGCACCCTGGTGCCGCCGGGCCTGCACGGCTACACGCCACCACGCGATGAATTGTGCGAGCAACGGCGCAGCGCGCGCCTGGAGCGCGCCCGGGCGCTGCTGGCGGCGGCAGGCTACGGCCCCGACAAGCCCCTGCGCCTGGAGATCCGCTACAACAGCGGCGAGCTGCACGACCGGGTGGCGGTCGCGGTGGGCGCCTTCTGGCGTGAGGGCCTGGGCATCGAGACTGACCTGGTGCGGGAGGAATTCCGCGTGCTGCTGGGCAACGTGCGCGCGGGCGACGTGACGCAGGTCTATCGCGGCAGCTGGATCGCGGATTTCGCCCAGCCGGACAGCTTCCTCGGCATCCTCGCCGCGGACAGCCAGGTGAACGGCACCGGCTGGTCGGACGCGGAGTACGACCGCCTGCTGCGCGCTGCCGCTGCCGCCGGCGATGCTGCCACCCGTATGCGCCTGCTGGCCCAGGCAGAGGCGCGGCTGATCGAGGCCGCGCCGCTCATGCCGCTGTATTTCTACGTCAGCAAGAAACTGGTCAAGCCCTGGGTGCGCGGCATCGAGGACAACCCGCTCAACGTGCACCCGAGCCGTTTCGTTTCGCTGCAGCGGCCCTGAGCCACGCGCCCTCTAGGGTTTCAGTTCGAAGGTGGCGTTGACCGTCGCCTCGACGCGGATCAGCCCGGTCTCGTAGGTCTCTGCGCCGCCCATGCCGTCGGCTTCGGCCATGGCGGCGCGCATCACGGGCTGGGGCCGCGAAAACCCGCCGACCGCGTTCAGGCTCTGCACCTTCCCGACCTCGGCGCCGAGCGCCGTCGCCATCGCCACGGCTCGCGCGCGGGCATCCCGAGCGCCCGCGGCCAGCGCCTCGGCCTCGAGTTCGTCGCGCCGGGAGGTGTCGAACACGGCCGGCGAGGCGTCGGTGACGCCCAGCCCGAGCGCACGTTCCGACAGCTCGCCCAGCCTGGAAATCTCGGTCAGCTTGAAGCTGATCTGGCGGCTGACGACGAAGCCCCGGTGCTCCTGGGTGCGGGTTTCCGGGTTCCACGCCGTGTCCGGCTGGACGTTCAGGGCCGCGGTGGAGATGTGCTCGTCCGCAATGCCGACACTGCGGGCGAGTTCGATGAGGCGGCCGACGCCGGCCGCGACTTCGTCGCGCGCCGCGGCGACAGTCTTGTGCCGCGCCGTCACGCCGAAACGCAGCACGGCGATGTCGGGCGCCACTTCGGCGTGTCCCGTGCCGGTCGCCGACACCGTGGGGCCGTCATCGGCGGACGCGGGAGCGGCGACGAGCAGTCCGGCGAGCAAGGCGACGAGAAAGGCGGGTTTGAGGCGCAGCATGGCGTTCTCCTTGGCCGGCGGCTGATTGGCTTTTTCGGTTTCCCCTGATTACCATACCGCCGCGATTCAACGCCACCGCGTTCACCTGGAGGATGCTTGCCGATGCGACCGCGCGCCGTAACGATCGGACTGGCCCTGGCCGGCCTGCTGGCCTCGGGCACGACGCTTGCCGGGGAGCGACCGGCAGCGGTCGAGACCTGCCTCGGCTGTCATGCCATCAAGGGCTACAAGAATGCCTACCCGACTTATCACGTGCCGAAGCTGGGCGGGCAGCATGCGCAATACATCGTTGACGCGCTGCGGGCCTACGCCAACGGCGACCGGCCGCACTCCACCATGCACGCCAATGCGGTCACGCTGACGGAAGAAGAGATCCAGGCGATCGCCAAGTGGTTCGAGGAGCAGGGACAATGAGCATGTCGCGCAAGATGTTCCCCGCCGCCCTGCTCGTCGCGGGAGTGCTGGTCGCGGGCCACGCCGCCGCCGGCAATCCCGAGCTCGGCAAGGCCAAGTCCGCCACCTGTGTCGCCTGCCACGGTGACGACGGCCGCGGTACCGCGCCGAATTTCCCGGTACTGGCGGGACAGTACGCCGATTACCTGGTACACGCGCTGAAGCAGTACCGCAGCGGCGAGCGCAACAACGCCCTGATGGCGCCGATGGCAGCCGGCCTGTCGGACGACGATATCGCCGACCTCGCCGCCTACTACGCTGCGATGCGCGGGCTGACCACGCCGAAGAAGTGACCCGGTCGGCCGGGGTCCGCATGGCTGGGCCCCGGCGACTCAACCGGCTGCGAGCGTCTCCAGGAAAGCGGCCGCGTCCGCCCTGGTCTGGGCCAGTTCCTCCGCCCCGATCCGCTCCAGGTTCTTGAGCGCAAGGCCCATGCGCGGGTTGGCCGCCAGCTGCTCGCGGTTCCGCGCGAGGAAATCCCAGTACAGCAGGGTGAAGGGACAGGCATCCGCGCCGCTGCGCCGGCCCGGATCATAGCGGCACCCGGCGCAGTAATTGCTCATGCGCTTGATGTACGCGCCGCTCGCCACGTAGGGCTTGGTGCCGACGATGCCGCCGTCGGCATGCAGCGCCATGCCGAGCGTGTTGGGCAGTTCGACCCACTCCACCGCGTCGACGTAGATGCCGAGGAACCAGTCGCACACGGCGTGCGGGTCCAGGCCGGCCAGGAGTGCGAAGTTGCCGATCACCATGAGGCGCTGGATGTGGTGGGCGTAACCGTTCGCCAGCGTGTCGCCGAAGCATTGCCGCAGGCAGTTCAGCTCCGTGTCCGCATGCCAGAAGAAGCCGGGCAGCGGGCGCTCGTGCCCGAAATGGTTGCGCGCGGCATAGCCGGGCATCTCCAGCCAGTACACGCCACGGATGAACTCGCGCCAGCCGAGGACCTGGCGCACGAAGCCCTCCACGGCCTCCAGCGGAGCGTGCCCGGAGTGCCAGGCTGCGACGGCGGCCGCGACCGCGCGCCGCGGGTCGAGCAGCTTGAGGTTCATGGCGGCCGCGATGTGGGCGTGGTAGAGCCATGGCTCGCCCTGCCACATGGCATCCTGGTAGCGGCCGAACAGCGGCAGGCGCCGCGCCACGAAATCCTCCAGCGCGGCGGTGGCCTGTTCCGGGGTGACCGGCCAGCCGAAGGACTCCAGCGTGCCGGGGTGATCGCCGAAGCGCGCTGCGACCTCCGCCAGCACCTCGCGCGTGAGCGCGTCGGGCGCGAAGCGCTGCGGCGGCGGGACTGCGCCCGGGCCCTGGCGGCCGAAGCTGCGCCGGTTGGCCTGGTCGAAGTTCCATGCGCCGCCGGCGGGCTTGCCGTCGTCCATTAACACATCGAATCGCTTGCGCATGTCGCGATAGAAAAACTCCATCACCAGCTGCTTCCGGCCTCGCGCCCAGCGCGCAAAGTCCTCCCGGCTGCAGTAAAAGTGCGCGTCTTCGTACACCTGCAAGGCGACGCCCGCATCGGCACACGCCGACTCGATCATGGCCTGCACACGCCACTCCCCGGCCGCGACCATGCGCACCCGCCGCGGGCGGTGGCGCGCGATGGCGTCGGCCAGGCCGGCGGCAAGCGTGTCGTGTCCCGCCGCGAGCGCCTGGTAATCCACCGTCCAGCCCGCGCTGCGCAACGCTTCCGCATGGTGGCGCATGGCGGCGAGAAACAGCGCGATGCGCTGCTGGTGGCTCCAGGCATGCGTGGCCTCGCCCGCGGCCTCGACCATCAGCACCACGGCGTCCTCGCGCACAGCGGCAGCGAGCGCCGGGCTGTCGGCGTCGAGCTGGTCGCCGAGCACCAGGACCAGTTCAGCAGGCACGGGCTTTTTGCTCGCGGCGGCCGGAAGGGACACAATCGGGGGCCTCCCGGCGGTCGGGCCGGGAGTCAATTCGCGGGGGAGAGAGAACGTGCACAAGCCCAGCCTGATCGATTTCGATGCGGGAATCACGGCCATCGACACCGAGTACGTGCGCCCCGGCCTGGACGCCAGCCACCTTGTCGTACAGGGTGACCGCGCCGCCTTCGTCGACACGGGCACCACGCACTCGGTGCCCCTGTTGCTGGCGGCGCTGGAGGAGAAGGGCCTCGCC
This sequence comes from uncultured Thioalkalivibrio sp., assembly GCA_964413755.1. GTDB lineage: Bacteria > Pseudomonadota > Gammaproteobacteria > Steroidobacterales > XN24 > XN24. The sequence continues at coordinate 10,895 of CAYPTW010000001.1, read as the reverse complement.
CCGGAACAGGTCGACTGGGTGTGGGTGACGCACGTGCACCTCGATCATGCGGGCGGGGCCGGAGAGCTGATGGCGGCGCTGCCGAACGCCACCGCCGTGCTGCACCCGCGTGGAGCGCGGCACATGGCAGACCCGGCCAAGCTCATCGCGGGCTCCATCGCAGTGTACGGCGAGGAGGCTTTCCGCGACCTGTACGGCGAGATTCGCCCGATCCCGTCCGAGCGGATTCGCACCGTGGAGGACGGTGAGCGCCTCCGGCTGGGCGACCGGGAAGTGGAATTCATCCACACGGAGGGCCATGCCCGCCACCATTACTGCATCGTCGACCCGGCCTCCGGCAGCGTCTTCACCGGCGACTGCTTCGGCATCTCCTATCGCGAGCTGGACAGCGATGCCGGCCCCTTCATCTTCCCCACCACCACGCCGGTGCAGTTCGATCCCGAGGCGGCCCACGCCACCATCCACCGCATCCTGTCCTACAAGCCGGCGCAGGTGTTCCTGACGCACTTCAGCTGCGTCCATGCTCCGGCGGCGCTGGCGCCGCAGCTGCACCGCGACCTCGACGCCTACGTCGAGATTGCGCGGGCACGACGCGACGACGCAAACCCGGAGACTTCGATACGCGACGCGCTGCGCGACTGGACTTTCCGGCGCCTGGACGAGCACGGCGTCGATCCCGACCCCGAGTTCCGCGAAGAAGTGCTGCGCATGGACCTGGCGCTGAACGCGCAGGGCCTGGCCCACTGGCTGCAACACGGAGACCATGCATGAGTAACTTCAAGGCTTTTCGCATCCACCAGGCCGGCAAGGGCGTCGAGGCGCGCCTCGAGGACCTGTCGCTGGACGACCTCGGGCCGGGCGAAGTGGTCATCCGCGGCCACTGGTCGAGCATCAACTACAAGGACGCCCTGGCCGCTACCGGCAAGGGGCGGATCCTGCGCCGCTTCCCCCTGGTGGGCGGCATCGACGTGGCCGGCGAGGTGGCCAGCTCCGAGGACCCGCGGTTCGTGCCGGGCGACCCGGTGCTGGTGACGGGCTGCGGGCTGAGCGAGGAGCACGATGGCGGCTATGCCGAGTATTCCCGGGTGCGCGCCGACTGGGTGATTCCCGTGCCCGACGGGCTCGATACCCGCGCCGCGATGCAGCTCGGCACGGCGGGGTTCACTGCCGGCCTGGCGATCCATCGCCTCGAGCACAACGGGCTGACGCCGGAGAAGGGGCCGGTGATCGTCACCGGGGCGACCGGAGGCGTGGGCAGCCTGGCGCTGGACATGCTGGCAGGGCGTGGCTACGCCGTCAGCGCCCTCACCGGCAAGGCTGAATCGGCGGACTACCTGCGCCAGCTGGGCGCCGCCGAGGTCCTGGTGCGCGGCGAGTTCGAGATGGGCACGCGCCCGCTGGAGAAAGCGACCTGGGCCGGCGCGGTGGACAACCTCGGTGGTGAGACCCTCGCCTGGCTGACCCGCACCATGGACTGGTGGGGTTCGATCGCCAGCATCGGCCTGGCGCAGAGCCACGAGCTGCACACCACGGTGATGCCGTTCATCCTGCGCGGCGCCAACATCCTCGGCATCAACTCGGTGGCCACCCCGCGCGACCTGCGACTGCAGGTGTGGCAGCGCCTGGCGAGCGACCTGAAACCGCGACATTTGCAACAGATCGCCGACAATGTGGTCGCATTGAGCGATATTGCCGGCGCGTTCGACGCCTATATCGACGGCGCGGTGCGCGGCCGCACGCTCATCGACCTGCGCGCCTGAGTGGCACCGGGCCGGAGCGCGGCAGCGCGGCCCGCATGAGCTAGAATGGTGCACTGCCCCATCGGAGTGAGACATGCCTGACATCCAGTCCGCCGGCGTGCGCTTCCGCGCCGCCCTCGAGGCCGAACGCCCGCTGCAGGTGGTCGGGACCATCAACGCCTACTCCGCGCTGCTGGCGGAGCGCGCCGGGTTCCGCGCCCTCTACCTGTCCGGGGCCGGCGTGGCAAACGCCTCCTTCGGCCTCCCGGACCTCGGCATGACCAGCCTCAACGACGTCTGCGAGGACATCCGGCGTATCACCGGAGCGACCGACCTGCCGCTGCTGGTGGACGCCGATACCGGGTGGGGCACTGCCTTCAACATCGGGCGCACGGTCAAAGAAATGATCCGCGCCGGCGCTGCGGCCCTGCACCTGGAGGACCAGGTCTCGGCGAAGCGCTGCGGCCACCGGCCCGGCAAGGCCCTGGTCCCGTCTGCCGAGATGTGCGACCGCATCCGCGCCGCGGTGGACGGCCGCACGGACCCCGCCTTCGGCATCATGGCGCGCACCGATGCGCACGCCGTCGAAGGCCAGGCGCAGGCCATCGAGCGGGCCCAGGCCTACGTCGAGGCCGGCGCCGACATGATCTTCGCCGAGGCGCTGACCACGCTCGACGAGTACCGCCAGTTCACTGCGGCCGTGAGCGTGCCCGTGCTGGGCAACATCACCGAGTTCGGCAAGACGCCGCTGTTCACCACCACGGAGCTCGGCGCAGCCGGCGTACAGCTGGTGCTCTACCCGCTGTCGGCCTTCCGCGCCATGAGCAAGGCCGCGCTGGCGGTGTACGAGGACCTGCGCCGCGAGGGTACGCAGCGGGCGTCGCTGGATGCCATGCAGACCCGCGCCGAGCTCTACGACGTGCTCGGCTACCACGACTACGAGCAGAAGCTCGACGCGCTGTTCGCGGCGGACGGCGCGACGCAACCGACCCAGGGAGAAAAAGAATGAGCAAGGACAAGAAAGCAGGCGGCCTGGCGGGCGTCACCGCCGGTGAAACCGCGATCTGCACCGTGGGCAAGGAAGGCGCAGGCCTGACCTACCGCGGCTACGACATCTACGACCTGGCCGAGCACGCGTGCTTCGAAGAAGTCGCCTACCTGTTGCATTACGGCAAGCTGCCGACCAAGGCCGAGCTGGCCGACTTCATCAGCCGGCTGCAGGGCCTGCGCGACCTGCCGGACGCCTTGAAGCAGGCGCTGGAGGCGATCCCCGGCGACGCGCATCCCATGGACGTGCTGCGCAGCGGTTGCTCGCTGCTGGGCAACTTCGAGCCGGAGAACGACAACCAGCCGCAGGTGCTGGTGGCGGACCGTTTGCTGGCGGCCTTTCCCTCCATGCTGCTGTACTGGTGGCGCTTCCACCAGGACGGCGTGCGCATCGATACCGTGACCGACGACGACAGCGTCGCCGGGCACTTCCTGCACCTGCTGCACGGCAAGGCACCGTCGGACTTCCACCGCCGCGTGCTGGATGTCTCGCTGATCCTCTACGCGGAGCACGAGTTCAATGCCTCGACTTTCACTGCGCGCGTCATCGCCGCCACGCTGTCGGATTTCCACTCCGCCATCACCGGCGCCATCGGCGCCCTGCGCGGGCCGCTGCACGGCGGCGCCAACGAGGCGGCGATGGAGCTGATCGAGCGCTTCGACAGCGCCGCAGCGGCGGACCAGGGCGTGCGCGCCATGCTCGCAGCCAAAGAAAAGATCATGGGCTTCGGCCACCGTGTCTACACCACCTCCGACCCGCGCAACAAGGTCATCAAGACCTTCGCCAAGAAGCTCTCTGAGGAGCGCGGCGACACCGTGATCTACCCGGTGTCCGAGGCCATCGAGAAGGTGATGTGGGACGAGAAGAAGCTGTTCCCGAACGCCGACTTCTACTCGGCCAGCGCGTACCACTTCATGGGCATCCCGACGCCGTTGTTCACGCCGATTTTCGTGTGCTCGCGCACCACCGGCTGGTCGGCGCACGTGATGGAGCAGCGCGCCAACAACCGCCTCATCCGCCCGGGCGCCGATTACGTCGGTCCCGGCCTGCAGGCCTGGAAGCCGATCGCCGAGCGCGACTGAACGCGTCGCCGGCAACGGCAAGCGTCGAGCAACAGACGATATGTCCAGCGAAGACAGGCGCTCGGCCAGGCGGCCGGATCCGGACCCGGTCCTGGTCGGCATTGCCGACTACGTCGACAGTTACGTCATCGACAGCGCCGCCGCGCTGGAGACAGCACGCTACTGCCTGAAGGACAGCCTGGCGTGCGCCTTCCAGGCGCTGGACTACCCGGCCTGCACCCGGCTGCTCGGCCCCGTGGTGCCGGGCGCCACGCTGCCCGGCGGCGCGCGCGTGCCCGGCACGCACTGGGAGCTCGACCCGGTGCAGGCCGCGTTCAACATCGGCGCCCTGGTGCGCTGGCTGGACTTCAACGACACCTGGCTGGCGGCGGAGTGGGGCCATCCCTCCGACAACCTCGGCGCCATCCTCGCCGTGGCCGACTACCTGTCGCGCCAGCGCAGTGCCGAAGGCGACGCACCGCTGACCATGCGCACGGTGCTCGAGGCGATGATCAAGGCGCACGAGATCCAGGGCGTGCTGGCGCTGGAGAACAGCTTCAACCGGGTAGGTCTCGACCATGTGCTGCTGGTGCGCATCGCGTCCACGGCGGTGGCCACGAAAATGCTGGGCGGCACGCGCGCCCAGATCATCAGCGCGCTCTCCAATGCGTGGATCGACGGTGGCGCGCTGCGCACCTACCGCCACGCGCCCAACACCGGCTCGCGCAAGAGCTGGGCGGCGGGCGACGCTGCCAGCCGCGGCGTGCGGCATGCGTTGATGGCCCTCAGCGGGGAGATGGGCTATCCCTCGGCGCTGACGGCGCCGCAATGGGGGTTCCAGGACGTGCTGTTCGAGGGCAAGGACTTATCCGTGCCGCAGGATTACGGCACCTACGTCATGGAGAACGTGCTGTTCAAGATTTCCTTCCCGGCCGAGTTTCACGCCCAGACGGCGGTCGAGGTGGCGCTGGCGCTGCATCCCGAAGTGCACGATCGCCTCGACGACGTTAAAGAGGTGGTGATCGAGACCCAGGAGTCCGGCGCGCGGATCATCGACAAGACGGGGCCGCTGGACAACCCGGCCGATCGCGACCATTGCATCCAGTACATGACCGCCATCCCGCTCATCTTCGGCCGCCTGGCGGCGACCGATTACGAGGACGAGGTGGCGCGCGATCCGCGCATCGATGCGCTGCGCGAGAAGATGACGGTGCGCGTGAACGAGCGCTTCACGCGCGACTACTACGACCCGGCCAAGCGCTACATCGGCAACGCGATGCAGGTGATCTTCAAGGACGGCAGTTCCACCGACCGGGTCGAAGTCGAGTACCCCATAGGCCACCGCAAGCGCCGCGCCGAGGGCATCCCGGCACTGGTGCGCAAGTTCGAGCAAAGCCTGAAGGGCAAGCTGTCCGAGCGCCAGTTCAAGGCGCTGAAGTCGCTATCCACCGACCAGCAGCGCCTCGAGGCGACGCCGGTGGACGAGTTCATGGCGCTGCTGGTCGACGGCTGAACGCCCGGGCCGCGCCTGGTGAACCCGATCGCAGGCGGACGACGAAGACAATCCTGCGAGACATTCTTATGACGAGGAGAGTGCCATGCAGCTGAAGGGTTTCATCGCCGGCGCCGCCGTGGTGTCGCTGGCCTGGCTGGGTTCCACCGCCTGGGACAACTACAGCGCCGAGGTGCGCGCCGGCTCGATGCAGCGGCTCGCCGGCGTGCCCGCCGCCCACGGCATGAGCGAGGCGGAGAAGGAGGCCCACGTGGCCGAGATGCGCCGCCTGTGGGAGGGCATGACCCCGGCCCAGCGCGAGGCGCACCGCAACATGAACTATTGCCCGTATTCCGGCCGCGGGGCGCACGGCATGACCCCGGGCGGCATGCCGGGAGTGGTGCCCGCGGCGCCGCGTCAGACTGAGCGTCCCCAGCCGCTCGAGATCTAGCCCCGTCCCGGCGCCATCGACCGGCCCCGGCCGTGCCAGGCGGCGCGGCGGGGCCGGTTGATTCGGTATACTTGCGGGCCCACGTCGAGGGGTCCCGGTGGACACATCCCGCATCCAGCAACTGATCGAGCACGGCCTGGCCGCCCTGCGCCTGGCGGAGCCCCCCGGGCTGGCCGCCGCGCTGGCGCAGTACGTGGCGCTGCTGGAGAAGTGGAACGGCACCTACAACCTCACGGCGGTGCGCGCCCCGGAAGAGATGGTCACGCGCCACGTGCTGGACAGCCTGGTGGTGTTGCCGTTCCTGGACGAGGGGCCGGTGCTCGACGTCGGCACCGGAGCCGGGCTGCCGGGCCTGGTGCTCGCCATGGCGCGGCCCGGGCAGCAATTCGTCCTGCTGGACGCTTCCGGCAAGAAGACCCGCTTCATCGAGCACGCGGTCGACCGCCTCGGCCTGAAGAACGTGCGCGTGGTGCGCGCGCGCGTCGAGGACCACGCGGAAGACGAGGGCTTCTGCCGCGTCGTCAGCCGCGCCTTCGCTTCCGTGGGCGATTTCATCCGCGCTGCCGGCCACCAGCTCAAGCCGGGTGGCCGCTTGCTGGCGATGAAGGGCACGCTGCCGGAGAACGAGCTGTTGGCGCTGCCTCCCGGCTGGCGCCTCGACAGCGTGCATCGCCTCACCGTGCCGGGCCTGCGCGCCGAGCGGCACCTGCTCGAATTCTGCCGCGAGGAAGCGCCCAAGTGACCCGCATACTGGCAATCGCCAACCAGAAGGGCGGCGTGGGCAAGACCACGACCGCGGTGAACCTGGCCGCTTCGCTCACGGCGACGAAGCGCCGCGTGCTGCTGGTGGACCTCGATCCCCAGGGCAACGCCACCATGGGCTCGGGCGTGGACAAGCGGGCGGTCGAGACTTCCTCCTGTGACGTGCTGCTGGGCGAGGCGCCGGCGCGCGCAGCCGTGGTACGCACCGATCCGGGCGGCTTCGACCTGATTCCCGGCAACGACGACCTGACGACCGCCGAGGTGCGGCTGATCAACGAGTTCGGGCGCGAGACCCGCCTGCGCACGGCGCTCAAGGACATCGCCGCGGACTACGACTACGTGCTGATCGACTGCCCGCCCTCGATCAACATGCTGACCGTCAACGCGCTCACCGCCGCGACCGGCGTGCTGATCCCCATGCAGTGCGAGTACTACGCGCTGGAGGGACTGTCGGCCCTGGTGGGCACCGTGGAGCAGATCCGCGACGCGGTGAACCCGGAGCTGCGTATCGAAGGCATCCTGCGCACCATGTTCGACCCGCGCAACAACCTCGCCAACGAGGTCTCGTCGCAGCTCATCCTGCACTTCGGCGAACGCGTGTTCCGCACCGTGATCCCGCGCAACGTGCGCCTCGCGGAGGCGCCGAGTTTCGGCATGCCGGCGCTGTTCCACGACAAGACCAGCCGTGGTGCGCTGGCCTACCTGGCGCTCGCCGGCGAGATGATCCGTCGCGGCGAGGCGGCGCAGCGTAACGGCTGAGCCTTGCGGTACACTGCCGCCGCGTAGCGGAAGATTGGACTTACACGGAGATTCGAGCCCCATGGCCGTCAAGAAACGCCTCGGTCGCGGCCTGGACGCCCTGCTGTCGACGTCGGCGCGGGCGGAAAGCACAGAGAGCCGCGATACCGGGCAGTACCGGGAGCTGGCCGTCGAGCTGCTGAAGCGCGGCCGCTACCAGCCGCGTCTCGACATCCGCCAGGAATCGCTGGAAGACCTGGCCGACTCCATCAAGGCCCAGGGCGTGGTCCAGCCCATCGTGGTGCGCCCCATCCGCGAGACTGCCGAAGGCGTGCGCTTCGAGATCATCGCCGGCGAGCGCCGCTGGCGCGCCGCCCAGCTGGCCGGCCTGCAGAAGGTCCCGGTGATCGTGCGCGACGTGCCGGACGAGGCCGCCGTGGCCATGGCGCTGATCGAGAATATCCAGCGCGAGAACCTCAACCCGCTGGAAGAATCCCGCGCCCTGGACCGCCTCATCCGCGAGTTCGAGATGACCCATCAGCAGGCCGCCGAGGCCGTCGGCCGCTCCCGCGCCGCGGTGAGCAACCTGCTGCGCCTGCTGGAGCTGGGCGACGAAGTGAAGGCGCTGGTGGAGCGGCGGCAGCTGGAAATGGGCCATGCGCGTGCCCTGCTCGGCCTGGCCGACCCCAAGGCCCAGGCCGCCGCCGCGCGCGACGTGGTGAAAAAGGGCCTCTCGGTGCGCGAGACCGAGCGGCTGGTGAAGAAGCTGCAGGCCCCGCCGCAGAAGGCCGGCCCGGCGCCGGCGCGCGACCCGGACATCCGCCGCCTCGAGGGCGAGCTGGCGGACAAGCTCGGCGCCAGGGTAGCGCTGCAACACACGACCAGCGGGCGCGGCAAGCTGGTGGTCAGTTACAACAGCCTCGACGAGCTCGAGGGCATCCTCGGCCACATTAAGTAAAGGTGGGCCCGCGCCACAGCGCAGCGCGGCAAGAAGTGCCGCCGAAAGGGCCTGCGGGCTTTGCTGCGACTGCGGAATCTGGCTATAATCCTCGGGCTTTGAGGGCCGGGTTTCTCGGCATGCAACAGCGGGTCGGTTCAGTACCCGGAAAGATCATCGCCGGACAAGCGGGTGTGACCCTGGTCGCCGCGGCCCTTTACGGGCTGACGATGGGCGGGGACGCCGCGCTCGGAGCCCTCGCAGGAGGGGGAATCAGCGTCGTGCTGAGCCTCTGGATGGCATTGAGAGTGTTCGCGGTCCCGGCTGAAGCCGGTCCGCGGGCCATGTTTGCGGCCTTCGTCAAGGCGGAGACCCTTAAATTGGTGATGGCTGTAGCCCTGTTTTCGGCGGCAGCCATTTTTTTGAGCCACGTGTTTGTTCCGCTCGTGGTCACGTTCGTCGCCACCCTGGTGGTCAACTGGCTGGCGCTGGTGTTTACGCGACGTGATCGACAGGGCTTTGGTGGATGACGGCCATGGCAAGTTCTCCGACAGAATACGTCACGCATCACCTCGAGCATCTCTCCGTCGGAGAGGGCTTCTGGACCATCCACATCGACACCCTGTTCTGGTCCTGGGTCACCGGGCTGATCTTCCTCGGCGTGTTCTACGCTGCCGCGCGCGCGGTCACCGCCGGGGTGCCGGGCAAGATGCAGAACTTCGTCGAAACGATCCTCGAGTTCGTCGACAAGTCGGTGGGCGACGCCTTCCACGGCCCCAAGGACCTGCTCGCGCCGCTGGCGCTGACGATCTTCGTGTGGGTGTTCCTGTGGAACCTCATGGACCTGATCCCGGTGGACCTGTTCCCCGTGCTCGCCGCGATGGTCGGCATCGAGTACATGCGCGTGGTGCCGTCGGCCGACATGAGCGCCACCTTCAGCCTGTCGCTGTCGGTGCTGGCGCTGATCATCTACTACGGCATCAAGGGCAAGGGCGCCGCGGGCTTCGGCAAGGAATTCCTGTTCCATCCCTTCGGCAAGAACCCGCTGCTGGTGCCCTTCAACCTCATTCTCAACACCGTGGAGATGATCGCCAAGCCGGTCTCTCTCGCGCTGCGACTGTTCGGCAACCTGTATGCCGCCGAGCTCATTTTCATCCTGATCGCCATGCTGCCCTTCTGGATCCAGTGGCTTCCCGGCAGCGCCTGGGCGATCTTCCACATTCTCGTGATCCCGCTGCAGGCGTTCATCTTCATGACGCTGACCATCGTTTACATTGCGCTGGCTTACGAGAAGCATTGATTTTCACCCCTGTAGACCCTGCCTCCTACGGAGATTGATCATGGAAGCAATTGCATCAGTTCAGGCCTTTACCGCGCTTGCCGTGGGCCTCATTTTTGCCTTCGCGGCGCTCGGCACCGGCATCGGTTTCGGCCTGCTCGGCGGCAAGTTCCTCGAGGGCGCTGCGCGCCAGCCGGAGATGGCCAACATGCTGCAGATCCGCATGTTCATCGTCGCCGGCCTGCTCGACGCGCTGGCCATCATCGGTGTCGCGTTCGCCGCGCTGCTGCTGTTCGCCAACCCGCTGCTGGCCGCGCTCGGGAGCTGAGGGACGCATCGCGTCCCCGGCGGCACACCAAGCTGATCGGGAGTCGGAATCGTGGGCATTAACCTGACACTCTTCGGCCAGATGCTGACCTTCCTGGTCTTCGTCTGGTTCACCAAGAAGTTCGTCTGGCCGCCGGTCATGCAGGCGCTGGAGGAACGACGCGCCCGGATCGCCGAGGGCCTGGCAGCCGCGGACCGCGGCCAGAAGGCGCTCGAGGAGGCCGACGCCCAGGTGGCGGAGCGCCTGCGCGAGGCGCGCCAGCAGGCGGCGCAGATCATCGAGCAGGCGGAGCGCCGCGGCGCCGAGCTGGTCGAGGAAGCGAAGGAGAACGCCCAGGCTACCGGCGAGCGCATGCTGGCGCAGGCCCGGGCGGAGATCGAGCAGGAAACCAACCGTGCGCGCGAGACGCTGCGCGGCGAGGTTGCAGCGATCGCCCTGACGGGCGCGAAGCAGCTGCTCGAGAAGGAGATCGACGCCACGGCCCACCGCGACCTGCTCGACCGCCTGGCCGGTCAGCTGTAGCGCGGCCGGGGGAGAGGCGCAGCCATGGCAGAAAAGATGACGGTCGCGCGGCCCTACGCCAGGGCGGTGTTCGAGATCGCCAATGAGGCGGACGCGCTGGCGGCGTGGTCCGAGTTCCTCGGCCGCGGCGCCATCGCCGCCGCCGACGAGCGCGTGCAGGCGCTGATCGGCAACCCGGCGGTGACGCGCGAGGCGCTGGCGGAGCTGTTCATCGAGCTCTGTGGCGAGGGCGCCGGCGTCCACGGCACCAGCTTCCTCAAGCTGCTGGCCGAGAACGACCGCATGGCCTGGCTGCCGGAGATCGCGGCGGAGTTCGAACTGCTGCGCGCCGAGGCGGAGAATGTCGTGGACGTACAGGTGACGTCCGCGGTGGCACTCGACGCGGCCCAGCAGGAGAGCTTCGCCACCTCCTTGAAGAAGCGTCTCGGGCGCGACGTCCGGCTGCACTGCGACACCGACGCGAAACTGCTCGGCGGCGCGATTATCCGCGCCGGCGACCTGGTCATCGATGGCTCACTGTCCGGCCGCCTGGAAAGGC